>CAYZOI010000126.1:0-1796 GCA_964480145.1 uncultured Dehalococcoidaceae bacterium | reverse complement strand
GTCCGCGATATCTTTTACCAGGCCTTTTTGAAATAAGGTGGCGGAGAGGTTCTCGCCTATGCCTCTTATGTCCATAGCGCCGCGTGAGGCAAAGTGCTCGATTCGCTGCTGTGCCTGAGCGGGGCAGGCGGCGTTTGAGCAGTAGTACATCACCTCGCCCTCAGGTCGAAGCACCTCGCTGCCACAGACCGGGCACGCCGAGCGATCCTTCTCTTTGTCGTATACTTTCTCCAGGAGGTTGAACTCTTTTTCTTTTCCGGTGCGCTTGCTGGCGACCGGCCCGACCACCTCGGGGATAACTTCACCGGCACGCTGGATGATAACGGTATCGCCGATGCGGATGTCCTTGCGCCTGATGTCGTCCTCGTTATGGAGGGCAGCCTGGCGGATGGTCACCCCCCCGACCGATACCGGCTCAAGGATGGCATATGGGTTGAGGGTGCCCGTCCGCCCCACGCTGATGCCGATATCAGTTAGCTTTGTGGTGCCCTGTACCGCCGGAAATTTATAGGCGATGGCCCAGCGCGGCTCGCGGCCAACATCTCCCAGTCTCTGCTGTATTTCAAGCTGGTTGACTTTAACCACGATGCCGTCGGCTTCATACTGGAGTTTTTCTCTTTTTTCCACCCAGGTCTGGTAATACTCCGTGACCTGTTCAATTCCGGACAGGCGACGGTTGTTCGGGTTTATCTTGAAGCCCAGCGATTTAAGGTACTCCAGCGCTTCCCAGTGAGTTGTCGGGGTTGCTCCGCCTTCGGTATAGCCCAGCATGTAGATGTATATGTCCAGCGGGCGCCGGGCGGTAATTCTGGGGTCCAGTTGGCGTACCGAGCCGGCAGCGGCGTTTCTGGGATTGGCGAATAATGGTGACCCTTCCTTCTCTCTTTCCTGATTGAGCTTGTGAAAGCCATCGATGGGCAGGAATACTTCGCCGCGCACTTCAAATCTTGGCGGGGCGTCTTTTGGCACGACAAGGGGGACGCTTCGTATAGTCCTGAGGTTCTGCGTGATATCCTCACCACGCAGGCCATCGCCGCGGGTGGCTCCGGTGACAAAGCGGCCATCTACGTAGGTAAGAGCCACAGCCAGGCCGTCAATCTTGTGCTCGCCGACAAAGTCAGAACTGGCCTGGCCGAGCAGTCGGGAAATACGACTATGCCAGGCGAGCAACTCATCGCTGGAAAAGGCGTTGCCGAGGGACAGCAGGGGGAAGGGGTGCTCCACCACGCCGAAGGCTTCCAGAGGTTCGACACCGACGCGCTGGGTAGGCGAGTCCGGAGTTAAGAACCGGGGGTACCGCTCCTCAAGCTGTTTCAGCTCCCGCATCAGCGAGTCGTACTCAGCGTCGCTGATTTCAGGGCTGTCGAGCACATAGTAGCGGTAGTTGTGATGGTTTATCTCGGCTCTTAGCTTGGCGATTCTGTCCCGTGTTTCTTCGGATTCGGCCATAACGTTTTAATATGATAGGTGTATCCGCACTAAAAGTATAACATAGCCGGAGATGCGTTGAAAGCTGAATAGGAGCCTTTGCTTAGTGTAAATGAGAGGTATCATTAAGTAAATGTAACGTGGCTCCCTGCGAATGGGTTTCAACAATGCTGAGTGAGGCTAAATCGGTGCGGAGCTGTCGCCAGTGCCGTATATCTATTGGCAGCAGGTGACAGATTAAGAGCCGCAGGACTCCGGCGTGGGCAACCACCAGGACCGTGTCTTCGGGGGTGTGCTTCTCCAATCGGCTGAGGAATTTCACGACCCGGCGGTCGAGGTCGCTAATGCTTTCGCCTTCGGGGAAACGA
>CAYZOI010000125.1:0-1965 GCA_964480145.1 uncultured Dehalococcoidaceae bacterium | reverse complement strand
CCCTGCGCCGGCGCCGAGCCAACGAAATAAAAAATAGACGTGTCAGATAACAGGACCAGATCTGATGACTGAACTATGGAATGGCCTGATAAAGGCCGTAGAACTTATCGTCACGCTCGACCCGGAGGTGATGGAGATAGCCGGGAGGTCGCTGGGAATCTCGGTGACCTCCGCTATCCTCGCCTCGCTGGTCTGCGTGCCCCTGGCTAACATCATCCATTTCCATCAGTTCCGTGGTAAAAGGGCCCTGATTAACCTGGTGCAGACGTTCTTCAGCATGCCGACGGTGGCGGTCGGGCTTTTTGTCTTTGTTATGTTTTCCCGGGCGGGGCCGCTGGGTGGGCTGGGCCTCATGTTCACGCCGACGGTAATGGTGCTGGGGCAGATGCTCCTCATCACGCCGATACTGCTCGGCTTGGTGATTTCCGCGCTCAGTGGAGTGGACCGTAGCATAGTGGACACGGCACGGTCGCTGGGGGCCAGCGGCTTTCAGACAGCGATTGCAGTGTTGAGAGAGGCCCGGTTCGCGGTCATGGCGGCAATCATTATGGGCTTCGGTCGGACTATTTCCGAGGTGGGGATAGCTCTCATGGTGGGCGGCAACATACGGGGATTCACCCGGGTCATCACCACGGCTATTTCACTGGAAACGCAGAAAGGTGAACTGGAACTTTCTATCGCGCTGGGGATAATTCTGATTTCGATTGCCCTTATCATCAATATCATCCTGAACCGGGTGCAGCAGAGGTGACCATGGCGTTTATCGAGACGATAAATTTGTGCCAGCGATATGGTGAGCAGGGTATCCTGAATAATATCAACCTCAGCATCGAGCGAGGAGAAGTATTTGCCCTGATAGGGCCTACCGGCGCCGGCAAGACGACGCTGCTGCGCCTGATAGACCTGCTTGATGAGCCCACGTCCGGGAAAATATACTTCGATGGGGCGGATACCGCGGAGTCGCCTGCCGTGCGACTCGCCTTGCGGCGACGCATGGCGTTTGTCCTGCAGAAGCCGGTGGTCTTCAACCTGAGCGTCTATGATAATATTGCCTGTGCCCTGAAGTGGCGGGGAGTCAGGGGACACCGGTTGCAGGAAAGGATAAATAAGATTATAGACGTTGTGGGCCTGTCAGATTACCGCAGCCGGAATGCCAGACACCTTTCCGGTGGAGAGATACAGCGGGTAGCCATCGCCCGGGCGCTCGCCATTGAGCCGGAAGTTCTGCTGATGGATGAACCGACGGCCAATCTTGACCCGCTTTCCGCAGCCCGCATCGAGAAACTGATAAGCAGTATTATCAGGAAATATACTACCACCATCATCATGGCGACACACGATTTATCACAGGGACAGCGCCTGGCCGACCGTGTAGGAGTGCTGATGGGTAGAAAACTGCTGCAAGCCGGCAGTCCAAAGGACGTTTTTACCTCGCCGCGCAATAAGGAAGTGGCCGAGTTTGTCGGCGTGGAGAACATCATTGAAGGTGTGGTTGCGTCCAGTGAAGAAAACATCGTCACCATCGAAAGCGGGGGGAGATCTATCGAAGCGATTTCTGATTATGCTGCTGGCGAAGAGGTCTGTGCCTGCATCCGACCCGAAGACGTCACCCTATCCCTTTCCCAAGTCTCCAGTAGTGCCCGGAACTCCTTTGAAGGGGAGATTAGCTGGCTGGTGAACATGGGGCCGCTGACACGGGTTGAGCTCCAGTGCGGGTTTTCTCTGGTGGCAATGGTGACCAGAAGGTCGGATGAGGAGATGGGTTTGACCAAGGGGAAAAAGATTTTCGCAGCCTTCAAGGCGACCGGCGTCCATGTTATCAAGCGAAATTGACAATTAAAGCGTGTTGATGCTATATTCTACTCTGTTGGCAGCGTAGCTCAGTGGCAGAGCAGGGGACTCATAAGCCCTTGGTCGCAGGTTCAAATCCCGCCGCTGCCACCATCGAAATTGACTACGAGTAAA
>CAYZOI010000124.1:0-2281 GCA_964480145.1 uncultured Dehalococcoidaceae bacterium | reverse complement strand
TATCAGCAGGCCTATGGCGCGCTCATAAAGCACTTGGCCGATGATATCCCCAAATACAGAATACCCAACTATTAGCCCTATGCCACCGATAACGAAGCCTACGGGAAAACCGGTCAGTACCCCCACCACGATTCCACCCAGCATTATGGCGGTAAGAAGTTCTGGACTCAAATCAATCATAGGGCTTGTTCCTTATCAGCACGTAGAAATCACGGAGGAAATTAGCGGTACCTTGAAGCGCAAGCAGAATAAGCGCTATGGCAATCAGCGTTCTTAACGGGGCGAATGGAGGATACCAAACGGTCTCCTCCATTTTCTCATTAACTGCCCAGGAAAACTGGGCCTTGTTAACAGCCGCAATGGTAAACATAATAATAAATGGGAAAAAAAAGACTATGTTACCCAGGACATCAATCAGGGCTTGCATTCTGCGTGGCAGGTGGGCATAAAAAACGTCTACCCTGACGTGGGCCCGGTGACGATGTACATAAGCCCAGCCAAAGACATATAAGGTGGCGCCGACCATCATTGCGGTCTCAAAGGCCCACATTGACGGTGAATTGAAGACGAAACGTCTGGTAACTTCCAGGGTTATTAACAACACCAGTGCTGGACATAACCAGCGTGCTGCACTTCCTACTTTGTCGTTGATAGAATCAATTGTGCGTAGTATGCTTCTCATATTTTAGATAACTTCTTCTTGATATTAGTTTCACTCCCCCGAGAATATTCCCGGGGGAGTGAAATCTGAGCTTGATTTAGAGACCTGATGGGAATGCTTCCCTGATGTTCGAATAGAAAGCATCCTGTGATTCTATCACCTTCTTCGCGAAAGGATACTCGGCGGCCAGCTTGGCATATTCGACTGCGGCTACTTCACTCAATAAATCTTCCACGCTCTTTGCCATCGGTTCAATCGTAATGCCATAGTCTTTATAGAACGCTAGGGCTACGGTATCCAACTGAGCCTGATTCATGAAAAATTCCATGCCATGTCGGCGAAGTGCGAGTTGGAGCAGTTCCTGGAGGTCAGCCGGCAGCTCGTCATAAGAATCTTTGTTGACGTAGTAGTAGTGATAGTCCGTAGGCTGTCGGACGGGCGACATATAGACGTAATCGACAATCTCGTAGAAGGCATTGGAGTAATCCATTGACGGAGAGCTGTATTGGAAAGCGTCTAGTACCCCCCTTTGCACGGATTCATAGACCTCGCCACCGGCAATCGAAACTATCGAAGCCCCTGCCTCGGCGAAGGCTACACCATCAATGCCGCCACCGGCGGTGCGGATTCTCAGCCCGTCGAGGTCAGCCGGTGAGTTTATCGGCTTTGTAGAGCTGAGGAATATTTCCGGGGTCATGGGCAAGCCATTGAAGACGTACACGTTACTATCTTGTACCTCCTCACGGGCTAGCTCCAGGCCTCCTCCCACCTCATTCCACAGCAGCATCTCCAGTGCCGTCATGCTAGCGGTTCTGTAGGTGAACAAATCAGCGTAAGGCCACCTGTCCTTCAGCCAGGAGCCGGTTTCCACACCGATATCAAGCAGGCCGCTCTCGGCGCCGTCAAACTCCTTACCAGCTGGTGCCACGGCATCTCCACAATAAGCTTTTATTATAAAGCGTCCACCACTGGCTGCCTCAACATCGTCGGCCAGGGTCTGAAGCGACGTCACTAACAAATCTCCCGCGCCACTCTTGTGCTGTACCGCCCAGTTGAACGATTTCTCAGGCTGGGCCGGTGCGGGTGCTGGTGCAGGGGCTGGAGCGGGTGCTGGAGCGGGTGCTGGAGCAGGTGCTGGTGCAGGTGCTGGAGCAGGCGCTGGGGCAGGTGCCGGGGCTGCACATCCGGCGGCCGCCAGTCCGCCTAACAGGACCACTATCATTACCAAAGAAAATAATCTTTTACTCAATTTCATCCTCCTTTAAAAAATGGGACCTGAACCAGACTGCTTTTTTGAAAGCTATCACCCCCAATCCAAATAATCTATAATTTGCGGTATCCGGCGAAAAGGACACTTTAAACTACCATAAATTGACGATAAGAGAGAAAGGGCCTTTCATAAATTAGCTTCTTAATAGGGTTAATGTAGTTTAATTCCCTTGTCTAATATTGTCAAATCCAGGCCGCAAATCAGTGGCGCGCAGGTACATCGTGTTTGAAATAGTGTTTGCATAGTTTGGCTTGGCTGGAGTTGGTATAATGCGTATTGACTGAATTCACCCGGAATGCCTACTTGAGTATTGATAGAGGAGGAGAAATCATGAAAGACAGGCCGAAAAT
>CAYZOI010000123.1:0-2454 GCA_964480145.1 uncultured Dehalococcoidaceae bacterium | reverse complement strand
GATTGGCTCCTCATCAAAAACATCCAGGCCGGCTGCCGCCAGTCTCCCGTCCCTGAGCAACTGAGCTAGAGCCGAGTTATCAACCAGTTCGGCACGGGCGGTATTCACGAAGACGGCACTCCGTTTCATAGATTCCAGCAGGTTTCGGCTAATCATCTTTTCCGTTTCCGGCGTATGTGTCACGTGCAAGGAGATTATGTCCGATTGCTGGAAAAGTTCCTCAAGCGTAACGAACTCCACGCCATGCTTGCACGCCCGTTCCGGGGTGGGGTGGAGTGTCCAGCACAGGACACGCATGCCAAATGCCTGCGCCAGGCGGGCGACTTCGGCACCGATACCTCCCAACCCGACAACGCCTAGTATCTTACCTTCAAACTCGGCGGTGAAGTCCCCTTTCTCATATATCCCCCGGTGCATCTGGCTGTTAAACTGGGCGATGCGCTTGGCGCAGCTGAGTATGAGTGCCATGGCGTGGGCTGCGACCTCCCGGTCTGCATAGTGAGGTGTATTGGTTACCGCTATCCCCATGCTGCTGGCTGCGGACAGATCAACGAATTTTCGAGGGGCGGCGCCCAAGAAGGAAATAATTTGCAGTTTCGGACAGGATTTGAGCACTTCGACAGGCAGATCCCAGTTTAATATGATTCCGTCAGCATCCTTAACTCGCTGTAAATAGCCTTCGGATGTTTCGGCACGGTCATTGAACCAGACAAGAGTTCCCAGCGCTTCGAGCTTTTTTTCTGACTCGGGTGTCATGAGCTCTCGTATCTCAGCCGTCCCATCGGGGCATACAATTTTCATCAGGTCGCCTCACATTATATAAATGCCGCTCGTCTCTTTGCGAATAAAGCCCGCCCCGGTCGAATTATTGGCCACTAACTGGGCTTAAGCCCGGCTACTATTGGTTTTAGGATGTCAAGAACTTTGTCTGCCTCTTCAATGGTTATAACACAGGGTGGACAGATGAACATCCTGTTCCCCCGCCAGCCAATAACTCGTGTAAAAATACCCGCATCGAACAGGTCCTGCCATAATTTATCTTTCATCGGCTGGTCAATTGGCTCTTTGGTCTTCTTATCTTTAACCAGCTCAAGTGCTTGAAAAACACCGCGACCGTCAGCATATGCGACGCAGGGCAGCGGTACGAACTCGGCTTCCAGGCGTTGTTTAATATGCTTGCCCACTGTGGCAGCGTTTTCAGCAACTTTATCTCTAACATAGATATCCAGAGCCGCAGAGGAGGCTGCCGCAGCGATGGGGTGACCGCTGTAGGTGAAACCGTGAGCCATCATATTATCCTTCAACACATCGTAAATCCCGTCGCTGAGAGCCACTGCGGCGAACGGCAGCGCCGAGTTGACAATTCCTTTGGCCATGGTCATCATGTCGCCTTTAACTCCCCAGTGCTCACAGGCGAACATTTTACCCGTCCTGGCAAAACCGGACATAATCTCATCAACGATGAGCAGGATATCGTATTTTTTACAGAGCTCGGCCACTTTGGGCCACCAGCCGGGTGGCGGCTCAATCACGCCCGCCGCTCCCATTATTGATTCCGCAATAAAAGCGGCTATACTCTCCGGCCCTTCAGCTTGAATTACTGATTCTAGGTAATCAATGCTTGCCTGACCGCAGTCGGGGACATCACCAAACATACAGCGGTAGCTGTACGGCGGAGCCACATGGACAAATCCCGGAGCTACCGGCCCAAAGGGATTCTGGTTAGCGCCGCGACCCAGCCCGGTCACATTCGTCGATATTCCAGCCGAACCATGGTAAGAAGCATAAAGGCTGATGATTTTATATTTGCCGGCAAGTCCTTTCCGGCTCCAGTAGAAGCGGGCCATTTTCACTGCCGAATCTACCGCCTCGGCACCGCCCGAGGTGTAGTGAAAGTGATTCAGGTCTCCCGGCGTCAGTTTGGCGAGTTTCTGGCTCACGTCGATGATGTACGGATTGGTAACGCCGAAGAAGGTGGTAACGAAGTCTATCTCGTTCATGGCTTTGGTCACGGCGTCGATGATTTCCTGTCGACGGTGGCCCAGGTTGACGCATATCAGTTGCGACGAAAGGTCGATATACTCCTTGCCCTCGCTGTCCTCCAGATATATGCCATGGGCTTTTTCCATCACTATGCCGATATTGCGGCCAACGGTGTGCATGCCATGCACCACGTGCTCGGCGTCAGCCTTGAGAAGCTCCTGTGTTCTTTTACTGACCATTTCTGTTCTCCTTACTTTAGATTTACTATACTTATGACTTATTTAAGTCATTGGAACTACAGTCCACAGGTCACAAGCACCAACATAACCAATAAGTTCATTCTGCGTCTTCCTGCCTGACGAAACCTCCAGTATTAAGTCAAACAATTCCTGGCCAACGCTGCTGACATCAGCAATAGTTCTCTCAATATCCACCAAATAGTCCAGAATGTCAAAATATTTTTCGAAGTGG
>CAYZOI010000122.1:0-2467 GCA_964480145.1 uncultured Dehalococcoidaceae bacterium | reverse complement strand
GAGAACCGACAGATATAAAAATTGAGTGTATCGGGGATATTGAGGATTAGTTTTTTGTATTTCAAGTTTCGATGAGGCCCGAGGATAAAGACGGCCATTTCCGGTGCTACATGGATGCCGGTATCAACGGGATGATGTTGCCCTGTGTCAACACGGTAGAGGAAGCAATATTCGCCATCGACCAGTGTTACTTCTCACCTATCGGACATCGCGGTTCGGGAGTCGGCATGAGCCCGTATTTGATGGATTCTCAGAACCTGGCGGAGATGCTGCTCTCGGACATCTGTGAATATGTGAACGATAACGTTGTGCTCTTTCCAATGACCGAAAGCCGGGAGGGCATCAGCAACCTGCACCGCATACTGGCTCTGGAAGGCGTTACCGGCACCATTATCGGCACCAACGATCTGGTGCTGGATGCTTATGGTACACCGCCGAAAATGCTTCGCTCCGAAACGGTAACCTCACAGATAGTAGAAGACGAGCTGCGGGAGATTGGCCGCATCTGCAAAAAGGCAGGCAAGGTGGCGGGCATCGGCGGTTTTGCCCCCAAGGGCCTGGCCAAGTGGGCCAAGGAAGGCTACCAGCTCTTCATACTGGGTTACTGTATAGACAACAACTACGAGAAACTAAAGCCAGGTATTGAAGAGATGAGGTCGCTTCTCGGCCTCTAGACAAAAAGAAGGAGGCAAGGGTTTTCCCGTCACGTAATGGGTTGCCCTTGCCTCTCCTGTTTCTTGCCGACGGAAAAAGTCTACAGACGCAGGACGCGCTTGGCGTTTCCTGCCACTATCATCTGTTTCTCCTCATCGGTCAGGGGTAAGCGCAATATCTGCTCCAGCTGCGGCTGTGGCGCGAGCGCCGGGAAATCGGTGCCGAAAAATATCCGCTCAATGCCGATTTTATGAAAGATTCTGGGTACGTCCGCTTCCGCCAGACCCCGGTGCGGGCTGTAAGGAAGGCGGTCCGGCGCCGAGAAGCCCTGAGAGGTGTCAAAATAAATATTGGGGTATTTCTGCGCCAGTTCCACCCTCTCGTCCCACCAGGCCGACCCGAGGTGAGCAAGGATGATGGTCAGCTTGGGAAAGGTCTCGGCCGCTTTAGCCCAGTTCTTGGGTTCAGCATAATCGACGACTCCTTGCTGCCCCACCAATACCACCGGAGAAGGATATTCTGACAGGATATGCGGCGTCGGCCACGCCCCTGAGTCAGCCAGCACCGGAAGCCCCAGCTCCTGGCACTTCTCATAGGCCGGGAACATCACCTCGTCATCCGGGAAAAAAGAGAACATGCCGGGATGGAGCTTGATACCCTTTGCCCCCTGGCTTGCCCTTAGTTCCACTTCCTTGACCATACCTTCGGCACCACCCAGTTCCGGTGAAATGCAGCTGAAGGGCAGTAATTGCGGGAAACGCTTGCCCACTTCGCAGCCCCATTCATTGATTTCACGCATCTTGGGAGCAACCTGTTCGCCTATCTTCTTCTCTGCCTCGCGTCGTTCTTTTTCCGGCAGCGAAGCGAGCTTCGCTTTTTCAACGAGAGGGCCACGGTACTGGCGCCCAATCAGGGTCAGGAAAGTCATCTTGGAGATGCCCTGTCTCTCCATATATTCGACGGCTCTCTCCGGCGTACCATACCGGTCACACGCCCTGCGCCCGGCAAACAGCCAGTAATTGCTCTCCTCCTCCGGGGTCCTCGCCAGATGAGCGTGGGCATCAATGATTTCGAATTCGGCCATATTTTCCCCCTTATCGAGTTAATTATGAATGCCTTCGGACACTTTAGGCAGTCGGGCGTCTTTTGTCAAGAATTCTCTCCGCCGTCTCTACTCGAGGAAAATTAAGTCTGACCCGGCAGATGTTGGCGGTATTGTCAGACAGGATGATTTGTTATAATATATCTGTTATTATATTTACCATCTCGGAATAATCGAGCTAAACTGAAGTCGACTAAGTAGAAAGGAGAAAGAAAATGTCCCGTGAACAATTGCTGGCCGAAGTCACCAAGAAATACGAAGACACCTACCGTAAAAGAACCCGGAAATCTGAAGAAACGCTGGAAAAAGCGCGTCGCCATATGCCGGGTGGTGATACCCGCACCTCAATCTGGTTTGAACCTTATCCTTTCTGGATAGATAAAGCCGAAGGCTGCTGCTTTACCGACGTTGACGGAAACGAGTACCTTGATTTCCACAACTGCTACACCACGATGATTCTGGGACATGCCAATCCCAAGGTTGTGGCGGCGGTGCGGGAACAGGCGGCGAAAGGTACCGCACTGGGAGCACTTATTCCCACTGTGGTGCGCTGGTCTGAACTCGTCTGCAACATGGTCGACTCCGTGGACAAGATAAGATTTTGCAACTCAGGGACGGAAGCGGTGATGATGGGCATACGTCTGGCCAGAGGTCTTGCCGGCAAGGACATGCTCCTGAAAACGGACGGCTGCTACCACGGGAGCTACGACC
>CAYZOI010000121.1:0-2591 GCA_964480145.1 uncultured Dehalococcoidaceae bacterium | reverse complement strand
CCGTCAGGTAATTAACGGTCAACGACACCCTTTTTCATCATCACACCCTTGCTCCAATAAGGTGTTTTACATCAGGCAAGCTCTATTATATTCCTTTCATCACTGAAGTCAATACTACTACTTGTCAGTCGGATTTGTTATCAGCCAATTATTGAAAGTCTTCAAGTCCCAATTCATCACAGGAATAGATAGATCTTTAATTGCTTTAGGGAGCATTGCATTGTGGCAACCTTTTAGCTTTGAGCCTATGGTCGGGGTGGTCGGATTTGAACCGACGACCACCTGAACCCCATTCAGGTGCGCTACCAGGCTGCGCTACACCCCGTTCCGGACCCCGAACTTCCCAATATAGTAGCATAATCTTGCCTGGCAGGCAAAGAAAAGCAAGCGCATTGCATACTCTCGGAATGTCGCCTTGAATTTCAGGGCCAGATTTCTTATTATGGCATTGTTTCATCCTTTACTATAATATTACCCAGGTTGGCTTGTGATGTATGATGTAATTGTTATCGGTGGTGGCCCGGCGGGAAGTCGCACCGCATACATGCTGGCGCGGCAGGGATGGAATGCTGTCGTCTTGGAGAAGAGGAGTGGGGTGGGGGAAAAGTTAAGCTGCACCGGCATCGTCGGGCAGGAATGTGTCCGTATCTTTGATATCGATGACAGTGTTATCCTGCGCAAGGTGAAAAGCGCCCGCTTGTTCTCGCCGTCGGGTAAAATACTTTACATAAAACGAAAAGAGTATCAGGCCAGCATTCTGGACCGGGCGGCATTTGATATTGCCATGGCGCGGAGGGCACAAAACGCTGGGGCACAATACCTGTTTGACAGCACTGTCCATGATATGCGAATGACCAGGGAGGGTGTGGAGGTCTACTGCCGGAAGCGAGGCGGCAATCTGATGGCTAGGGCAGTGGTTATCGCCAGTGGCTATGGCACCCGGCTTACCGAAGTGATGAGACTGGGGAAAACGGACGATTTCGTCGCTGGTGCGCAGATAGAGGTCCCCGCAAAAGAGGCAGACGAGGTTGAGGTGTATTTTGGGCGGGAAACGGCGCCGGGGTTCTTCGGCTGGCTCGTGCCGACGGCTGATGGAAAGGCCCGTGTTGGCCTGCTGGCGCGTAAGGCTCCCGATGAGTATTTGAAAAAGCTGCTGGATTTGCTGGCGTCCCAGGGCAAGATAGTGCCCGGCGAGGGTAAACCCGGCTATGATGCTATACCGCTAAAAGCTCTGCGCAGGACTTATGGCGACAGAGTTCTGGCGGTGGGCGATGCCGCCGGTCAGGTCAAGCCGACCACTGGTGGTGGCATCTACTACGGCATGCTCTGTGCCGATATCGCCGCCGATACGTTGAACAAAGCCCTGCATCGGGATGATTTATCGGCGAAAAATCTGTCCCAGTACGACCGGGAATGGAGGCGCAAGCTCGGCCATGAGCTTATGGTTGGCTACAGGGCGAGGAAGCTATTCGAGCGTTTGAGCGACCAGCAGATAGACCGTTTATTCGATGTGATCGAGAAGAATCACATCGATGCGGCGCTGCTTGAAGCCACGGAAGTGTCTTTTGACTGGCACAGCCGGGCAATCATGCAGCTGCTCAGACGCGCTGTGGTCGCCAGGGTGCTCGGGAGCATCAGGTTTCCATTCAGAAGCGGCAACAATAAATAATATTTGTCCGGGTAGTTCTATGGATGAAAAAAGCGCATCGAACATTGGCCTTGAAGAGGCTGCGGGTCAGTTTCTGGCCCGATTGACGTCCGAGGAAAGGGAAGTCAGCCAGCCGGAAATATACAAGTTTATCCGCTGGTTTGGACGTGAGCGGGCGTTGGCCAGTATCAACGCGCGGGAAGTGGCCAATTATGCAGAGCGATTGTCATTGTCTGATACCGATTACGGCAGGAAACTTGACCAGCTGCGTGCCTTTTTAGCACACGCCAAAAAGACAGGATGGAACAAAGTAAACCTGGCTGTCTATCTCAAGGCGAAGAAGGCGAAGGCCAGCTCATCACCGGCGAACAGGCAGGGACTGCCCGAAGTGATTGAGCTGACACGCCAGGGATATGCCGAGCTTGAAAACGAACTGAATTCGCTGAAGGACAAGCGACCGGAGCTTATAGAGCAGATACGTCGGGCCGCCGCCGACAAGGATTTTAAGGAAAATGCACCTCTGGCGGCGGCAAGGGAGCAACGCGGGCATCTGGAAGGACGGATCGGAGAGCTGGAAGCGACGCTCAAAGTGGCCAGGGTTATTGATGAAACACTAAAGTCAGGTCTCAAGATTATTATTGGCGACCGCCTCGTACTGTGTGACCTCGCTTCGGGAGAAGAGCTGCACTATTTAATAGTCGACCCCAAGGAGGTAGACCCGACTCAGGGTAAAATTTCCAGAGCTTCACCTCTGGGCAAGACACTTATTGGTCGGAGCGAGGGAGATATAGTCGAGGTAACCGTGCCAGCGGGTAAATTACGATATCGGGTGGAACGGGTTGAACATTAACCGCAAGGGCAGCGGGCGTGGTATAATTTTGGCGTGGCGTGGGGATATAGCTCAATTGGGAGAGCGCTGCGTTCGCATCGCAGAGGTCGGGGG
>CAYZOI010000120.1:0-2628 GCA_964480145.1 uncultured Dehalococcoidaceae bacterium | reverse complement strand
GACAGGCCGCAATCCGCACATCTTGCAGCGGTTTTCCCTTTGCAAATCGCTCCCGTATCAGCCCTATCACCGGCATCTCCCGGAATGCCCATTCAATGCGCTGTCGGCCTGATTCAGCCAGCGACCGGTCTTTCACATCGTAGTTATGTAAAATCATTGTGCTCCTTTGTCAAAAATAATGCCGCGTCTTTTTATGATACAGGGGATTAGGCTTTTATTCAAGAAGACCTCCCCTATTTTATAACCGCCACCTATGCGATATAATATTATGTGTACGGAGAGCAGTAATGAAACGATTCAAGCTTATCGAGCATACGGCTGATATGGGGCTGGTCGCCTACGGGCATAATCTGGCGGAAGCATTTGCCAATGCCGCCTATGGCCTGTTCTCCATTATGGCTGACCTCGGCAATGTACAGGAAAAAGAGCCCCTTAAGGTAGACATCAGGGAAGAGGATACGGAAACCCTGCTCTTCGAGTGGCTCAATTATTTACTCTATACCTTTGACGTTGAGATGCTGTTGCTGAAGAGGTTTGATATCGAGCATTTTGATGGCTCTGGCTTGAAGGCAACCTGCTACGGCGAAAAGTATGACCCTTCCCGCCATCGGTTGAAGAGAGGGGTGAAATCAGCCACCTATCATATGCTGAATATTGACCGGGAGAACAATCAGGTACAGGTGATTCTGGATGTTTAGCAGGTGAAACAATGTCTCCCTGGAACGGACCGCTGGAAAAAATAGACGACTATCGCTGGCGTATACCCAGGAGCTACAAGCAGGGCATGCGCGTGCCCGGCATCATCTACGCCGATGCCGATATGGTAAAGCAAATTTGCCAGGAGCAGGCCCTGGAGCAGGTGGCCAACGTCGCCTTCCTGCCCGGCATCGTGGACTACTCACTCGCCATGCCTGATATCCACTGGGGCTATGGTTTCCCCATCGGCGGGGTGGCGGCCATGAGAGTGGATGACGGGGTGGTATCGCCGGGGGGCGTTGGCTTTGACATCAACTGCGGCGTGCGCCTGCTGCGCACCAACCTGATGCAGGACGAGGTCAGCCCAAAGATGAAGCCACTGATGGACGCCCTGTACAACAGCGTGCCCTCGGGCGTTGGCTCAAAAGGCAAAATCAGGCTGAAGGGCGGGGATATCAATGAGGTGCTGAGGAAAGGCTCCCGCTGGGCGGTGGAGCACGGGTACGGCCGACCGGAAGACCTGGAGCACACCGAGGAAAACGGCGAGATGGGCGGGGCGGACCCGTCAAAGGTCAGCGGGAGAGCCAAGGAACGCGGCACGCCGCAGATGGGAACGCTGGGCTCAGGCAACCATTTCCTCGAAGTGGCGCTGGTCGATAAAATCTACGAGCCGGATATTGCCAAGGCTATGGGCATCGACGAGATTGGTCAGGTGATGCTCTACGTTCACTGCGGCTCGCGCGGGCTGGGACACCAGGTGGCTGATGACTACATTAAAGAGATGGTCAGGGCAATGACCAGGTACGGCATTGCCCTCCCCGACCGCCAGCTTGCCTGCAGCCCGGTCAACTCTCCGGAAGGTCAGGCATACCTGGGCGCGATGCGCTGCGCTGCCAATTACGCCTGGGCCAACCGCCAGTGCATCGCCCACTGGGTGAGGGAGGCGTTCTGCCGAGTGCTGGGAGTAAAAGAGGCTGATGCCGGCCTGGAGCTCATCTATGATATCGCCCATAATATCGCCAAGATAGAGGAGCATCAGGTCAACGGCCGAAAGTTGAAGCTCTGCGTGCACCGCAAGGGAGCCACCCGGGCCTTCCCCGCTGGCAATCCTGAAGTACCCCCAAAATATGCGCACATCGGGCAGCCGGTGCTCATTCCCGGGGATATGGGGCGGTTCTCTTACGTGCTGGTGGGGACAGAACAGGCGATGAAGGAGACCTTTGGTTCCACCTGCCACGGTGCCGGCAGGTTGCAGAGCCGCTCCGCCGCTAAAAGGCATCGCAGCGGGAGAGACGTTCTTGAGTCGCTGCAGTCCCGCGGCATAACGGTGCGTGCCGGCAGTTTATCCGGGCTTGCCGAAGAAGCCCCGGAAGCCTATAAAGACGTTTCCTCGGTGGTGAGCGTCGCCCACAATGCCGGTATCTCAAAAAGGGTGGCCAGAACCAGACCAATCGGTGTCATCAAAGGGTAGAGGGTTTAGCCTAACCCCACCCTGTCCTTTACCAGGGCCAGGGTCTTTTCGGCGATGGGTCTGACCTTGTCTGCTCCTTCAGCCAGCAGCCGTTCGATATGAGACGGGTCGGCGGTCAGCTCGCGGTAGCGCGTCTGCATCGGGCTTAAACCCTCAACGACCACCTCGGCCAGTTCACGTTTCAGGTCCGCGTAGCCCTTGCCTTCGAACCGCGCCTCAATCTCTTTCCGGCCCTGCCCGGTGAATTGCTCGTAGATGACGAGCAGGTTATTGACGCCGGGGCGACCTTCGTCAAAACGTATCTCCCGCAGCGAATCGGTGGTCGCCCGCATGATTTTATTCCGCATATCGTCAGGAGAGTCCAGCAGGTTGATGGCGCGACCCGGCTGCTCCTCGCTCTTGCTCATCTTCTGCGTGGGGTCGTCCAGGCCCATGATGCGGGCGCCCGCCTCGGCGATGAC
>CAYZOI010000119.1:0-2865 GCA_964480145.1 uncultured Dehalococcoidaceae bacterium | reverse complement strand
AACCTGCATTTCCCATATCAAAATGGGGACATAGGCAGGCATTAATGGTAAAATAGCTTCAAAAGCCCCTTGTTTGGCCACATTAGACGGGGCTAATTGGAGGAACCCAATGGGTGAAAAGGCTAAGGAGGTACTGAAGCTCCAATTCGATAAGCGGCTTAGGCTGGAGTTCCACGGGGCCAGGATCACCTCGGACGCAGGGCTGCTGGCCTGTCGAGAACTGGATGAGGTGCTGGAATTGACGCAGATGGCACCGATCCATCTGCAAGAGACCCGCGGTGGCAGGAATGTGCAGCATGAGTTGGTGCCCCTGTTACGGCAGTCAGTGTATAGTCGTCTGGCAGGATACGAGGACACCAATGATGCGGTAAGGCTGGCCAGGGATCCTGCTATGCAAGCGGTGGTTGGCCGTCGGGCCATGGAGAAGCAGGCGGCCAGCACCAATACCCTGAGCCGGTTTGAGACCGAAGTGCTTGTTACCGAGGATAACTTGAGAGGATTGGGGCAAATGAATACTCAGTGGGTAGACCGTGCCATGGCACGAACACGGCACCGGAGAATAATCCTGGACATGGACAGCTCAGAGAGCCCCGTGTATGGCGAGCAGGAAGGAGCCGCCTATAACGGCCATTTCGAGACGGTGTGCTATCACCCACTATTCCTTTTCAATGAATTTGGAGATTGCGAAGGAGCAATGCTACGGCCGGGCAATGTCCATAGCGCTGAGCGTTGGCGGCAGGTTCTGGAGCCAATTGTGGAGCGATACAGGAAGACAGGGGTGCGGCTGCTGTTCAGAGCTGATGCTGCCTTTGCCAAGCCGGAGGTATATGACTGCCTGGAGCCACGAGACATTGGATACGCTATCCGGCTTCCCGCCAACGAGGTACTGCATGAGCATATCAAGCATCTACTGAAGCGACCGGCTGGGCGACCACCTAAGAAGCCTATCATCCGGTACCACGACTTCCAGTATCAGGCAAAGAGCTGGGACCACCCCAGACGGGTGGTGGCCAAAGTAGAGTGGCACCAGGGACAGCTATTCCCCCGAGTAGGCTTTATCGTGACCAACCTCTCCGCCAAACCTGAGGGTGTGGTGCACTTCTACAATAAGCGAGGGACGGCAGAACAGTGGATTAAGGAGGGTAAGTATGCCCTGAACTGGACCAGGCTCTCCTGCCACCGGTTTGTTGCTAATCAGGTGCGACTTCAGCTTTTCATCTTGGCCTACAATCTGGGTAACTTCCTGCGCAGGCTATGCTTACCGAAAGCAATCAACGACTGGTCATTGCGCAGTCTTCAAGTGAAACTGATCAAGATGGGGGGACGGATTGTGCGCCATGCCCGGCAGATTATCTTCCAGTTGGCTGAGGTGGCGGTGTCCAGAGACCTGTTTGCTGCCATTCTGGAGCGGATAACCAGGTTATGCCCGTCACCCGGCTAAGTGTAGCCGAGGAGATATAGGTAGTCAGATGAAGAAGATAGGGGGTAGTATCTTCTCTTTTCAGGTGGAGAGCCTCATTAGCGCTGATAGACGAGGATTTTGGGGGTTGCGGTTTACGGTTCGCACGTGGAAGGGGCTACTGCAGGGCTCTGAGAGGGTGGTTGACAACTAGATGCCATGGATATATTATTGCTGACAAGGGCGATGAGGGTCAGGATACCTCATCGCGAGTTGAAATGGGAAATGTCGGTTTAATATCTATTAGTCTCGCCGCTTAGGAATGGTAGTGCTGTCATTTTACTAATAGACTCTGGCAACATAATTCCTTTGAGGAGGTAAGCAACGGCCGAGGTAGAGGGAAAAACAACCGGCGGCGTCAAGCTGGAAGTCGGCAGATATGAAAGCCTGCCCCTAGTGGTAAAGGTTATCTACCTTACATTTATCATTTGTGGGGTGGGGGTTTTTATTTTCACTACCTTTGGTTTTGTCGTTCGAGGGTGGGTTTTCATCACCTTCCAGTATTATTACCTCCTCTACGCTCTTTTCTTCAGCGGTGTCTTCGTAATGCTGTCGGCGCGTAAAAAAGACAGTAATAGACTCCCGTGGTATGACATCTTGATGGCTGCCTTAGCTCTTGGCATCTGTCTCTACTGGATGTCAAGGGCTTGGAACATATCACTGCTAAGCTGGGTTCCACCCCCCAGTACTCTTGACTTTGCTCTAGCCTTTATTTTCTGCCTCTTGGCTTTGGAGAGTGGCAGACGGCTAGGCGGTATTCCTTATACGGTTATCAATGTTATAGCCATTACTTATCCGTTAATGGCTGGCTATGTGCCCGGGATGTTTAAGGGAGTACAATTTACTCTTCCTCACGTAGTGGGTACCTTTGCTTTCAGCGAGGCGGGAATTCTTGGCATGCCGGGACAGGTAATGGGGTCGCTGCTCATTGGTTTCCTCGTTTTCTGTGGGTTACTGCTTGGTACAGGGGCCGGAGAGTTCTTTCTCAACCTGGCTCTAGGTCTTCTGGGTAACTTTAGAGGCGGACCGGCCAAAGTCTCAGTAGTTGCCAGCGGGTTCTTTGGTAGCCTGAGCGGTAATCCTATAGCTAACATAGTCACTACTGGTGCCGTTACCATCCCGGCCATGAAGAAGCTGGGATATCCACCCCACTATGCTGGGGCCATAGAGGCCGCTGCCTCAAGCGGTGGCACCATAATGCCACCGGTGATGGGCACAATAGCCTTTCTAATAGCTATATTTGTCGGCGTGGATTACACCGTGGTCATGGTCTGCGCTATTCTACCCGCTCTCCTTTATTATTTTGGGCTGTTGGTGCAGGTCGATGCGTATGCTGCCAGGATTGGGCTTGTAGGATTGCCTCGAAAGGAATGCCCATCGGTTAGGAAAACTCTTAAGAAAGGCTG
>CAYZOI010000118.1:0-2915 GCA_964480145.1 uncultured Dehalococcoidaceae bacterium | reverse complement strand
AAGCCTCTCTCGCCATTATGATGGAAGCCACGGTGCCGGACATGGTCTCCTCCCTGCATGCTCACCCCTCCCTCTCCGAGGCCATGCATGAAGCCGCCCTCGATGTCACCGGCGAGACAATACATTATCCCTCGAAGAACAGGTAGGGAATACATGGAGCAAAGTATGCAGTGCGTAGTTCGCCGGCTGGGACAGATTGAATACCGCGAGGCCTATGAGCTGCAGAAAGAGCTGCTTCAGGAGAGATTGAAAGGCCAGATAGTCGATACGCTGCTTCTCCTGGAGCACTCACCCACCATCACCGTGGGCAAGGCAGGCAAGCTGGAAAACGTCCTCGTGTCACCGACAGAGTTGGCCAGCGCGGGCGTGTCTTTAATCTTAACCGACCGTGGCGGTGACGTTACCTATCACGGCCCCGGCCAGATTGTCGGCTACCCCATCCTCGACCTGCGAGAGCGGAATCGCGATGCCCACCGGTACGTCCACAACCTGGAAGAAGTGCTCATCAGGACGCTGGCCGACTACGGCATTGAATCGGAGCGTGACCCCAGCCATGCCGGCGTCTGGGTGAACGATGAAGAGGTTGCCGCCCTCGGGCTCAGCATCCACAGGTGGATTACCATGCATGGCTTCGCCCTGAATGTAAACACTGACCTCGACCATTTTTCACTGATAAACCCCTGCGGTTTCACCAGTAAAACGGCAACCTCAATGGCGCGCCTGCTCGGATATAAGCTACCCACAGGTGAAGTGACCGGGCGTTTGCTGTCCCATTTCGCCGAGGTCTTTGAGGTTGAATTGAAATTCGCGGATGACTCAATCGTGGAAACTTATGATGAGAGAAAGACTGCCACCCTGGTTCAAACAGAGGCTCACTGACCCCGGCGTCATGTCATCCATGCATGGCTTGCTGGACGGGCTGAACCTCCACACCATCTGCCAGAGCGCGCTATGCCCGAACATCGGCAAGTGCTTCACGGCCGGCACCGCCACGTTTCTCATCCTGGGAGACGTGTGTACCCGGCGTTGCACTTTCTGCGCGGTAAAGAAGGGCCTTCCCGGGCCCGTTGACGAAGCAGAGCCGGAACACCTGCTTGAGGCAGTGCAAAAACTCGGGCTGAGCTATGTCGTCATCACTTCCGTCACCAGAGATGACCTGCCCGGTGGCGGTGCTTCTCAGTTTGCCCGAACGGTCGCCCGGCTCCGGAAAAATGCGGCCGATATCATGGTTGAGGTCCTCGTCCCCGACTTCCGCGGTTCGGAGGAGGCTATCCGGATGGTGGTTGAATCCGGCCCACAGGTCTTCAACCACAACGTGGAAACGGTTCCCCGCCTCTACCCCGAGGTGAGAACGGGAGCGGACTACGCCCGCTCGCTGGAGCTTCTCTACCTGGTAAAAAAACTTGACCCGGAAATCGCCACCAAGTCCGGACTTATGCTAGGACTGGGCGAAAGCCAGGAAGAAATCTTCGAGGTGATGCGCGACCTGAGAGAAGCGAATTGCGACCTGCTGACCATCGGGCAATATCTCCAGCCTTCCGCTCAACATCACCCGGTGATCAGGTTTGTCCCTCCGGAAGAATTCGCCGAGTATGAAGCCATCGGCCGGGAGATGGGGTTCGCCGAGGTGGCCTCGTCACCTCTGGTCAGAAGTTCCTACCGGGCGGCCGAACTTTTTGATAAGGCACAAGCCTGAAAAGAACCACTTTTTTATTTAATTTTAATAATACGGCACGAAAGGAGATTTTAATGAGAAAGAACCGATTGAGAGAGCTTCTGAACGCCGGGAAGCCAACCATTGGTACCCATGTTATCACCATGTCACCCGAGATTATAGAGGTTATCGGGCACTCCGGCTCATTTGATTACATCGAGCTGAGCGGACAGTACGCCACCTGGAGCCTTCCCCAGCTTGATAACTTCGCGCGCGCCGTGGACCTGTTTCCCCATATGTCCTCCATGATGAAGGTGGAGCAGGACCCACGCCTGTTCATTACCAGCCGCTCGCTCGGTGCCGGCATTCCCAACATTCTGTTTGCCGACTGCCATTCGGCGGACGAAGTCAGGCAATGCATCCGCATGGTCAGGGCCGCCACACCCGAAGACAATGGCTTTCAGGGTTGCGTCATACGGCGTATCAGCGGCTTTGTCCTCGATATTGGCACCGAGACCTGGGTCAGAACACTCCGGGAAGCGGTCGTTGCCATCATGGTGGAGAAGGCAAGTCTCGTAGAGCAGATGGAAGAGGTGCTCTCAATAGAAGAACTGGACATGATTCAGTTTGGCCCGTGCGATTTCTCGGTCAATACGGGCCGGGCGGGCAAGATGAGCAGCGCCGAGATACAACGCAAGCAAAGGGACATAATCGAGCTGGCGCTTAAAAAAGGTGTCCATCCACGGGTGGAGATTGATGATTTCGAAAAAGCCCAGGAGTTCATCGATATGGGTGTCCGCCACTTCTGTATTGGCTGGGACCTGATGACCCTCTATCAGTGGTGCAAAAAGCATGGGGCGGGGATGCGCCGACTGCTAGGTGAAGCATAAGCTCAACCGAGCCTGTTGTAGATATTGACAATTAATCCGCACCTGTGATATACTTTTCTCTTGGATATCTGGCCTTCAGCATTAGCTGATGGATTGAACCAAGGGGTTCAGTCTGTCGTTTAAAAATTGTGGATGAGCCAAGGCTCATCCATTAAAATTGTAGAGCAGGAGAAGCTAAGTTGCCAACCATAAACCAGTTAATACATAAAGGGCGGAAACGGGTCACCAAGAAGACCAAATCGCCGGCGCTGCGCTTTACCTTCAATGCGCTGAAAAACCGGATGGTCGAGGGTAAAGGCTCACCGCAAAAGCGAGGGGTATGCACGCAGGTCAGGACAACCACTCCGAAAAAGCCTAACTCGGCACTGCGG
>CAYZOI010000117.1:0-2967 GCA_964480145.1 uncultured Dehalococcoidaceae bacterium | reverse complement strand
ATATGGACGTAGTTTATCGTGAAGGTTACTGACGCCATCGCCGAGATTCTCAAACGTGAGGGGGCTGAGTTTCTCAGCTGCTTCCCCACCACGGCCATCATTGATTCCTCCGCTCAAGTCGGGGTACGCCCCGTCGTCTGCCGGCAGGAGCGTGTGGGCGTGGGCATCGCTGACGGGTACAGCCGCGTCACTAACGGGAAACGTCTCGGTGTCTTTGCCATGCAGTATGGGCCGGGAGCGGAAAATGCCTTTTCAGGAGTGGCTACGGCTTATTCCGATTCGGTACCGGTACTCCTGCTGCCGCTGGGCCAGCCCCGGGACCGCTCCTGGATAAAACCCTACTTCAGCTCCATGCGTAGCTACGAAGGGGTAACAAAATGGATAGAGCAGGTCAATCTGGCCGAACAGGTACCGGAAGCCATGCGGCGTGCCATCTCTATGGTGCGCATGGGCAAGCCGGGTCCGGTAATGCTGGAAATACCTGCGGATGTCGCCAATCAGGAAATAGAGCCTTTCGATTATCACCCGGTCCAGACATCCCGCTCCGCCGGCGACCCGCATGATATCGATGAAGCCGCCCGGGTACTGGTGGAGGCTCGCTGCCCGGTTATCCACGCTGGCCAGGGAGTTCTTTATGCTGAAGCATGGGAAGAACTCATAGAGCTTGCCGAGCTAATGCAGGCGCCGGTGATGACCACGCTGCTGGCGAAGAGCGTCTTTCCGGAAAACCACCCGCTTTCCCTGGGAACAGGTGCCCGTGCTATGACCAAACCGGTGCGCCATTTCCTAGACCAGAGCGATGTAATCTTCGGCATCGGCTGCAGTTTTTCCCGCCACTCCATGTCGGCCAAGATACCCGCGGGAAAGACGATTATTCACGCCACTGCAGATGCCGATGACGTCAATAAAAACTATTTTGCTGACTACCCTATCATCGGCGATGCCAAACTGGTGCTCCGGCAGTTCATCGAGGCAATGAAAGAACGTCTGGGCAAGCAGGGGCAAAAAAACGATGGCAAAGTGGCACACGAAATCAAAAAGATAAAAGAAGAGTGGATGAAGGAGTGGCAGGTCAAGCTCACCTCGAATGAAGTGCCCCTCAACCCATATCGGGTCATATGGGAGCTTATGCACACTATCGACCCGAAAGACGCCATCGTCACGCATGACGCCGGTAGCCCCCGCGACCAGCTGGTGCCATTTTACCCGGCGACCACTCCCCGCAGCTATCTCGGTTGGGGCAAGTCACACGGACTGGGCACCGGCCTTGGCCTCGCCATGGGTGCCAAGCTGGCCAAGCCAGATAAAGTGGCTATCAACTTCATGGGCGATGCTGCCTTCGGCATGGTGGGAACAGATTTTGAGACCGCGGCGCGGAACAAAATACCGATTATCACCGTCGTGCTGAATAACTCTACCATGGCGATTGAGACGCATGTCATGCCTGTCTCACAGGAGCTATACGGTTGTCGAGACCTCAGCGGTAACTATGCCGATATGGGACGTGCCATGTGCGGTTATGCCGAGAGGGTGGAAAAGCCTGCGGACATTGCACCGGCCTTCCAGAGGGCGGTCAAAGCTAATATGGAAGAGGAGCGTCCGGCACTGCTTGAGTTCATCACCGGTGAAGAGATAACGTTTTCCTTGCTTTAAACTTGCGGGGGAAGTCAGCGTTTGCCGAGGTGCCCGGTCTCCAGATCGAGAAGCGCCTGCTTTCGGTGCAGCCCGCCGCCATAGCCAACCAGTCCGCCACTGGCGCCGATAACACGATGACAGGGCACGATAATCGCCACCGGATTGGTGCCGATGGCCTGCCCCACAGCGCGGCTGGCCTTGGGTCGGCCCAGGGCATTGGCTATCTGGCCGTATGACCTGGTTTCGCCATACGGTATAGGCAGGAGGAGTTCCCAGACCCGACGCTGGAATTCGGTGCCGCGAAGGTCAAGAGGAATATTGAACTCACGCGAATCACCGGCAAAGTAAGCATCGAGCTCGGCCATTATACCGTCATTCTGACCGTTGGCATCCCTGGCTTTTATGCCTTTCCGTCGCCATCGCGCCATCAATACGGTCATACGGGACTCAGTCTTGACACAAACGACACCACGAGAAGAGCTGGCGATAAGGTAGGTTCCAAGCGGGCTTTTATAGCGGCTTACGAAAAATGTTTCCGGCATACTGAATTTTCCTCTTGAACAAGTTCAAACATCATGCCTTTCCGTATACCATAGAATATATTATTTCAGGCTTTCCAGCAAGTCCTCCCGACTGGTCATGGATGATACTGTCATGAGAAAATCTTTCAATGACGCGCTCTGGTCCCTCAGTCTCTTCATCTCGCCCCCGATTGGGCTGATAGAAGTCGGCCGGTCAGCATAGGCGCCATAAAAAGCAAAGTAGGCCTGGTTCAGCTTTCGGATATGGTATCCTTTTGACACGAGGTACAGTCGCTTTTCTTCCATGAACTCCTCCGCCCGCTCCACTTCACCCTGAGCCAGGTATTCATCCACCGCTCTCCTTATCTCACGCATCTCATTATCGAAATCAAACCCTGACTTTTTGTCCTGTTCGCTATCAGCGCTCAAATCCGGGTAATAACTTTTCACTACCCTGTCGCCGATTTCCTTGCCGGCCATACTGGCAACGGTTTCATTCATGGTGGCAATCTCGTAGTCGCGCTTCACCCCCAGCACGTCCATTGCGTAGCGAAACCCCAGGGGCCTGAAGAACAGGTACTGGTGCAGCCATTCTTCTGCCGCCGCATCAACGGTGAAACGCAGGCTCGCCTCATTGGTAACGAATGCCGGGTAAGTCCCCCCGAATCCACCGAGTTCCACCACGATTGAAGACACACCCAGCTTATCGACCTCCCCCTCAATTTGCTCCATTTCTGCGGTCGTCATCTCCTGTTGGAGCACAATTTCCCGCATGCTTTCTATTTTTTCACGTGGGGAAATAATCAGCAGA
>CAYZOI010000116.1:0-3281 GCA_964480145.1 uncultured Dehalococcoidaceae bacterium | reverse complement strand
GTCCGCTATGGCGTTGACCGCCATGGTGAGAAGGCAATTATCAACTCCTCGAGGCAGGTCCTTTATGCCTCAAATGGAAAAGATTTTGCTGAAGCGGCGCGTCAGGCTGCCATCGAGCTGAAAAACCAGATCAACTGCCACGTCAAAGAAACTAACTCCTGATTTTGCCTCCTACCCGGAACCAGAGCCATGGACATAAAAATCGGCGATACCATCCGCTTGAAGAAAAAACACCCCTGCGGCAGCTATAATTGGCAGGTAGTCCGGGTTGGCGCCGATATCGGAATAAAATGTTCACAGTGCCAGCACCGTGTGCTGTTGCCGAGAAGCGTCTTTGAGCGCCGGGTAAAAGCCGTTATCTCCAGAGAAGAACCACTGCTCAGAAAAACGGCCAGCGAACGTATAAATGAACTCGAAGCCAGGCTGGTCGATTTACTGGCCCGCTGGCCAGCCCACTCGGTGTCACTGCACCTGTGGCAGCAGCGCGAGGAGCTTGAGGAAGAACTGGAGAAATTAAAAAAGGAGACGGAAATATCCGGAGATGCCCGGTAAGATGGCTCGCCGCATCATGCACATTGACCTTGACGCTTTCTTCGTCTCCGTGGAGCAGGTGCTCGACCCAAAGCTGAAGGGCAAGCCGGTGGTCGTCGGCGGCAAGCCCGACAGGAGAGGAGTAGTTGCCGCCGCTTCCTACGAAGCCCGCGCCTACGGGGTGCATTCCGCCATGCCGCTGCTTACCGCCAGCCGACTCTGCCCGCAGGCCATATTCATCGAGGGCAATTACAAACTTTACCGCGAGGCCTCACAAAAGTTCATGGCGATACTGGCTGACTTCTCTCCTTTCCTGGAGCCGCTGGGCATCGACGAAGCCTACCTCGATGTTACCGGCTTCGAATCGCTCCACGGTTCCATATCAAAGATGGCGGAGAAGCTCAAACAGCGCGTCAAAGACGAGCTGGGCCTCTGCGTATCAATCGGCATCGCCAGCAGCAAGGTGGTCTCCAAGATTGCCTCGGAAGCATCCAAGCCGGACGGACTGCTGGACGTCCCCGCCGGTGGAGAAAACGCCTTCCTCGTTCAATTACCGGCGAACAGGCTGCCCGGCATTGGCAAAAAAAGCGAGCAGGTCCTGAAAAAACTGGGCATTGGTACCATCGGTCAGCTGGCGGCATTGCCCGCAGAGACGCTGAAGAGCCACTTTGGGGCATTCGGTAAACTCATACACGACCATGCCAACGGCATTGACGATCGTAAAGTGGAGCCTCCCGCCGCCGCCAAATCAATCAGCCGGGAGACCACTTTCAACCGGGACACCAGGGACACCGCCACGGTACAGGCGACGCTCCGCTACCTGAGTGAACGTGTGGGCAGCGAACTGCGCCAGAAGGAGAAACTGGCTAGGTGCATCACGCTCAAGCTGAGATACGCCGATTTCACCACCACCACCCGCCAGCAGACGCTGCTTAAATCCGCCGATACCGACCAGGCCATATTTGACACCGGCCTGAAACTGCTGAAAAACGAACTGTCCCACAGCAAACAGGCGGTCCGGCTTATCGGCATCGGCGTGTCACATCTGGTGGAGGCCGGAAAGCAGTCGGATATGCTGGACCCGTCCGTTCAACGACAGGAACAGCTGAACGCGGCGGTCGACCGAATCCGCAAAAAGTACGGCTTCAGCGCCATACAGACAGGAAGGACCTTGCAACTGAGAGACATCTTCCCGGAAAGTGAAGAGGGCTACAGCCTCCACACGCCGGGTTTGTCAAGATAAAACTGAGAGAAGGGTTAATCACGTCATATCCAGCAGCCGCTTCTGCCCTTCTATTTTCTGAATATCGGTAATGTCCTGTGTTACCTCAAGAATGCCGCGATACTTCCCCTCTTTATCGTACACGGTAAAGTACCTGATGTAGACCTTGCGCCCTTTCAGGTCAATCCAGAACTCGGCAGATTTTCTCTTCCCGGACTTCAACTCCTCGACCACCTGAACAACTTTGCCCAGGCTGTCTTTGGGGTGGCAGTTCTGCACCTGGCGGCCGATGACCGCCGGCGTCCGCCGGAATACCCTCTCGTCGTGCTTGCTGTAATACCTTACGGTATCGCTTTCATCAACATATGTCACGTCCAGTGGCAATGTATCGAAAATCGCCTCCAGTAACTCACCGGAAAACTGCTCCAGCATCTTCAACCTCCCTTAACTTGATTACAAGTATATATGTTAACACCTAAATCATCCTAAATCCAGCTTCTTTCGCGGGTGTCTAAGAGGGACGCAGCCCCTCTTCTCATATCCCTCCCCCTCTCTTTTGAAGGAGAGGGGGACAAAGGGGGTGAGGTAGATAAGATAATCCCTCTTGTAATCTCCACTCTCAGCCGCTATAATGGTGGTAATTATTTTCTGGAAAAGGAGACTCGCCATGCCATCCTACGCCTTTTTTAAAAATCAATTTATTCCCCTTGCCGAAGCCAACGTAAATATCATGACCCACGCCCTACATTACGGAACGGCCATCTTTGAAGGCATTCGGGGTAACTGGAACAGTCAGCAAAAGCAGATATTTCTTTTCCGCCAGAAAGAGCACTACCAGCGGCTGATTAACGGCTGCAAGGTAATGAGGATGAAGACCCCTTACAACATCGATGAGCTGTGCCGAATCACGGTGGAGCTGGCCCAGAAGTGCGCTTTTGAGCAGGATATTTACGTGCGCCCGCTGGCCTACAAGAGCAGCGAGGCTCTGGGCGTTCGGGTACACGACATCGAAGATGACACCACTATATTTATCATCCCCTGGGGACGTTACATTGACGTTGATAAAGCCAGGTGCACTGTTTCCGCCTGGCAGTGCCCCACCGATAATTCAATTCCCCCGCAGGTGAAAATAATGGGCCATTATGCCGGCAACGCACTGGCCAAGTCAGATGCGGTGGAGAAAGGTTTCGATGAGGCTATCCTGCTTACGCCGGAAGGTTATGTTGCCCAGGGCAGCGGTGAAAATATCTTCCTGGTCATTGGCGAAAAGTTGATCACGCCGCCCACCTGGAATAATATTCTGCCGGGGATTACCCGCGACTCCGTAATCACGCTGGCCAAAAACGAACTTGGTATTGAGACGCAGGAAAGGCCGATTAACCGTGCCGAGCTCTTTATTGCTGACGAGGTTTTCCTCACCGGCACGGCCGCGCACGTCACCCCGGTCGCGGAAATAGACCATCGCCAGGTAGGTGACGGGGAAATCGGCAAGATAACCGGGCAGCTACAGAAAATCTATGCCGACGTA
>CAYZOI010000115.1:0-3297 GCA_964480145.1 uncultured Dehalococcoidaceae bacterium | reverse complement strand
GTTTGCCGAGGAAGTGCGCAGCGCCGGATACCGGCACGTTGTGCTGCTGGGTATGGGTGGCGCCAGCCTGGGCGCAGAAGTGCTGCACGACACTTTGGGCAGTGGCAGGGGCTTTCCGGATTTCAGAATACTTGATTCCACCGTACCGGACTGGGTAGCCACGGTTACGGAAGCCATCGACCCGGCACATACGATATTCCTGGTTTCATCAAAGTCGGGCGGTACCATCGAGACGACCACCTTCTACAGGTATTTCCGCGGACTCGTAGAAGAGTCGGTGGGAAAGGAGCGTGCCGGGCGGAACTTTGTGGCTATCACCGACGCCGGATCATCACTGGCCGGGCTTGCGGAGGAAGCCGGATTCCGCCGTGCCTTTTTGAACCCGGAGGATGTGGGTGGACGTTACTCGGTGCTATCCTATTTCGGACTGGTGCCGGCGACGCTGACAGGAATTGACATAAAGACCCTTCTCGGGCGGGCTGAGGAAATGAGGCGCCAGTGCACTGCCGGTGTTCCGGTTCAGGAAAACCCCGGCGCCTGGCTCGGCGCATTAATCGGCACGTTTGCCCGGCAGGGGAAAGATAAATTAACGCTGGTTACTTCATCGTCAGTTGGCCGCTTCGGGCTATGGCTGGAACAGCTTATTGCCGAGAGCCTGGGCAAAGATGGAACCGGCATTATTCCGGTCATGGGTGAGCCGGTTATGGCACCCAAAAGCTATGGAGAGGACCGGCTTTTTGTCTATCTGCGGCTCATGGATGACAACAACGATGATATGGATGAGGCCATGGAGCGTATCCGGTCTTCGGGACAGGACGTGATTACCCTGGACTTGAAGGACAAGCATGATATTGGCGCGGAGTTATTCCGCTGGGAGTTCGCTGCGGCGGTGGCGGGCGCTATATCGGGCATAAATCCGTTTGACCAGCCCGACGTACAGGCGGCCAAGGACGCTACGGGTCGTGTCTTACAGGAATTTCAGGATACCGGCCGGCTGCCGTCGCTGGAAATATCTGAATCGCTTGATGGCTTGATGTCGGAAGCCAGGCAGGGCGATTACCTGGCAATTATGGCTTTCACGAAGCAGATGCCGGAACTGGAAAAAACGTGCGTCGAGTTGCGCCGTAAGGTAATGGAGAAACACCGTATCGCCACCACCTTCGGCTACGGGCCTCGTCTGCTGCACTCCACCGGACAGCTGCACAAGGGAGGTCCTAACACGGGTCTTTTCCTTCAGATAACCATGTCTCATGAGCATAAGATACCTGTCCCCGGTGCGCCGTACACGTTTGATATACTGGCAGATGCCCAGGCACTTGGCGACCTTCAGACCCTGCTGGCGCTGAACAGGCGTGTGGTGAGAATTCATCTTGATTCCGGAGACACGGCGACCTTCGCCAGAATAGTGTCCGACCTGGCATAGCCGGTAAGGAGAAGATGGCTGAGATGGAACTGGGCATGATAGGTCTGGGGCGGATGGGCGGTAACATGGCGCGCCGCCTTCTAAAGGGCGGACATCGAGTTATCGTTTATGACTCGGTACCGGAAGCAGTGCAGGCGCTGGTGGAGCAGGGGGCGGTCGGTACCACGTCAATTGCGGAATTAACCTCCAGGCTTGGAACACCTCGTGCTGTCTGGCTGATGGTACCGGCCGGTGAACCCACAGAGAAAACCATCATCGAGGTGGCGACTCATCTATCGGCCGGGGATTGCATGATAGACGGCGGCAACTCGTACTATAAAGACAGTATGAGGCGGGCTGCCATGCTGGCGGAAAGAAACCTGGTTTTCCTTGATGTGGGCACGAGTGGCGGCATCTGGGGGTTAGAAGAAGGATACTGCCTGATGATTGGAGGGGAGGTGACGGCTTTTCAGAGGTTGAAGTCGATATTCCAGACCCTGGCGCCGGCGCGGGGCAAGGGGTATGGGTACGTTGGACCGTCCGGTGCCGGGCACTTCGTCAAGATGGTTCATAATGGCGTTGAATATGGCCTGATGGAAGCATACGCGGAAGGTTTTGAGTTGATGCAGGCCAAGCGGGAATTTGACCTGGACCTGGAGAAAATCGCGGGGATATGGCGCGACGGGAGCGTAGTGCGTTCCTGGTTGCTTGACCTGGTCGCCGCTGCTCTCGGTGAGGACGCGGAACTGGAAAACATTCAGGCCTATGTGGAAGATTCCGGTGAGGGGCGGTGGGCAGCGCAGGAATCAGTGGAGCTGGCAGTGCCGGCACCGGTTATTGTTCAGTCGCTTCAGGCCAGGTTCCGCTCTCGTCAGGAGCAGCCCTTCGGGGCGAAGCTACTGGCCGCACTGCGAAAGCAGTTCGGGGGGCATGCGGTGAAAAAACCAGAGAAGTAAGACCTCTGGTGGAGTATCAATATCCCTGAACCAGCGACTGCAAATGGCGATAGCTTTCCGCCGGGTCTGGCTGCAGAAAAACGGCGCTGCCCACGCAGATATAATCAACACCGACGCTGGCGATTTTCCTGATATTGTTCTCCTTGACCCCACCGTCAACCCCGATTTCGATTCCGGATTGAATAGCTCTCAACTCGGCTACCTTGTCCATCACTTCCGGGAGAAATTTGCTGCCGTAGAAACCTGGCGTTACCGTGAGAAGGAGAATGCTATCAACCTGGTTGATATGAGGTGCGATGGTGGATACCGGCGTCTCCGGGTTGATAGCCAGCCCGATATCAATTTTAAGATCTCTGCTGCGTGAAATAACTTTGTGGGGGGAGGTGGTGGCTTCGTGGTGAAAAATAATCTTGCTGGCGCCGGCCTGCTTGAAATCCGCAACGTATTCTTCAGGGGTGGTAACCATCAGGTGGGCTTCCCATTTCAGCTTGTCGGGCAGGCCAACGAGCTGTTCCCGGGTAACGCTCCGCGATGGTACGAAGCGGCCATCCATAATGTCAATCTGGACAAAGTCGGTGAAGGTTTCTGCCTGACGGGCCATCTTCTCAAGGGCGGATGGGTCATCAGTAAGAATGGCCGGTACCACTTTCACGTTTCTGCTCATAGCAAACCCTCTTACCAGCAGGCGACTAGCCGCAGTAATTGTAGGTTTCGTGAAGATACGGTGTCAAGTGTACAAAAAAAGCCGCATTTCTGCGGGTGATTTTTCGCGTAAAAACGAGGGGGCACTTTTCAGCGCCCCCTCCCATTTGCTTTTTGTCTCGAGCCCGGCTCACTTCCGGCTATCACCGCCGGACTTGGTCTCTCATTACTGAGACTGACCTCTGCTTTTCTAACTCGAGTCGAGTTCGAGGTCTGCCCGCCCTGCCGTCAGGCAGG
>CAYZOI010000114.1:0-3344 GCA_964480145.1 uncultured Dehalococcoidaceae bacterium | reverse complement strand
GGCAAGACCGCCATCGCCGAGGGACTGGCCCAGAAAATCGCCGCCGATGATGTTCCCGATTCTCTCAAAGGGCGACGCGTGGTCGCGCTTGACATGGGTGCCCTTGTGGCGGGCAGCAAGTTCCGCGGCGAATTCGAAGAGCGACTCAAGGCAGTTATGGATGAAGTCCGCCAGGCCCAGGGCGAGGTCATTCTTTTCATCGATGAGATTCACACCGTGGTTGGCGCCGGAGCCGCCGAGGGTGCCATTGACGCCAGCAACATGCTGAAACCGGCACTGGCTCACGGCGAACTGCAGTGCGTTGGTGCCACCACCATTGATGAGTACCGCAAGTTCATTGAGAAAGACAAGGCGCTGGAGCGGCGCCTGCAACCGATATTCCTGGGTGAGCCAACGGTTGACGCCACCCTGGAGATATTAAAAGGCCTGAGGCCCAGGTACGAAGCGCACCACAAAATAAAAATATCCGATGAAGCCCTGGAGGCCGCCGCCCGCCTCAGCCAGAGATATATTTCAGACCGACATTTACCGGACAAGGCGATTGACCTTATTGATGAGGCAGCGAGCAAGATTCGTATTGATACGGAAAGCGCCACCCCGGAAATACGGTCGCTTGAGCAGCAATTGAAACAACTGACCAATGAAGAGGAAGCTGCCTCTCAACGACAGGACTATGAGCAGTCAGCCCAGTTCAGGGCGGAAAGGCTCAAGCTTGAACAGGAATATAACCAGGCCAAGAGCGAGTGGCTCAAGCAGGAAAAAATCAGTGAGACGGTGAACGAAGAACACATCGCCCAGCTAATCTCCAGCTGGACCGGCATCCCCGTTTCCCAGATGCTGGAGGGCGAAGCGGAGAAACTGCTCCACATGGAAGATAGAATCCACGAACGATTGATTAACCAGGAGGAGGCAGTCACCGCCGTCTCCGAAGCCATTCGCCGCAGCCGTTCCGGACTGAAGGACCCGAAGCGTCCCATCGGCAGTTTTATCTTCCTGGGGCCGACCGGCGTCGGCAAGACCGAGCTCGTGCGTACCCTTGCCTGGTTCCTCTTTGACGATGAGAACGCCATGGTACGCCTTGATATGTCCGAGTACCAGGAGCGTCACACGGTTTCCCGACTCATCGGCGCCCCTCCGGGCTATATCGGCTACGAGGAAGGCGGCCAGCTTACCGAGGCCGTGCGGCGGCGTCCTTACCGTGTCATCCTTCTTGACGAGATAGAGAAGGCGCATCCCGATGTCTTCAACAGCCTGCTTCAGCTTCTGGATGACGGACGCCTGACCGATGGCCACGGCCGGACGGTCGATTTCAAGAACTGCGTCATCATCATGACCAGCAACGCCGGCGTCGAACTTATCAAGCGCGAGTCAGGACTCGGCTTTACCCCGCGCAAAGACGAATCCAGGACAGAAAAGGAGAGATACGAGGCGATGAAAGAAAAGGTCATGGCCGAGGTGAAAAAGACCTTCCGCCCCGAGTTTCTCAACCGCCTCGATGAAATAATCGTCTTCCACGAGTTATCCGAGGAACAATTGAGGAGCATTGTCGACCTGATGGTCAGAGACCTGCAGAAGCGCCTGGCGGAGCGAAAGCTGGACATCGAACTCACGAAAAAAGCGAAATCATGGCTGGCCAAGGAAGGCTACGACCCGGTCTTCGGTGCCAGGCCTTTAAGGCGGGTTATTGAGCGCTATGTGGAAAATCCCCTGTCCACCAGGCTGCTCAGGGGAGAATTCAAAGAGGGCGACACAGTGAAAGTTGACCTTGGCGACGAGGGCCTGACCTTCGTCGCCAAGGCTCCGGCCAAGGCAGCCGCCTGAGAAAAATTACGCTCCCGATGCCCTTTCCAGTATTGCCATAAGGTGCAAGTTAATGTAGAATAATGGCACATGGCCGAACAGAAACTGGAAAAGAAGATCTCCACCAAGACAGCTTATGCTCTGGGCATTTTCGGTATCGCAGCAACTCTGCTCATGGCGGCGGCTGTCGTTTATTATTGGCAATGGGTGCATGACCTTGGCGCATATGGGTACGTAGGCGCATTCCTGATCAGTATTCTCGGCGGGGCCACGATTATCGTACCGGTACCAATGCTGGCGGTCGTCTTTGCCATGGGCAGGGTGATGGAATACACCTGGCTGGTCGGAATTGCTAATGGTCTGGGGGAGACTGTCGGCGCGCTGACCATATACATGACCGGCTACGGAGGAGGGTCGGCGCTCTACAACCACACGCACGGCAGGCTTCAATCCTCCTACGAGAAGCTGATGCACCTAATGGAGCGAAGGGGCTGGCTTATCCTCTTCGTGCTGGCGGCGGTACTAAATCCCTTCTTTTACCCCGCAGCTCTGGCCGCCGGGGCATTGCGCTTCGGCGCCAAGAGATATCTCCTCATCACCTGTGGTGGCAAGATAATCAAAGGCATGACCGTAGCCTATGCGGGTTACTGGGGGCTGCGCGGCCTGCTCAGAATGCTCGGGGCGCCAATCTAATCACTTTTCTGCAATGGTAATCCGCAGTATTTTTTCGCCTGTAAACTGCGGGTTCTGACTCGGGTCTCTAGGCGTTAAGCTCTCAAGGACATCCATCCCCTCAATCAGCTGGCCGAAAACAGAATGTTTGTTGTCAAGTCCGTGCTGCGGCGCAAGCGTAATGAAGAACTGGGCGCTGTTGGTATTCGGCCCGGAATTAGCCATGGAGAGCGTCCCGGTTTCGTGTTTGTGTCCGGTAAACTCGTCATCAAATTTATAGCCGGCGCCACCCATACCGGTACCGGTTGGGTCACCACCCTGCGCCATAAAGCCCGGTATTACCCGGTGAAAGGTAGAGCCATCATAGAAGCCCTCCCGCGCCAGAAAGACGAAGTTGTTCACTGTTACCGGTACATCACTGGCGAACAGTTCCGCCACCATATTCCCCTTTTCCGTCTCAATAGTAGCCGTATACTGCTTGCCGGTATCGATAGTCATCGGCGGCGGTGATGAATAGGACTTTGGCTTGGCTTCGGGTGCCGGTTCCGGCGCTTTCTCCCCACACGAAATTACCGCGAGCGACATCAGAAGAACAATCACAGCCAGAGATACGATTTTCTTCATCGTTATCCTCCCCTCTTAACTTAGAGAACGAATTTCATTTGTGATTGTAGCTGATTTGTCTGGCAAAAACAACCATCATACTGAAGTTGCCAACGAGGCTGCTTTATGCTAAATTATATTCGTAAATATGGGGCTGTAGCTCAATTGGGAGAGCATTTGACTGGCAGTCAAAAGGTCGGGGGTTCGAATCCCCCCAGCTCCACCACTCGTAACAGCTCCCGAACCCTTCGCCCGAGCTATGATGGCAA
>CAYZOI010000113.1:0-3385 GCA_964480145.1 uncultured Dehalococcoidaceae bacterium | reverse complement strand
CGGAATATCCGTTAGCCAGGCTCTCTATAAGCGGGGTGGAGTTTGCCGTTTTATTGAACCTAAAACGTCTCACAGCCGCCGCCGGGTAGCCATGACGCCCAAGCTGGCCTGTTATTTGAGAGAATACCGGGCGGAGAGGGAATCGCTTTACTGGCAGCTAGGGCAACCGCTTACTCTTGACAGCCTGATGTTTTCCAGTCCTGAAGGTAAACCGCTTGACCCCTCAGTCTTAAGCCATGAGTTTCAACGGATAGTAAGACGGGCGGGTTTAGAGAATGTCCGCTTCCACGATTTAAGGCATACCTTCGCCAGCCTAATGTTGTTGCGTGGGGCCAAGCCTAAGGTTATCAGTGAGGCGTTAGGTCATAGCTCTGTAGCCTTTACAATGGACGTTTACAGCCATATAATTGAGGGGATGCAATCAGATGCTATGGCGCTGTTAGATGAGGTATTACCAGCGGGTAAAAATGGGGTGTTTCAAAATAAATAACGCCATTTTAACGCCAATAACAGACATAATATTGAGTATTAACTAAATTTTAGCTACGGCCGGGGTGGCGGAATTGGCAGACGCGGCGGACTTAAAATCCGCTGGAGCAATCCTTGTGGGTTCGAGTCCCACCCTCGGCACCATTAAAAAATAAAATGATGCCGCTCCTCTTAATGAGTCAGAACACAGGCATCACAGAGGTGCATTTGGCCAGGAAAACAGACAAGAGGTTGATTCAGGTCTTCACCGGCAACGGCAAAGGCAAGACCTCGGCCGCGCTGGGTTCAGTATTGCGGGCTACCGGTCACGGCTTCAAGGTCTTCATTGTTTTCTTCATGAAAGGGAAATATCCCTATGGCGAGTTCAGCTCCCTGCCCAGGTTACCCGGCGTGGAAGTAGCCAGCTTTGGTCTCAGGTGCCTTATCGGTAACAAAGAAATTGACCCCGAGGAGATAAAGCAGGCGGAGCTGGCCCTGAAAACGGCCCGTGAAGCGATGCTGAGCGGCAAATACGACATGGTGGTGCTTGACGAAGTCAACGTCGCCGTCTATTTCAAGCTCATACCGCCTGGCGACGTGGTAAAGCTAATTGAGGAAAAGCCGTCGGAAGTGGAGCTCATTTTGACCGGCCGCTATGCCGAAGCCGCTGTTATCGAACGCGCCGACCTCGTTACCGAGATGACGAAAATAAAACACCCGTACGACAAGGGAGTGAAAGCGCGTAAAGGTATTGAATACTGATTAGTTAGACGGAGCGGTTCATTGCCCTTGACTGGGTTAACCATCAGCGATAAGATTAAGTAATACACTGTGACATGGGGGTGAGATTATGGCTGTTTATGTAATGCTGACCACGCTGACCGACGAGGGGAGGAAGACACTCAAGTCAAATCCCAAAAGACTCCAGGAAGTGAACAAGGAAGTCGAATCCATGGGAGTCAAGATACTGGCTCAATACGCCCTGCTCGGACAATACGACTTCATAAATATCCTGGAGGCGCCGGACGATAAAGCCATATCCAAAGTGGCAATTGAACTCGGCTCAAGGGGCACCCTGCAAACGATGACCATGTCTGCAATGTCGGTCGAGGACCTGACCGGGTAAGGGCTGGGAATTCACTGGAGTTATTCTTGCGTCCCAAGCTTCTTCTCGGCACCAATAATCAGGCCAAAGTGCGGGAGTACCAAAGCCTGCTCCTCGACCTTGATTACGAACTGGTGACCCTGGCGGAACAGGGTATCTCGATTGCGGTTGAGGAAACAGGCGAGAGCCTGGAGGAAAATGCCCGCCTAAAAGCGACGGCCACTGCCAGAGAAAGCCGGTTGCTCACCTTGGCCGATGACTCCGGGCTGGAAGTAGATGCCCTGGGCGGGGAACCGGGGAGGCTTTCCGCCCGTTACGCCGGCGAAAACGCAACTGATAGTGAGCGCATTGAATACCTTTTACAACGACTTGATGGCGTGCCCCGGGAGAACAGGACGGCCCGTTTCCGCTGCGTAATCGCCCTGGCCACGCCCGACGGTAAAGTAGAGTTATGCTCAGGCGAATGTCCCGGCCTTATCACCTTTGAGCCACGCGGTGAGCATGGTTTCGGTTACGACCCCATTTTTTATCTGCCGGAACTGGATAAAACCATGGCCGAGCTCACCCTTGAGCAGAAAAATAAAATCAGCCACCGCGGGCAAGCTGCCAGAAAGGCAGCACAGGTCCTGCAAAATATGGTATTTTAATAAAAGCCTATCTTTACGGGAGACATAGCATTATATGACTGGACTCTCTGACTCGTTTCAGCGCCCCGTTGACTATCTGCGCATCTCGGTCACTGACCGATGCAACCTGCGCTGTATCTACTGCATGCCCGCCGAGGGTATCAACCTGCTCCCACACGAAGACGTCCTGAGCTATGAGGAGATACACCGGGTTGCGGCGACCGCGGCCGAACTGGGTATCAAAAAGGTGAGGATTACCGGCGGCGAACCGCTGGTACGCATCGATCTTTCCCGCCTGATACGGATGCTGGCACAGATAGACGCCATAGACGACATCGCCCTCACCACGAACGGTATCCTGCTGGCTCAATACGCCGACGAGCTGAAGACAGCTGGCCTGCGCCGGGTGAATATCAGCCTGGACACGCTCAAACCGGACAAATTCAAACTCATCACCCGCGGCGGCGACCTAGATAGCGTGCTGGAAGGCATAGACGCCGCCGGTGCCGCCGGGCTCAACCCAATTAAAATCAATGCGGTGGTTATGGCTGGGAGCAACGATGATGAGTTGCTCGACTTTGCCCGAAAGACGATAGAAGAAGGCTGGCACGTTCGCTTCATCGAGCACATGCCCTTCAACCGGGAATTGGCCGACTCGTCTTTCGTTCCGGTCAACGAGATGCAGGAACGCCTGGCGGTGCTTGGTGAGCTCGAACCCTGCACCGTCAAAGGCAACGGGCCTGCAAAATACTACCGCCTGCCCCAGGCAAAAGGTACCATCGGCTTCATCACCCCGGTCAGCCAGCATTTCTGCTTTCACTGCAACCGCCTCCGCCTCACCGCGGATGGCAAGCTCCGACCCTGCCTGCTGAGTGAACGGGAAGTTGACCTGCGCCAGCCATTGCGACAGGGAATATCGGCCGAAGAACTGAAAAAACTGATAAAAAGGGCGGTGGACAGCAAGCCGCGGCAGCACAAACTTGCCCAGGGCTACGTGCCGCAGGACCGCCCGTTCTCCCAGGTGGGAGGGTAATTATGAAAAAACTGACACACGTGGACGAATCGGGTCGCCCCAGGATGGTTGATGTCACCGAAAAGCCGGATACCCACCGGCAGGCAGTCGCCAGGGGCCTGGTCAGGATGCAGCCGGACACTCTGGAACTGATAAAAAAAGGACAGGTGGCAA
>CAYZOI010000112.1:0-3432 GCA_964480145.1 uncultured Dehalococcoidaceae bacterium | reverse complement strand
GTTTTTCCACCTTTACCTCACCGCTTTCATCCAGCCATCTTATCTCGGTGTCAACGGACTGGCTCCGCAGAACGGCGTCAACCGCCTCGGTGACGTCCGGGTGAATAGCCACGCGGTCCCGCTCCTGAATCTCAACCACAATGTCAAAGGTGGGTGGGGACATCCGCTCCAGTATCGACTTCTGGGTACCTCTCCGCCGTGCTTCCTCGTCTCCCAGGGTGACCGATTGTATGCCGCCGATAAGGTCGGCAAGGGTGGGGTTCAGCATCAGGTTTTCCAGGGTATTGCCGTGGGCGGTACCAACCAGCTGAACGCCGCGCTCGGCGATGGTTCGCGCCGCCTGCGCTTCGAGCTCGGTGCCAATCTCGTCAATGACGATAACCTCGGGCATGTGGTTCTCCACCGCTTCTATCATCACCGCGTGCTGCATGGCCGGCGTCTTCACCTGCATCCGGCGCGCATGGCCGATGGCCGGGTGGGGGATATCACCATCGCCGGCAATCTCATTGGACGTATCGACAATGATAACCCGCTTGTTAATATCGTCGGCCAGCACCCGGGCAACTTCCCGCAGCATGGTCGTCTTGCCCACACCGGGGCGGCCCAGCAGCATGACGCTCTTACCCGACTCCACCAGGTCTTCAATTATCTTAATCGTGCCGAAAACGGCACGGCCCACGCGGCAGGTCAGCCCGACGATGCGCTCCTTGCGATTTCTTATGGCGGAAATGCGGTGCAGCGTCCGCTCAATGCCGGCGCGGTTGTCGTCGCCGAAGCTGCCGATGCGCGAAACCACGTAATCGATATCCGCCTCATCAATTTCCTTTTGATTGAGTGTCAGTTCACGACTTGGAAAGCGAGCTTCAGGAGGACGCCCCAGGTCCAGCACCACTTCCAGCAGTTCGCTGAGGTCTTTCTGCTCACAGAGTATCTGCCGTATGTCAGGCGGCAGGATATCCAGCAATGCATCAAGGTCGTCAGTAATTACCTTCTGCAACTACCCCCTCCCATAACCGCTTATTCCCGTCCGGACACTATCTCCAGAAAATACTGATGAAACCTCAAGTCATCCGTCAGCTCGGGATGAAAGGCCAATGCCAGCATTTTACCATCTCTTGCTGCCACGATGGTACCATCGGCCAGCCGCGCCAGCACTTCCACAGTCCCGTTAACCTGTTCCACCAGCGGGGCGCGGATGAAAACGCCGGGGAAGGGTCTTTCGCCCAGTACCGGCACGTTTAATTCCGTCTCAAAGCTCTCCAGCTGCCGTCCGAAGGCATTGCGCCTGACGGCGATATCCATCAGCCCCAGCGGCTCAAAGGCCGGGTCGTCGCCTTTCCCGGCCATTAGTATCATGCCGGCACAGGTACCGAACACGGACATTCCATGTTTTACCCGGTCCCGAATCGCCCGGGTGAGTTTGTAATCCCGCATCAGCCGCCCGATGGACGTACTCTCCCCACCGGGAATAATGAGCCCGTCCAGACCCTCAAGCTCTTCGGGCAAACGGACGGGCATAGCTTCAACTCCCAGTTGGCGCAGTTTTTCGATGTGTTCGATGAAGGCTCCTTGCGAGGCAAGGACGCCAATCTTCATATTACCATCCCCTCGACGCCAGCAACTCATCTGATGGAATTTGCTTTATATCCAGTCCAGGCATCGCCTCGCCCAGATTTTTGGAGACCTCGGCCACGATTTTCGGGTCATTATAGTGCGTGGTGGCTTTGACAATCGCCTGTGCCATTGCTGAAGGGTCGGTTGACTTGAAAACTCCGGAGCCGACGAAGACGCCGTCCGCACCAAGCTGCATCATCAGCGCCGCATCTGCCGGAGTAGCCACGCCACCGGCGGCAAAGTTAACCACCGGCAGTTTCCCAGTTTTATGCAATTCAGCGACCAGTTCAAACGGAGCCCCCATTTCCTTGGCTTTGGCCATCAACTCTTCCTGCGGGGTATTGACCAGCTCGCGGATGCTATCCATCACCGCGCGCATGTGCCTGACTGCTTCAACAACGTTGCCGGTGCCAGCCTCGCCCTTGGTCCGTATCATCGCTGCCCCCTCACCAATGCGGCGCAGAGCTTCGCCCAAGTTGCGGCAGCCGCAGACAAACGGGACCTTAAAATCATGTTTCCAGACATGGTGAGCCTCGTCAGCCGGGGTGAGCACTTCCGACTCGTCTATATAGTCCACACCAAGCGCCTCCAGCGCCTGCGCTTCAACGAAGTGCCCTATCCGGCATTTAGCCATCACCGGTATGGAAACCGTCTTCATAATGGCTTCAATGATAGTCGGGTCGGCCATCCTGGCCACGCCACCGGCGGCGCGAATATCCGACGGCACCCTCTCCAGCGCCATTACCGCGCAGGCACCAGCCTCCTCGGCAATCTTGGCATGCTCCGCGGTCACGACATCCATGATGACGCCGCCCTTGAGCATCTGAGCCAGTCCGCTTTTAACCTTCCACGTTCCCGTTTCCATACCCATCACCTCGCTTTGCCGAGAATTTAACTCTTTTTGCATTGATATTCTACTACTGTGCCAAGTGTTTAGCAACCATAATTGGCTACTCCAGGGGTCTTTTCGCCGGTATCCCGGGGCGGCGGGGGTACTGCGCAGGAGTCTCCCTGACCTTGTCAATGACCACCAGCCACCGTTTATCGCTAAATTCGGATAGTTCAATCCTTTTCACATCCGCCAGCTCTCCACTCAGAAGTGAAATCGCTTGTTTTGCCGACTGCACCTCTGCCTGTATACTTCCCTTTTTCTGCGCGATGAACCGTCCACCGACGGCGCAGAACGGCAGGGTCAGTTCCACCAGTGCCGATAGCTCCGCCACCGCCCGGGACAATACCACATCAAATCGCTGCCGGTATTCCGGCCTGTGGGCAATTTCTTCCGCCCGCCCGACTACAATTTCCACCCCCTTCAACTTCAGCCTCTGGGTTATATGTTCCAGAAAGTTCGCTTTCTTCTTCGTGGCATCAAGGAGCACCAGTTCGATTTCAGGCAGGAGTATCTTAAGCGGAATTCCGGGTATCCCTGCCCCCGTGCCAACGTCAATGAGTCTCATTCCTTTATGTAAAGGCTTTTTCAGTGCCAGTACCACAGTAAGTGAATCAAGGAAGTGCTTGACCTGTACCTCATCGTAATCGGTAATCGCCGTCAGGTTCATGCGGCGGTTCCAGTCGATGAGCTCCTGATAGTAGACCTGAAACTGCTCATATTGTTGGCGGGTAAGATGTAACCCTAATTTCTCGGCTCCGGACTCAAGTTTTTCCATAGTAGCTTTGGTATCGGCTTTACCCAATTATATCACTGTTGCTTCCAAATCTGGAAAATAATTGTTGTGTAGAAAGCGTTTTAAACAGGAGAATAGAAACACTTTCCAAAACCCTACCCCTCTCCTTTGTAGGAGAGGGGGATTAAGGGGG
>CAYZOI010000111.1:0-3438 GCA_964480145.1 uncultured Dehalococcoidaceae bacterium | reverse complement strand
TGATTATCCCATAAAAGTCTCACTTCGGGTGGTACAGTTTTTGGGGAGCAGGTCATATTATACCAAATCACAGGTAAGGAAATCAGTTGCAACAGGTCAATGAGATTTGAGGATGTGTTTAAAAGGCATGTTATAGCTTCGCCGGTGGATAGGCTTATTAAGCGATATCAACAAACAATAACACCCAAATGCAGAAAACCTGACATCACATCACTCGACTTCCCGCGTTTCTCTAAATTAACCCCACAGCATTTTTGACGGCGCCCACGAGAAATCATTATAATGGCAATCAGCAAGCGCTGTGTTTTGCTTCTTCACGCATCCCCGGTCTGCCTGAGAAGCTCATAGAAATTATCGTAATGAAATAGCTTAAGAGGAACAGGTGATGAGTTCAGATAAAGAGTTGAGTGATTTTATCCGGCGCCAGCGAGCTTATGGGGAAAGCAGCGAACTGCCTCTTAAGGACATTCGCGTAATTGACATGGGTACCGTGATAGCGGCTCCTTTTACCGCAACCCTCCTCGGGGACTTCGGAGCCGAGGTTATCAAAATCGAGAACCCTGATTCGCCCGATGCCATCCGGGCATGGGGGGTACTTGAAGGTGGCCTCCAGCCCTGGTGGTCGGTTGTCAGCCGTAATAAGCTGCCGATAACCCTGAATTTAAGGACGCCGGAAGGTGCCGAGATTTTTGCAGGACTGGTCAAGAAGACCGACGTTCTCCTGGAGAATTTTCGCCCCGGAGTTCTTGCCCGGCTGGGGTTCCCCGGCGAGCGACTTTTCGAGCTTAACAAAGGGCTGGTCATCGGTCGAATTTCGGGTTATGGACAGACGGGGCCGTATTCTTCCAGGCCGGGCTTTGGCACCCTGGCGGAGGGATTCAGCGGCCTCACTTTTCTGAATGCCCAACCTGATGGCCCACCGTTGAGCCCGCCGTTCCCCCTGGCGGATATGGTTGCCGGGCTGCATCTTGCTTTTGCCACCATGATGGCACTGAGAAGCGCCAGGAGAGGTGAATACGGTGGCCGGGAGATTGACGTGTCACTCTACGAGCCTTTACTCGGGTTGCTTGGCGCTACCTTCCTTGAATACTGGCTGAGCGGGAAAATCCCTCAGCCTTTCGGCAGTGAAATGAGCAGTGCCGCACCCCGCAACAATTACCAGACAAAAGACACCTGCTGGCTGGCGCTTTCCGCCACGGCGCAGGTGCCTTTTGAAAGGTTGATGGACGCCATAGGCAAACCTGAGTATAAGACTGACCCCCGTTTCAGTACCAATGAAGCTAGAGTCACAAAGGAGAGCCGGAAAGAACTCAACCGGGTTATTGCCAGCTGGTTTGCCGGTATGACTTTGCCGAAAGCTCTGGAAGCCTGTGAGAAACACGGGATAACCGCCGGCATCATCGCCAGCATGCGCGACATTGCCGAAGACCCCCATGTGCAGGAGAGAAAGACACTTCTTAATGTCAATGACCCCGTCACGGGCAAGACACTCAGGATGCCTGATGTACCTATTAGATTGCCGGGCTCTCCGGGTGAGATTAGATTCCCCGGATTACCTATGGGAGCCGCGAATGAAGTGGTCTACCAGGACCTGCTCGGCTATTCACTGGCGCAACTGGAGGAGCTGAAGCTCAAGAAGGTGATATAGTATTAAACCTGGCTGAAGTGCTATTGAAGGTGTGAGGAGAGTTCCAATGCTGATACTGCGAACGCTTTTGTTTGTGCCCGGTAATCAGGAAAGAAGGCTCGAAAAAGCCCGCCAGCTACCTGCTGATGCCATTATACTCGACCTTGAAGACTCGGTGCCTCCTGCGGAAAAGGACTCTGCCCGTAAAATGGCAGCCGCTTCAATAGATGGGCTTGCTTCAACCGGGAAAGATATCTTCGTGCGCATCAACGCGCTGACAACCCAATACGCTGTGCCGGACATACAGGCGGTCGCCACCAAGGGACTCAAGGGCATCTGTCTGCCCAAGAGCGAGTCGAAAGACGATATACGCAGGGCTGATACCCTGCTCGACGACGCAGAGAAGAAGTCAGGCCTTGAAACAGGCTCAATAGCAATTCTGGCTCTCCTTGAGACTCCAAAAGGCATCATAAACGCCTATGAGGTTACCAGTGCGTCCCCTCGCATTATCGGCGCTGCCTTTGGCGGCGAAGACTTTGCTCTGGAGATGGGCATAAATCGCACCAAAGAAGGCTCTGAAGTCTATTATCCCCGAACGGTGGTGGCTGTCGCCTGCCACGCTGCCAACGTTCTGGCTATCGACTCCGTATATACTGACGTGCGAGATACGGAGGGACTTATCAAGGAAACGAGGGCAGTTGCCCGGCTGGGTTTCCAAGGCAAAGCGGTAATCCACCCCAACCAGGTTGGACCGGTGAATCAGGTTTTCACTCCTTCTGACGAGGAGGTCGCCCGGGCGCGCCAGGTAGTGCAGGCCTTTGAAGACGCCGTAGAGCAGGGCCGGGCGTCAGTCGCCCTTGACGACAAGATGGTAGATGCCCCCGTTGCGGAAAGGGCCAGAAAATTCCTGGCCCTGGCTGATTCTATTGCGGAGAAAGAGCGCGCCACTTCAGGACACTGATAGTGCTGCCTTGCCTCGTCAAACTTCTAGGCGGCAACCAGCTGGCAGCACCCTTTCATGCTTGGCTCCTGTTCCAGGGCCCGCACCTGCGCAACTAACTTTTGCCTTCTCTCCGCAGGGTAAATAGTTGATGTCAGGTCATCGAACTTACTGATAAGTTCTTCCCAGGTGAGCGGGTTTTCCGGGTCGCCCTTGGGATAATCAACCCTGGTCGAGAATTTTCGTCCGTCTTCAGTCACCAATTCCACGCTGGCGGGCCACTGCCTGGGAAAGACTTTTTCCAGTTCGGGGTTTTCCACGCAGGAAACGCGTCTCATCATCTCTTTTACCCTGGCGGACGCTATATTCTCCAGAGTGTATTCGCTCAAGGAGGCTTTGCCGTAAATCATGGCCACCGCGGCGCCAAAGGGCATGCTGAACTGGGCGTCAACCAGCGTCCTGGGATTGTATTTCAATTCCTCAGGCTCAGCCACTATGGGAAATCCCGATTTCAATATGCCCAAGGTTACCTGCTTTACCTCTTCCGGTTTCAGGTTATTTTCCCTCATGACATTCAGAATACCGTCTATCGGGCCCTGCTTATAGCGACAGCAGGCATGGGGCTTGATACTTGTTCTCGTGATTTCAAAAGGCTTCCCCAAATCCGCCACCACCTTGTCAGGGACAGCACCGCCGGAATACGAATGCAGAAAACCGAATCTCCCCTCGACTATCGTGGCGGGCCCGGTGAATCCCCGCTCTGCCAGCATGGCCGCGATTATTCCACTGTGAGCCGCCCACCCGGCGTGCAGTCGCTTGGTCCAGGAACCATCGGCCAGGAACTCCATAGAGCCCGCCGCCTGGCTGCCGG
>CAYZOI010000110.1:0-3466 GCA_964480145.1 uncultured Dehalococcoidaceae bacterium | reverse complement strand
CCGGGCGAAGTCCGGCTGCCCGGTCCAGGGTCAGACGAAGGTGAACTCATCGGTCTCGTACACGATTTCCGTGGCCGATTCCGGGTACTGGAAAGGGATTGCCTCCAGAACCTCGACATCAATGGCTTCCTCACCCTCTATGTCATACCTTCTGGTGGCGTATTTATCAATCGCCATTTCCATGCTCCTGCCAGGGGATATTGTAGCACCATTTTAAATCAAGAGACAATATGCTAAACTCAAATTGACTATGGCGGAGAGGAAAAAAGAGAAGGTCGGCGCCGTTATCGTGGCCGCAGGGAAAAGCGAGCGGATGGGCGACGTGGATAAAATGTTCGCCTCACTGGGCGGGGAGCCACTTCTGCTGCGTACCACCCGTCCGTTTCAGCAAAGCTCGAAAATTGACCAGATTGTGGTGGTGGTGAGCGGGGAAAGAGAGACGATGTGCCGACATCTGGTCGCCGGTCCAGAGTGGCCCAAGGTCAGTGACGTCTGCCTCGGCGGCAGGCGACGTCAGGACTCCGTTGCCGAGGGTTTGAAACGTCTTGCCGGCTGTGACCTAGTTGTCATCCACGACGGCGCTCGCCCGCTGGTTACGGTGGAGCTTATCGAGGAAGGCCTGAAAGCGGTAAAGGAGACAGGAGCTGCCGCGGCCGCCGTCCTGGTAACGGACACGATTAAGGTCGCAGACGAGGGCGGAACCGTGCTTGAGACGCCATCACGTCAAAATCTATGGGCGATACAGACTCCGCAGGTGTTCTCCTTTAGAATGATTTCTGAGGCCTATGAAAAAGTGAATGATGATGTTACCGATGACGCGTCTCTTGTGGAGCGACTGGGACATAAAGTTAAGCTCTATATGGGCTCCTATGACAATATCAAGATAACCACGCCCGCCGACCTGGCGCTGGCGGAAATTCTCTGGCGGAAATATGAGCGATAATCTGCGAGTCGGTATCGGCTATGACGTGCACGCACTGTCTACGGGGCGCCGGCTGGTGCTCGGTGGTGTTGAGGTGCCTTTCGAACTGGGCCTCAACGGCTGGAGCGATGCAGATGTCCTGACGCACGCCGTCATGGATGCGCTGCTGGGCGCGGCGGCACTGGGAGATATTGGCCGTCATTTCCCGCCCGGCGACCCTCAATACAAAGATATCTCCAGCCTGACGCTGCTGGCAAAGGTAAAGGCATTACTCGCAGAAAAAGGGTGGCAGGTGAACAACCTCGATGCCACCGTCATCGCCGAGCGACCCAGGCTCAGCGAATACATCAATGATATGCGAGAGAAGCTGTGCCAGACGCTCGGCATAGATATGGAACGGGTCAGCGTCAAGGCTTCAACCTCGGACGGGCTTGGCTTTACGGGCAGGGGAGAAGGAATCGCCGCACTGGCTGTAGCCGCGCTCAAGGAGAAATGAATGAAGGTTTACAACACCCTGTCCGGGAAAAAAGAAGATTTTAAGCCCCAGGGCGATGAAGTGAAGATGTATGTCTGCGGCGTAACGCCTTATGATGACGCCCATCTGGGGCACGCCATGAGCTATATCATTTTTGACGTCATCCGGCGTTACCTCCGGTATCGCGGCCACAAGGTGAAGTACGTACAGAACGTGACCGATATTGACGACAAGATTATCGACCGGGCGAACAAGCTGGGCATTCCGCAGCGGGAGCTGGCGGAGAAATTCACCCGGCGCTACTTCGAGGATATGAAGGCGCTCAACATAGAGGAGCCTGACATCACCCCTTACGCCACCGATGAGATACCAAAAATCATCGAAATCGTGCAGGGGTTGATTGACAAAGGATACGGTTACGAGTCCGAGGGCAGCGTTTATTTCCGCGTCAGGAACGTGCCCGACTACGGCAAGCTTTCCCGCCGCAGCCTGGACTCTATGAAAGCGGGAATACGGGTTGAGTCGGGAGAGGAGAAGGAAGACCCGATGGACTTTGTCCTCTGGAAAGCGTCCAAGCCCGGCGAGCCGGCATGGGACAGCCCGTGGGGCAAAGGGAGGCCGGGATGGCACATCGAGTGCAGCGCCATGTCGTTAAAATATCTCGGGGACAGCCTGGATATCCACGGCGGCGGTCAGGACCTGGTCTTTCCCCACCACGAGAACGAAATCGCCCAGTCGGAGAGCTTTACCGGCGTCAAGCCGTTCGTCAGGCACTGGCTGCACAACGGCATGGTGCAGCTGGGCGAGGAGAAGATGAGCAAGTCGCTGGGCAACCTGATAACCATCAAGCAGGCTCTGGAGAATTACAGCCCCGATGCCATCCGTGTTTTCGTCCTCAGCTCCCACTACCGCAGTCCGCTCACCTATTCCGAGGAGATACTTGCGGCGGCGGAAAAAGGGGCAGCGCGACTGCGGCAGACGGCGAACAACCCGATAAGTGACGGGAAGGCGGGCAAGAAAATAGACGCGGAACAATATCGAAAAAGATTTGTCGAAGCGATGGATGACGACTTCAACACCGCCCAGGCGGTGGCAGCGCTTTTCGACCTGGCCAGAGAGATAAACAAATATGAAAGTGAAGGCATTGAGGCTGGCGAAGCCCGTGGGGCTCTTAAAGAACTGGGCGAGGTGCTGGGATTTACCTTTCAGGAGCGGGAAGAAGCGCCTCCGGACACCGGAGCGCTGGCGCAGAACAGCGCCATAGTCTACCAGACATTAGGCCTCCCCATGCCACCAGTGGCAACCGACACCGGAGACACCATCCAAAACCTGATTGACCTGCGCGAGAAGCTGAGAAAAGAGAAAAAGTGGGCAGAGGCCGACATGATTCGGGACAGACTGGCAGATTCTGGCATTATCCTTACGGATACTTCTACCGGGACGGTATGGCGGCGAAAACGGTGACGGGAATAGAATAAGTTTTGCGCAATTGCGCATTTGCGCGCTTTGTCGGAGGTATATTATGTGGCAGAATATAGCCCTGGTTTTAATGGCACTGGGGATGCTGGCCCTGATTGGCTGGGCCGCCAGCGCCTTTTTCGCCGAAAGCGATATTCCGCTGGTCGTCAGGATAGCCGTTGGGGCGATTGGCGCCGGCATATTGATTATGCTTGGCCTGGCGATTAAAGACCGGATAAAAAAGGCAAAAACCGATGAGTTCAAGGAGGTTGAGCGATGATAATCACCACCTCGGCAGAGATTGAAGGCAAAAAGATAACCAGGACCATCGGCCTGGTGCGGGGCAGCACCATACGGGCGCGACACCTGGGCAGGGATATCATGGCCTCTCTTCGCGGCCTGGCCGGTGGCGAGATAACCGAATATACCAAGATGATGGGAGAGGCACGGGAGGAATCCATTAAAAGAATGACCGAAGATGCTGAGAAACAGGGCGCCAACGCCATTGTGGGGATGAGATTCACCACTTCCATGGTGATGCAGAACGCCGCTGAGATTCTGGCCTACGGCACCGGCGTGGTCGTGCAGTAGACTTCTCAAACTATGAGGCC
>CAYZOI010000109.1:0-3617 GCA_964480145.1 uncultured Dehalococcoidaceae bacterium | reverse complement strand
CTTTCTTGCCTCTTCAGCTTCACGCTTGGCTTTCTCCTTAGCCTCACGCTCCGCCCCTGCTTCAGCTAACTTCTCCGCTTCCTGCTTTTTCTTCGCTTCTTCGGCATCGCGCTTTGCCTTTTCTTTGGCCTCACGCTCCGCCTCTACCTTTGCTCTTTTTTGCGCTTCCTCAGCCTGTTTCCTGGCAAGTAATTGTGCCCGTCGCTGTCTGGCACGACTGCCCGCCAATACTGGATAGTGACAGTATTGACAGTAGTCACCGCTGCCGGTTGTTATTTGGCCACAGTTAGAGCATCTCGCCATATATGACCTCGCAGCTGTTAATTTGTAATATATTCTATCCTATATTGCATGTTCAGGCAAAGGTGGTGCCGGGTATTAAAAACTGTCTACCGGTATGGATAACTAACTGCGCCTGGGGCCCAGTGCCAGCACTAAAACGGTGACAATAAGCAGGATGATGGCGAGGAGCAGAGCGCCAATAAGGTAGATTACCCAATCGGGTGCGTCCTGAACCAGTGCAGGTGATGATGGTAAGGGTGGCGATGGCTGCGGTGGAGTAGGGGGTACCGGTGGCGTTGCTGGCGAAGGGGTGGGTATGGGGATCACTATCGTTGGCGGAGTGGATGGTTGTACCAGGGACGGTTGTGGCAACTCGGTGGTGAATGAACCAACCGCACTCCAGGCGCTTTTCGTATCAGAGCTAATGGCTCGGACCTTCCAGCAATACGTAGTACCGTAACCGAGGTCCAGGTTTCCCTGCCAGGCAGTAGCGGGCAGGGAGAAATCACCGGTTCGGCTAATAACCAAATTGGCGAATTGAGTATCGCTTGATGCAAGCAGCTCATAGGCTACTGCCCCGGGCACTGCGCTCCACTGGAATAGCGGCTTGACGGTCACTCCCATTTCCCCGGCTTCAGGGCTCGTCAGTCCGATAGTAACAAAATCCGTATCCAGACAGGTATGGAACGACCATTTCGATGACCATGGGCTCAAGACCGGCGCTTTGACTCTCACCCGCCAGTAGTACGTGGTTGCCGGTTCAAGGCTCGGTAGCCTTACCGAGCTCGCTGATTTTGTACCTTCAAAGTCGGTGGGGACGGAGGAAAAATCGGTATCAAAATCAAGCTGCCATTCATATTCGGTCGCGCCGCTCTCCGCCTCCCAGTCCAGGAGAACATTAATAACGGAGTGATTGTTCAGCGTGCCGATGCCACCGTCGTTATCAGCGGGGGAGACTGGCGTTACCGGCAATGGAAGGCTATCATAAAAGGTCAGCAGTCGGGTCTCGTCGGTATCGACTGCCCACAGCAGGTTGTCGTGGCACCATAGCCGGGACAGTTTGGCCCCATCGCTTAGCCCTCGAGTAACCGTCTGAAAAGCAGGGCCTAATGAGTAAGTCGGATTCAGACAGCGTTCCATGCCGCCATCTGCCTGTGTGTTGCTGGCGTACAGCACACCACTGGAAGTAACCATTATCTGGTTGAGCGTCCCGCCACTGGGCAGTGTGCTGTCGATATGCTCCCATTCATCACTGGAGCCGACCTTGAAGCGGTAGGCCCCTTTATCCGCGGTGTTGCTGGCGGCATAGACAAAGTGATTGCTGCTGAAGCCCGGGTCAAAAGCTACGGATACTGACCCGCTGAGCGGCGACGATGTAGCGTCAGTTGGCAGCGGTTCAAATCCCTCTCCATTATGATTAGAAAGATAGACCCAGCCGTCGCTGTTGCCAATGAGTACCGTCCCATCCTGGTCGAAGTCGGGCGATAGTACCATGGAGTTTATCGTTTGGTTGCCCGCGATGGCTCCGCTTTCGTATGTGTAGCCGCCATCTGTCGTGCGGTAGACACAGGCGTTGCCGCTGACGTAACTGCCAATGAACAAGGTAGCATCATCAACCGCATTCAAGGCGTGAACCGGCAGCGAGGTGCTGGAATCGGGGTCAGCGGTGAGGTATTTGGCGTAACGCTGTCCGTGATCAACTGATTTCCAGAGCACCGGCTGCCCGTTACTGTTACCGGCCAGGAAGATGACCTGGCTGCCATTTCCGTACTGCGGAGAGAGTTCAACCAGGTCAATGGTATCAACATCAGCCGGGCTGCTGGAGTATAACCGTTCCCATTTCTGCCCGTCATCGGTGCTTCGCCAGAAGCAGTAGTTGGCGCCGAAGGTCAGCATAAAAAGCGTGGTATCCTCATTATAGTCAGGGGAAGGGGCGAAAGAGGTGATGTCGGTAATATAGTTATCAATCAAACCGGTCTGATTCCAGACGGTTCCGCCGTCCTCGCTCAGCGAGAAAGCGCTGTCACTGCCGCTGGTTGCGGCATAGGTCAGGTAATTGCTGTGGAAGTCGGCGTTCATGAGGACACAGGTCTTGGAGCCGCCGGTAGGCCCTTCTCGGCTTTTGGCCCAGTCGCTCCCGCTATCTTCACTAAAGCAGGTCCGAGCGCTGCTGGCGGCTCCGGCCAGCAGGTATGTGGTATCATCAGCACCGGCAGCGGCCAGGCCGGTAATGTCGATATTGCTCATATTGTAAGCCGAGCCGGCATCGAGGTCAGTGGCACTGGAACTTTCCGGCGCCTCCGCGGTTACAATCTTGTAGACGTCGCCGTCACCGGTACCGGTATCAATGGCGATGAACAAGGTGGCATCCGGAGATGTGCCTTCGTAGTTATCGGGGAAGGCAATGGCGGCTGAGTTGCCGGCGACCACGGACGTGGGTGTTCCCGAGTTGTCTCTATCAAGCCTCGCGTCGCCAAAGATTGCGCCCCAAGCGGTATCACCGAGTTTAAACCTGACAGAGGTATCAGTCTCATCGGTAACCACAGCCACCAGCTGCTGGTCAGCCGCATATAGCGGCGAGAAAGCCAGGGCATAAACGTCATAGCTGCCGATATTGCTATCGGCCCAGCCGGTGATAACCGGCTCCTCATCGAGGAGATAAACGCCTCCGAATTCAGAGTTGTCCGTGTCTCTGGTAGCGACGGCGACAATGTTGCTGCCGCTGATATGGGTAACCGCGATATCGGTGATTTCTATATTACCGCTCCCCGCCCCGCCCGGATTTGCCCCGAACTGGTCAAATTCCTTCCCACCGTCGGTGGAACGATAAACGTTGGCCACAGTGGCGTAATAAATGGTTTTCTCATCCTGTGCCGAGATGGCGATGTCCACCAGGCTGTCCTGCACATCACCGATGTATGACCATCTGTAGCCACCGTCTGTGGACTGATAAAGAGTGTAGTCGAGCCCCTCTACGTAGGCATAGAGGGTGCCGCTGGCGGACAGGGTCAGGTGCTGAACATCAGAACCGTTGGCCAGCAACCAGTCGCCGGCGGTACCTTCGGCCGGAATGTCCGCCCGGCTCCATTTCACTTCATCGGCTGAGGCAGCGGTGGTTGGCGTTAGGCCAAATACCGGTATGGATAAAAGAACGGCCAGTGATAACAGCAGCTTAGCCTTTACCATGTGGCGAATTTTACTCCAGAGCAAAGTCAATAACTCTGGATAAAAAGAGAGCCCCCCGTTGCGGGGGGCTCTCGGAGTTACGGAATAAGACCGTTACCGTGCCTTAGACCGGGCGCCTGGTCCTCATGATGAGGACGATAAGCGCGATT
>CAYZOI010000108.1:0-3687 GCA_964480145.1 uncultured Dehalococcoidaceae bacterium | reverse complement strand
CTGGTAGCTTCCTTGACCGCTTTCACTGATTCATCAGCCGTATCTTTGGTTTCCTTGCCAATTGCCTCCGCCCGGCTTATCGCTTCCTGAGAGGCTTTGGTCGCCACCTCCGCCGCCTCTTGGGCAATGCGCATTGCTTCATCAATCGCTTCCTGAGCCGCTTGCGCAGCCGCTTCGTTGGCCTCTCTGGCCTCCTGTCCGATTTCCTCAGCCCGACTTATCGCCTCCTGCGACGTACTGGTTGATGCCTCAGAAGCCTCCTGAGCCGCTTTAATCGCCGCCTCAGCCGCCTCCCGGCTTGCATTAGCCGAAACGTCGGCGGTATCCCTGGCTTCCTGACTAACCTGTTCTATCTGGCTAATCGCCTCTTCTGAAGCTCTGGCTGATATCTCAGCCTTCGCCTGCGTGGTACTGACCGCTTCTCCGGTCTTCTCTAATGTTTCTCTGCTCATCACCTCAACACGGCCAAGCGCTTCCTGAAAAGTTTTAACCAGTTCGTCATGCGCTGTTTTTATCTCATTTCTGATTTCTTCCACCCGACTGGTTGCTTCCCGAGACTCCCTGGATGATGCTTCAGCCGCTCCCCTGGAAGCGACGGTGGCAGCGTCAACAGCCACTCTGGTAGCCCTGGTAGCCGCCTCTATTGAGGCCTTGGTTTCCTTGTTTATTACCTCGGCCCTGGCTATTGCTTCCTGTGAAGCCCGGCCGGAATTATCTGCTGCCAGCTTCATATCTTTGCTTATTGCCTCAGTACGGATGATTGCTTCTTGCGAAGCTCTCAATGACGTCTCGGCGAGCCCTTTGGCATCGGTGCTTATTTTCTCTGCCCTGAGGGCTACTTCATGAGCTGCTTTCGATGCCGTCTCAGCCGTTTCCCTTGTCGCCCGGCTGGCTCTTTCTGCCCTGGTGGCAGTATCTCTGGCTTCCTTTATCGATGCCTCGGCGGCTTCTCTGGCATCACGACTGGCTTTATCTGCCCTGTTGTTAGCCTCCTTAGCTGCCCTGATGGATTCCCCGGCCGCTTCCTTGGCAATCCGACCCGCTTCTTCCGCTTTATCAATTTCTTCTTTGGCTGCCCTGGCTGCAGACGTAGCGACTTCTTTGGCTTCGCTGCTTATTTCGCTGACCCGATTCAACCCCTCTTCCGAAGAAACGTATGCCGCCTCCGCTGCCTCCATAGCCTCCTTGCTTATCTCTTCCGCGCGGTTGATGGCTTCCTGAAAACGCTTAGTGATTGCCTTGGCTGCCTCTTTCGGGGTACGGGCAGTTTCCTCAGCTCGTTTTATCGCCTCTTCAGATGCCTTGATAGCAGCTTCGGCACTTTCCCTGACCTCACGGCCTATCTCTTCCGCGCGCTGTATCGCCCCCTCAGCTGCCCTGGCAGATGCCTCAACGGCCTCTTTCGCCTCCAAGTTGATCTGTTCCGCACGTCTAATCGCTTTCTGGGCAACTTTGGTAGTCGCCTCTGCCGCCCCCATCGCCACACGACTTAGCTGCTCCGCCCGGTCGACAGCCTTCTCAAAAGCGCCAATATCATGCCCAGCGCTCTCTAGTATCTCGTCTGGTGGTGCCTCTCTCGCCATTAATCCCACGCCCGATTGTTTTACCCAATTCTAATATAGGTATTCTCTTTTTTCAATGTTTTTTTGTAAATATGTAAGCCTTCTTGATAAAAAAGCCCTTTCTCACGTCCAATTCACCTTCTTTTTTGTCAACCATGACATTATGGCCAGGTACCTTATTACCAGAAATATATAAGGCGTTTGGAGAGCAATTAATTGACATTGTACTATAAGTATGCTTAAAATAACTAAAATCTACAAATATATTTAGAGGTGAGCTATGAAACTAGTCGTTGTAGGTTTCGGACAGTGCGGTGGTCGAGTTGCGGATGAGTTCGCCCGGTTGAACAAAAAGGCAAAAAGCTCGCGTGGCATTGAGATAGTTACCGGCTGCTATGCAGTCAACGCTGATGCAGCTGACCTGAGTGGGCTGACAACAATTCAAAAGGACTACCAGCACAGAATCCTTATTGGTAGTCGCAAGACCGGTGGCCACGGTGTGGGCAAAATAAATGAACTCGGTGCTGAAATCGCCCGAGAGGATGGCGACAAGGTCATTGATGCGATAAGAACCACGAAACGGTTCTTCGAGACGGATGCATTCCTGTTTATTGCCAGTGCCGCCGGTGGCACCGGCTCCGGAGCGATCTCAGTGGTAACACAGCACATAAAAGAGCGCTATGCTGATAAGCCCATTTACAACCTCATTATCTTGCCCTTTGAGCATGAGGAAACCACCGAGGACAGGACCATTTACAATACCGCTACCTGCCTCAAATCCTCGTACTCCGTGGCTGATGCCGTATTTCTGGTAGACAACCAGAGATTTGTCCGCAAGGACTCTTCCATAAAAGGCAATATCTCCAAAATCAATGCCATGATTGCGGAGCCTTTTTACAACATGCTCTGCGCCGGCGAGGAGAAGAAAGCCAAGTACATCGCCTCAAAGGTGCTTGACGCCGGTGATATCATTCAGACTCTGACTGGCTGGACGATAATCGGATACGGCAAGTCTGATATCCCTCTGATAAGGTTCCGCCGAGAATCAAGGCGCGATTTCAGGGCCAAAGGCGATGAAACCCTCAAAGCCGTCCAAGCCATGGACGAGGCTATAAGCGAGCTATCACTCAAGTGTAATCCCGTGGACTCCAAGCGAGCCCTGTACCTCATCTCTGCACCAGGTAAGGAGATGAACATGGACATGATCAAGGCCCTCGGCGATTACATGAAGGACATCGCTCCGGAGGCTCTTATCAGAAACGGAGATTATCCGCGGGAGAGAGGCGTGCTCGATGTTACGGTAATCCTGTCCGAGCTGAGTGATGTGGAAAAGGTAAGGAGTTACTATAGCCAGTCCACGCAGCTTATCCCCGAATTCAAGAAGCGGCAGGAAGAAACCGAAGTCAAACTGAGAGCCATTGAAGATGCCTCCAAAGATATACCCTCCCTCCTCTCCTGAAGCAATTTAGTCCGGCGAGCCAGCTTTACAACGGGAAGATTGCAAATCCAATGTGGTAAAGCTGGCTTTTATTTTTATTTACCACAGCGTATCGGCCTAGCGTTGAATCACCGGTCCTGAATACCCAAAACCTGCCTTCGCGGCGGACACCGGCCGCCTAGAAACGCCACCATAGATAGGTTATAATAAATAAAATGGCTTCCCAGGTTTTTTATCGCCGGTGGCGTCCGCAGACCCTGGCCGAGGTGGTCGGCCAGGAACAGGCAACCAAGACGCTGCAAAACGCCCTGAGTAGCAACCATGTTTCTCATGCCTACCTTTTCTGTGGTCCACGCGGTACCGGCAAGACCAGCACCAGCCGCATTCTCGCCAAGGCAGTCAACTGTCTCACCACTGAAGGCAAGGGCGAACCCTGCAACACCTGCGAAAGGTGTCAGGCAATCACCGAAGGCAGAGCTCTGGACGTCATTGAAATTGACGCCGCCAGCAACACCGGCGTGGATAATATCCGCGACCTCAGAGAAAGGGTTAATTACGCCCCGAACGAAGCGCGGTACAAGGTCTACATCATTGACGAAGTACACATGCTGAGTACCAGTGCCTCAAACGCCCTGCTCAAAACCCTTGAAGAACCCCCGCCTCATGTCATCTTCGTCCTCGCCACCA
>CAYZOI010000107.1:0-3752 GCA_964480145.1 uncultured Dehalococcoidaceae bacterium | reverse complement strand
TGTAAAGGCTCCGGAAGACAAATATAAGTTGGGCTTATTAAGTTTGTTCTTCTGGGGGGCAACACTCATGTGGTTCGTTGACCATGTGATGGCATATTTAGCAGAAGGGGGAGAGTTTTTTGAGATAAACCTAGATGCAACGCTGCTTGGATTTTCTGTAATCATTCTTGCCCTATTAGTGTGGGAAATTGTGCTGCTGGTTAGTGACCCTAAAGGAGTTTTACGACGGTAAATAGTCTATAGACATTGGGAGGAGAAACAGGTTCATGAAAAAATTGGGGGTTATTCTTGCCGCTATTCTGGTTTTGAGTTTAGCAGTGGGTACGCTGTTTGGTGGATGCTCCACGGAAAGCTCCTCTAAATTAAAGGTGGTAACCAGCACCTCGCTGCTGGCGCAGATTGTGGAACGGGTGGGAGGTGACAAAGTGGACGTGGTCAATGTAATTCCACCGGCGCAATGCCCGGGACATTTTGACGTTAAGCCGGATGACATCAAGAAACTGGCTGACGCCGATGTGTTTCTCATGCATGGCTGGCAGGGGGAAAAATTTACCGAAGACCTGATAGCCTCCGCGGATAACCCCGACCTGAGCGTTCACAGGATTGACGTGAAGGGCAACTGGATGACGCCGCAGACGCAATCGCAGGCGATTGATTTAATTGCCGGCATTATCAACCAGGCCGACGCTGAAAGCAGTGCTGATTTTCAGAAGAACGCGGAGAGTTTCAAGGCTTCGGTCAACGCCAAAGGAGCGGAAATGGCGGATAAGCTTGCCGGGGCGAACGTTTCTGAAATCAATGTGATGTGCGCTGAGCAACAGGCCGGGTTTGTGCAGTGGGCCGGGTTCAATATTGTCGCCACTTATGGCCGGCCCGATTCACTGACGCCGCAGGTGGTCAAAGAACTGGTGGACAAGGGGAGAGAGGGTAAAGTAACCCTGATTATCGATAATGTGCAGAGCGGGCAGGATGCCGGCGCCGGCATTGCCGAGGAGCTTGGCAGCACCCGGGTTATCCTTTCCAATTTCCCCGGCTGCTATGAGAACACGGAAACCTGGGAGAAGACCATCGAGTACAACGTGGCGCTTCTGCTGGCAGCGATAGGCCGGTAGAGCGTCCTGGGTTTGGTGTGGTATGACCGAAGCGATTATTGATATAAAAAAAGCGGTCGTTTCCTACCGGGAAGATGTAGCCCTGCGGGACGTATCGCTCAAAGTAAAGACTGGAGAATTCGTCGGTGTCATCGGTCCCAATGGTTCCGGCAAAACAACGCTGCTGACGGTGGTCAACGGACTGGGCAGGTTGCTCAGCGGACGGGTAAAAGTGCTGGGACACCAGCTTACTCCCGGTAATGGCCATTCATTGAGAAAGAAGGTCGGCTACGTGGCCCAGGTGCAGGCCATAGACCCGCGTATGCCGATGAACGTGCGCGAGGTAGTGATGATTGGTCGCTACGGGATTCTGGGTCTGCTGGGCAGACCGGGGAGGCATGATTGGGAGGTGGTGGACGAGATGCTGGAGCTCGTTGGCATGAGTCACCTTGCCCGAAGGCCCATCGGACACCTTTCCGGCGGTGAGCAGCAGCGCGTGGCCGTTGCCCGCTGTCTGGCGCAGGAGCCGGAGATATTCCTGCTTGATGAGCCCACCGCTTCACTGGACTGGAAGGCGCAGGCCGATATCCTGGAGCTGGTGAAAGAAATCCATGAGGCCAGAAACCTCACCACTCTTTTTGTTACCCACGATTTGAGCTGTTTACCGGTTGCCTGCGACCGCGTTGTCCTGATGAAGGAGGGGCGAATCTGGGGAGAAGGTGCCCCACTGGAACTGCTCAGCGATGAAAACCTCGGCCAGCTTTATGATATGCCGGTCTCCGAGGTGAAAAAGCGGCGGACGGGAAATATTCTGGTATGAGGTAGATTGAGTTGTCTATTTTTGAATACCAGTTCATGCAGAACGCCATCCTTACCGCTTTCCTGGGTGGTATTGCCTGCAGCAGCATTGGAGTCTTCGTGGTGCTGATGCACATGCCGTTTATAGGGGTATGTATGTCGCACGCTGCCTTTGCCGGCGCCCTGCTTGGCCTGTGGCTGGGCTTCAATCCATTAGTCGGAGCTTTTGCCTTCAGCCTGCTGGCCGCGGCAGTAGTCGGGCCTCTGGCCGACCGCGGGGAGTTGAGCCCCGAAACCTCGGTAGGGGTAATTTTTTCTCTCATGCTCGGTCTGGCGTTCCTTTTCATGGGCTTGATGCCGGGCACCAAATCGGGAGCGCTGGAACTGCTCTGGGGCAGCATCCTCACCAATACCCGCGGCGATGTTATCTTGCTGGCCATCGTGGCTATTCTGGTGGTGGGTTTGATAATTATCTTCTACAAAGAGATACAGGCGACCATTTTTAACCGTGGTATGGCGCTATCGGTGGGCATCCCGGCCACCGCGATATTATACGGCATCCTGTTTTTGACCGGCGCTACCATTACCGCCAGCCTGCGCTCCATTGGCGGTATTCTCATCTTCAGCCTGATACTTAACCCGGCCGCGGCAGCCTACCAGCTTACCTACAGCATGAAGAAGATGTTTTTGCTCTCGGCCGGTTTCGGCGTGCTATCGGGCTGGATGGGACTGCTGTTTTCCTATCTGTTCAACATCCCCAGCGGTGCCACCATCGTGGTTACTTCCTCGGTTATCTTCCTCCTGGCAGCCGTTTTCTCGCCCAAGCGCCGGGTTAAAGGCTGGAAGACAAGTACGCTTGCGGAGGCGGGCCATGATTAGGACCTATTTCAATGGCAAGGCGGCAGTTTGGGACGAAATCGCTGCTGAAAAAGACCAGTCCAAGCTGATGCAGATGGCGGAGCGACTGGACATCAGGCCGGGCTCAATGGTTCTGGATATCGGTACCGGTACCGGTGTCTTCATTCCTTATATGCTGCACAGTATAGGTTGCGAAGGGAAAATTCTGGCTCTTGATATCGCCGAGGAAATGCTGCACCGGTCCAGGGCGAAGGGCTTCAATGGGGCGGTGGCCTACCTGAATGCCGATGTCGCCCATATTCCTCTGCTTGAGGCATCGATTGATAGCGTGGTCTGCTACTCCAGTTTTCCGCATTTTCAGGATAAAGAAAAGGCGCTCGCGGAAATATGCCGCGTGGTTAAAAGGGGCGGCCGCCTCTCCATCTGCCATTCTTCAAGCCGGGAAGCGATAAACGGGATACATAACGGCATTCCCGAGGTGGCCCATGATGTTATCCCCGAAGAGTGGGAGATGCGCGAGATGCTGTCAGAAGCCGGTTTCGCCGACATCGTGATAGAAGACAACTGTGAAAACTATCTCTGCCGGGCTTTAAAGAAGGGCTAGCTTAAAGGAATCCGGGTCAAACTCGAGGCTGACATCCAGCGCCTTCGGTGAATGAGTGAGAGCCCCTATGGAGATGAAGTCCACGCCGGTCAGTGCGGCCTGACGGACATTGGAAAGATTTATTCCCCCTGAGGCTTCGATATTTACCTTGCCTTTCAGTGATTTCGTTACCTGGCGCATTTCTTTGGGGCTCATGTTGTCCAGCATGATGATATCGGCGCCGGCTTCAGCGGCTTCCATCGCTTCCGGAACAGTATCGACCTCAACTTCAACCTTGAGTCCGTGGGGAGCGTTTTTCTTTGCTCTGGCGACGATATCTTTCAGATTCATTCCCGTGGCGCGCAGCGCCGCGAGGTGATTGTCTTTAATCAATATGCCATCACCGAGATGGAAGCGGTGGT
>CAYZOI010000106.1:0-3946 GCA_964480145.1 uncultured Dehalococcoidaceae bacterium | reverse complement strand
CCCAGTCAAAATAAGTCGCTGCCTTCACCACGCTCTTATCACCCGGCGATACCGGCGCTGGCACTGGAGGCGCATCCGATTCTATTTCAAAGACAAGCTCCCTGGTATTTTCGCCATCGCTTACGCTGATAACATGCTCCCCATGCGGGCCCACCGGCACTTTGAAAACAACCTGGAACGCTCCATCGCTATCGGCAGCGATTTTTGCCACCGCCATGCCATCATATTCAACATCTATCTCGCCACCGACTTCAAATCCCGTGCCGCTGATGGTGAGCTCACTGCCAACACTGGCCGTAGCCTGGTCAACACTGACACCGGCAGTGATGGTAAATTCATACTTCGCCGTATTTCTTTTTTCATCCTTGACCGTAACGTCATACGTGCCTGGAGATGCCGATGGCACATTGAAAGAGGCAATCCCGAAGGTGCCGGATTCATCTGTCTTGGCAAAAGCAACCTCATCGGACCGGAAGAAAACAGAAATATCACTTTTTGAGGCAAAACCGGTACCATTGACCTTCAGGATACTCCCCACTGCTCCTGTGTCCGGATTCAGGGTAATCCGGGGTAACACTTCAAATTCAGCATCGGAGAAATTATCTTCTGCGTTTTCAGCTATAATATCATGCGTTCCGGCAGTACTGTCCGGGACATTGAAGCTATAACTGAATTCACCGGATGATGATGCCGTCAGTGTACTGAGTATCGTGTTGTTGTAATATACGGTCACCACTTTGTCCGCGTAAAAACCCTCGCCCTCCACGACCAGTTTGCTGCCCACTGGGCCTGACTTCCTGCTCAGGTTGATTTCAGGCTCTAGAACAGTAAAAGTGCTTGTTGCCAGTGTTGAACCCCATTCCGCCCTCACTCTGATGTCATGTTCCTCGGGCTCCGCATCTCCGGGGATATTGAAATCAAATTGGAAAGCGCCTGTCTGTGGGACAACAATAGGGCTGGCATTTACCTCCTCACCGGAGAAATAGATATATATTTCATCCCCCTTAAAGGAATCCCAGTTTTCTCCGGAAATGGTAACCGTAGTCCCTACCGCGCCAGAGTCCGGTGATAAATTAATTTCCGGCCCTGCCATAACCGGTGTGCCCGACAACCCCAACAGCCATACTGAAAGGAGCATAAAGACTGCCAAGATACGAAATGTTCTACCACGTTTCATCGGCGAATCAAGCCCCCTTTACCTATAGAATGCCCTTTTTTCTCCTTTACTTTATCAGTCTTTTTCTGGCACCGGGCCTGGGAACATAGGTTCCGGCAAAATTGTCCAGAATATCTCCACTGATAAGCCAGGTATTGTGAATCTTTATCGCGGGCAAATCCCCCTGCCGGCATAGCCTCTTAACCGTCTCAGGGTGAATTTTGAGGCGCTGCCCAACCTCTATTACATTATAATAATTATCTAATGGTGCCATAATATTATTGATATTATATTAATATTACTTTGTCAAAACAATTATAACAGCAAAAAAAATTATTGTCAACCCTTCCTATCAGGCTATCTTTTCCTCGAGATACCCCTGCAGGATAAGTGCCGCCGCCATGGCGTCGTCCCGGTCTTTGCGACCCTTCTTGGTCATTTTCATCAGTCTCTGTGCCTCTACAGTGGTAAGGTGTTCATCCCTGTATTCGATGGGTATCTTTGTATGCTCGCTTAATTCCTGAACAAAACCTTGCACCTTCTCTGCCTGCGAACCGATACTTCCTTTCATGGAAAGCGGCAGGCCAGCAACAACTGCCCTCACCTGGTTCTGGTCGATGATAGCGAGAATAGCGTTGATATCTGACGGCTCATCAGTGCGGCGGATGATGGTGAGCGGGCTGGCCAGTATGCCCAAGGGGTCGCTCATTGCCACCCCAATCCACCGGTCCCCGATATCTAAACCCAGGCTGCGCGTCTCTGCCACCCCCGTATCAATGCGCTACTCTAAATTATACTCTTTACCTGCCGGAGGGCTTCATCTAGCTTTTCTTTGTACTTGCCACCGGCCTGGGCCAGATTCGGCTTGCCGCCACCGCCACCGCCGGCCACCTTGGCCACTTCTCTGACTATCTTGCCAGCGTCATAGCCCCGGGAAACCAGGTCTGGAGTTACGGCCGCCAGAAACATTGGCTTCCCCTCGGATAAAGTACCCAATACCAGGATGACGCTCTTCAGCTTATCGCGGATGAAGTCGGCCATTTCCCGCAGTATCTCTATTCGCGAAGAAGGCACCCGGGCGACGAGTACCTTTACCCCATTTATCTCCTCAACCTGCCCGAGCAGCGACTCCACCCTCATTCTGGCCAGTTCTTTCTCCAGAGCTATTCTTTGCCGCTGCGCTGTTTCAAACGCAGTCGCGGTACTGGCCATTTTCTCTTCGACTTCATCAGGTAGTGTGTGCACTAATTTCGCAATATTCTCCAGGCTGGTGAAACGCTTCTTCACAAACTCCTCCGCCCCCCTACCCGTCACCACCTCAATACGTCGCAGCCCGGCGCCGATGCTGCTCTCGGCCACAACCTGGAAGAAACCGATGTTCCCGGTTGAGCTTACATGAGTGCCCCCGCAAAGCTCCGAGCTTATGGGCGGCTGGCCAATGCGCAACACTCGGACCGTGTCACCATATTTCTCGTCGAACAGGGCGATGGCGCCCTCGGCAATCGCCTGTTTGTAAGGCACTTCCTCATCGTAGACAGGCAGGTTCTGGCGGATTTTCTCGTTGACCAGATGCTGCACCGACGCTATCTCTTCCTTCAGCATGGCGTTCAGGTGGGAGAAGTCAAAGCGGAACTGGTCCGGTGCCACCAGTGAGCCCCTCTGCTGCACATGCTCGCCTAAAACATCGCGCAGCGCGTGCTGCAGCAGGTGGGTGGCGGTATGGTTGCGGGCGATGTCCAGACGCCTGGCTTCATCCACCTCAGCCTCGACGTCATCACCCACTGCCAGGCTGCCATCGCTGACCTGCCCCTGATGGACGATGATATCGGGTGGAATCCTGATAGTATCAGTAACAGTGAACTGCCCGGAGGCACCGCGAATCTGGCCGGCATCGCCCAACTGACCACCCATCTCACCGTAGAAAGGCGTCGTTTCCAGGACCAGGCTGGCGGCCTGGCCCTTTTTCACGTTCTCCACGGCGCCGCTTTCAACCAGTATATCTATAATCACCGACCGGTGCTTTAAATCATGGTAGCCAACAAACGGCGTGGCCTCGTAGGAACGTGACAGAGACACCAGTTCAGACGCCGCTCCCTTGCCAGAAGCAGTCAGTTCCGCCTTTCGCGCCCTCTCTCTTTGCTTTTCCATCTCTCTCTCGAAGCCTTCTAAATTGACCGAAAGACCGTGTCCAGCAGCAATCTCCTTAGTCAGCTCTACAGGAAAGCCGTAGGTATCAGATAGGCGGAAGGCATCCTCGCCTGAAATCTCGCCTGCTCGGTCAGTCTCCCACTCAGCCATGATATTCTCAATAAGCTCTAAGCCAGTGCTAAGTGTCTCCTCAAACCTCGCCTCCTCAAGCTCGATTACCTTGAGAATAAAGCCCTTTCTTTCCTTTATCTCCGGATAGACATGCGCCATAAGGCCAACGGTCTCCCTGGCGATATCAGCCAGGAACGGCTTGTCCAGCCCCAGTCTCCGGCCGAAGAGGGCCGCCCGGCGCAGGAGGCGTCGCAATACATAGCCCCGCCCTTCGGGGGCGGTAAGAACACCATCGGCAATGAGGAAAGTGATGCCACGGCCATGCTCGGCAACCACCCTCATGGCTTCATCAGTCTTCTTATTAACCCCGTACTTCTTCCCGCACAATGCCGAAACACATTCCAGCAGAGGGGCAAACAGCTCGGTCTCATAAACCGAAGTCTGGCCGGTGACTGCCGCCACCGTTCTTTCCAGCCCCATGCCGGTGTCAATATTGGGCTTGGGCAGCGGCGTCCGATTCCCGGCCTCATC
>CAYZOI010000105.1:0-4175 GCA_964480145.1 uncultured Dehalococcoidaceae bacterium | reverse complement strand
GGTGGGAAAGATGAGCCAGCACGAACAGGGGCATCAGTCCACTAAAAAGAGAGCGTAAATTGAATCTGCTTCTGATGGCGGTTTCCTTTCCGCGAAAAAAGGCGCTTCGGCGGGTTATTAGCGTATATGTATCATACCATGAGAGGAGAGTGAAGTTCTCACTGCAGCCCCTGTCCTGGCCGTCGGTTTGGACGGAGGCACTGTTGAAAAGTTATCTCAGGCAAGGTATATGGTGACTATGCCGCCAACAATCATGGCGGTGGCTACGAAACGCAGTGCCAGCGCTTCCCCGCCGCTCTGGCTTTCCAGAAGCATGTTTGAAAAACGGCTGATTATCAAAGCGTAAAGAAAAACAAAAACCGGCCGGATGCTGTAAATTGCGGAAACCAGAGATACCGGCCCTCTCTGCATTGACCAGTAGAACATAACCAGAGCTATCACCGCCATCGTCTCGTTCAGTGTTACCATTAGTATCGATGAATTTCTCTCTTTAAAATTCATTACTTCTCGAAAAACACTCGGGCGCAATGAAATGGAGAAAAAGGCTACCGGAATAATTAAGTGGGAAATCCAGTACATATTCCAGCTGGACATGTATTCCAAAGCATATTTTGCCATGATATCTGATATTGCCCAGAGAAAACTTGAGCCGGAAAGTAGAACCAGGGGTTTACCAAGCCAGGTAATACGAGCTCCTGCACCCAGCCGGACTGAGGTCAATAATACCCCAAATACCACTATTATTATTGCCACCCATTGCAGGGGGTTCATCGCTTCGTTGAGTGTTGGAATAGCTATTAGAGCTACGATTATCGGGTATGTGTTGGCTATTGGTATTACCAGCGAGACCTCCTCTTTTTTCATCAGGTAAAGCATGATAATAACGGAAGCCGCTCTGGTTATTCCGGATAGTATCGCCATAGATAACGGCCAGACGCCAATGTTCGGCGGTAAAGGGAATAAAAGCGCAAAAGCTGCGCTGATAAAGAGAATAAAAAAACCAATAACCAAGAGGTAGGCTTTGAAGCTGGGCATTCTCTTTGAAATAAGATGGCTATCAATTACATGCACCATCCCGAGAATTGCCGCACTCAGGACGGCTGTAGTAACCCAATCAAGATACACGGTACCAGACTCCCTAAAAACCAGGCTTTTTGATAGTACTATTCAGCGATAAACAAAGCACGCTGCAAGGCCGGCGAGCTAATAAGCGGCAGGGTAAAAACTTGGCGGGAGCGTATGGGAGTCGAACCCACCGAAGACGCTTCTAACGCCCCCCAACGGATTTGAAGTCCGCGAAGCCCACCGGGACTCATTCGCTCCCGACCAGTCAACAAGTATAGCGCACCAGCTGTTATAGTGCAATCACGTCGCGGGCGGTTTTTTATAGACCAGCCTGGCCAGCCAGATGCTCATCTCGTAGAGGATAATCAGCGGGATAGCCACCAGGCTCTGGTTAATCGGGTCAAAGGTCGGCGTGATGATAGCGGCGAGGATGAAGGCGACGATAACCGCGGTCCGGCGGTGGTCGGAAAGCCAGTGCGGCTTGAGCACGCCCAGTCTGGCCAGGAAGGTGGTTATCACCGGCATCTCAAAGACAACGCCAATGGCGAGCAGAAGCCTGGCGATAATCGCTATGTAATTGCCCACCCGAATCTCGGGGCTGGCGATATCGGCGCCGAAGCTAAGCAGGAATCTGGTGGCCGGAGGAATGAGCACGAAATAGCCGAAAGCCACGCCGCCCATAAACATCAGGGCAACCCACGGCAGGATGATATAAACATACTTCTTCTCTCTGGAGGTCAGCGCCGGGGAGACGAACATGATGCCCTGGAAAACAAGATAGGGCATGGCCAGGATAATGCCGGCGATAAGGCACACCCTCATGATGGTGCCGAGCATCTCGGTCATTTCAATGAAAATAAGGTTGAGTTCCTCGGCGGGAAGCTTCAGGATGTAGAATATCCATTCGTAGAAGATGAAGGCAATAACCGAGGCAACGGCAATGGCGATGACGCATTTTATCAGGCGCTGGCGTAGTTCCAGAAGGTGCGTCAGGAGGGACTGTTTCCCGCCTTCACTCATCTCCCTTGGCATCTCTCTTAGCGGTAGGGCTCTCGCCGGGTGATGTGAGTTCACCCTTCTTTCCGCGCTCTTTTTCTTCGATATCAATTTCTCTGGTTACCTGGGAGGTGAGGTCATTGGTGGCTTTTTTCAGGTTATACATCGTTTTGCCCAGCATGCGGGCGATACCGGGCAACCTCTTTGGTCCCCAGATAATCAGGGCAACAATGAGGACAAGCAGTACTTCTCCAAAACCGATACCGAAAAAGTCCATATCTGTTCCTTGGCAAAATGCAGGGATTGACGTATCTATGAAAGCATTAGCCCGTTGATATGCTAATGGCGGTGATGCTTAGCTCTTGGTACTCTTCTTGCGGGCAGACTTCTTAGGTTTCTCCTCGTCTTCTTCCTCTCCTTCTTCAAAGTCCTCACCGCGTCGACCTTTCTGGAAAGACCGCAACCCCTTGCCGACGGCGCCGCCTACCTGCGGCAGCTTGCCAACGCCGAAAACGATGAGAATAATGACCAGGATAAGGGCTATCTCCCATGGTCCGATACGAAACGGCATAACCTGTTCCTCCTACCAGCAATGCTTTTTATGAACTTTGACTATTGTTAATGAGTAGTCGTTCCTTACCTGAGAAAACGGAAAGCCTGGTTCCCCGGGCATAACCGACTACGGTGATTCCCAGCTCTTCGCCCAGCGTAACCGCTCGCTCGGTTGGTGTGCCGCGTGAGACAACGATTGGCACCTGCATTCGGGCCGCTTTCAGCACCATTTCCGAGGAGATACGACCCGTCGTCAGCAAAATTTTATCCTGCGTGGGCAGCCCCTTCAGCAAGCACTCGCCCATAATCTTGTCCAGCGTGTTATGGCGCCCGATATCTTCCGCAGAGGCCAGTATCTTTTCCCGGTCCGTCAGCGCGGAAGAGTGGATGCCGCCCACTTCCTGGAAAAGGTCCTGATGCTGGTAAAGCTGCCGCATCAGTGCCAGAATTTCGCTGGAGGTAACAACCAGGTCAGAGGTAACCGGTGACGAGCGGGTATCAAAGCTGACGCCGCTCCCGCAGCCCGATGTAATGGTACGCCTCGATGGCGCGCTGTACTCCTTTCTAAGGAGCCTCACATCGGCAATCGGTTCATCTTCGCAGACTCGCAGGCTGGCCACTTCCTGTCGGTCGGTGATGATTCCCTCCAGATACAAAAACCCGAGGACAAGCTGGGTTAGTTTAGCCGGCGTGCACAGTACCGTGGCGACTTCCTGTTCGTTGACAAAGATGGACAATGGCAGTTCACCGGGTATGGCGACCATTTCCTGCTGCCATGTTTCACCGCTGAAAAAGTTGCAGGCTACTTCAGGGGTGACACTGCTTTCCGCGCGTTCCTTTACGGTTCTACCCATACTAACGTGTATTATACTAGTTGACAGATACCATGTCTAGAATATTGAGTCGGGAAGGACAGAGGCTACTGTACGTGTCGGCTTTATCCCGGGTTTCCTCCGGGTGCAGCGTCAGGAGCCAATTTACATATATCAGGCTGGTATGGTATAATCACTTGATTTGCAACTTATTGCCTATAACTGGTTAGCGAGGTGTAGTTTGGATAAGGACAGGAAGACTGATATTATCAGCAATTATCAGAACAAAGACGGAGATACCGGCTCGACCGAGGTGCAGGTAGCACTGCTTACCGAGAGGATAAAGCAGTTGACCAACCATATGACGGAGAATCGCCATGACTATCATACTCAGCGCGGTCTGCTCAAGCTGGTTGGACAGAGAAGGAGACTATTAAACTACCTGAATCGGGAGGATGTTGGTAAATATAATAAACTGATTAAACGACTCGGACTGCGTAAATAAGGTCTGAGCGAGGAGAGGAAATTGCCGAAACTTCAAACTTTTCAATGCCGATTTGGTGGTAGAGACCTTATTATAGAAACGGGAAAATTGGCCGGGCAGGCCAGCGGAGCGGTGACGGTACGCTACGGAGATACGGTGGTCCTGGTGACGGCTACTGTGGCTGAGGGCCGCCGTGAGGGTGTTGATTTTCTGCCACTGACGATAGACTACGAAGAGCGACTATACGCGGCCGGTAAAATCCCGGG
>CAYZOI010000104.1:0-4267 GCA_964480145.1 uncultured Dehalococcoidaceae bacterium | reverse complement strand
CGGGGAAACGAAAAGAAGGGTCCCGTGTCGGCCAGTCGCGTACCAGTTCCGGGTAGCGCTCACCGATTTCATTGAAAGACAGCCCTTCCACCTTGCCGAAATTTATCTCGATAAGCTCCGGGCAGGTGATAACTCGTTGCTGGTGGCGGGAGGCAATAATTTCGGCGGTGGCCGAAGCCCGGCACAGCTTGCTGGAGTAAATGGAGGCAATATTTCCCCCGGCGAGTCGGTCAGCAAGTCTCTCCGCCTGCCATGTCCCGTCGGCACTCAGTTCCACGTCAGTCTGTCCCCAGAACCTTTCCGCACTGTTGCCTGTGGTATTGCCGTGCCTTGCCAGAAGCAGCCTAGACAATGGCGGCCTCCTCAACGGGCGGAGTAGCGTTATTTTCTGGTCTCAAGGCAAATATCTCCGAGAATAAATGTACCCAGTTATGTACCACCGTAGCAAATGACGCTTTACGGCCGATAACTTCTGCCATTGAGGTCATTGCGGTTCCTCTCATGCTACAGGGCCTGATATGGTTATAGTACTTCAGATCATTGTTTACATTAAGGGCAAATCCATGCATGGTGACATGGCGGCTGACATTGATGCCTATGGAACATATTTTTCGGCCGCTTGTCCAGATACCTCCCGGATGGTCCTCATTGCGTTGCGCCTCAATGTCAAAGTCGTCAAGGAGTCGAATGATGACCTCCTCCAGTTTCCAGATATACTCGCGGACACCGAGGCCATTTGTACTGAGGTCGAGAACGGGGTAGCCGACCAGTTGTCCCGGGCCGTGGTAGGTGACGCTGCCGCCGCGATTGGTGCGCACCACCGGTATATTTTCCGGCGGGGCGATAATATCCTCTTCGCCGTGGAACCGCCCCATGGTATAAACGTGCGGGTGCTGGAGCAATAAGACAGTGTCTGGGATTGCACCCTCCGCTCTCAACTGCCTTAAAGTCTCCTGCCGGGCGAGGGCGGATTCGTACGGAACTACTCCTAAATATTGCACGGAATATTCTTTTTGACCGGGCGGGTTAATATTCGACATCAGCATCTCTATCATTTCATTTCCCAGCGCAGAACCGGTTTCCTGGCGGCACTGACCTCATCCAGCCTTCTTATCGGAGTATCGTGGGGTGCCGTGCGCAGTAAATCCGGACTTTCCTCGGCTTCTCTGGCAATATCAGTCATGGCGGCGATGAACGTATCGAGTGTCTCTCTGCTTTCCGTTTCGGTAGGCTCAATCATGATAGCTTCCTCAACCACCTGGGGGAAGTAAATGGTGGGCGGGTGAAAGCCATAGTCAAGGAGTCGTTTGGCGATGTCCAGCGTGGTCACTCCTTTTGCCTTTTGCTTTTTACCGGAGAACACCACCTCGTGCATGCAGGTGCGGTCGTAGGGCAGCTGATAGCAGGCCTTTAATTTTTCTTTTATATAATTAGCATTTAAAACCGCGTTCTCGCTGACCTCTTTTAAGCCTTCGGCGCCCAGCGAGCGGATGTATGCGTAGGCCTTGACCATCACGCCGAAATTCCCGCAGGCAGCACCAAGGCGGCCGATTGATTTATCAGGTGTGGCGGATTGATAGCCTTTTTTATCCCTGATAACGACGGGCGCAGGTAAGAATTCGGATAGTTCTGCCCTGACGCAGACCGGGCCCGAACCGGGACCGCCGCCGCCGTGCGGGGTGCTGAAGGTCTTGTGCAGGTTAAGCTGGACGCAATCAAAGCCGAGGTCGCCGAACTTTACCTTTCCTAGCAGAGAATTGAGGTTGGCGCCGTCACCGATAAGCAATCCGCCTCTACCATGGACTATGGTGCTTATCTCGGCAATCCGGGGGTCAAACAGGCCGAGCGTAGTCGGCATGGTCAGGGTTAGCGCGGCGATTTCTTCATTTATCAGGTTGGCCAGGCTGGGCAAATCAAGGTTGCCGTCGCCGTTCGAGGGTACGGTAGTCACCTCAAAACCGCACATGGCGGCGGTTGCCGGGTTGGTGCCGTGAGCCGAGTCTGGCACGAGTATTTTGCGGCGTTGGTTTTCATCCCGTGATTGGTGATAAGCCCGGACTATGAGCAGGCCGGCCAGTTCACCCTGCGCTCCTGCCATCGGGGCCAGGCTGGTGGTTGCCATGCTGGTGATTTCGGCCAGCGCTTCCTGCAACTCGAACATAAGCTGCAGAGCCCCCTGTACCGTGTCAACCGGCTGATAAGGGTGAATAGAACAAAATCCCGGAAGCCGGGCGATATCCTCATGCCACTTCGGGTTGTACTTCATGGTGCAGCTGCCGAGCGGATAAAATCCGGTATCCACGCCGTAATTTCTGCGGCTGATAGAGGTGAAATAACGTACCAGTTCGGCCTCGCTTACCTCGGGGAGCGCCAGTTCCCGGCGCAAAAGATTACCGGCAGGCAGCTCGGCCGCGGGTACATCCAGTTCCGGAAGTTGACATCCCACCTTGCCCGGTTGGCTGATATCCGGCAGTAATAACTGTTTATCCTTGTTCATAGCGCTCCCAGGACAGAGACAAGGCGGTCTATCTCCTGTCTTGAGTTCATTTCGGTAACGCAGAACAGCATCCCGTCATTCACCAGGTGGCTCACGTCAAAGCCGCCGATGATTTTCTCTTTTCTCAGCGCCCGGTTTATCTGTTCCGGTGGCATGGGGCAGCGGACAACGAATTCTTTGAAGAAAGGTTCCCTGAAGGCAAGAGAGTATCCTTTAAGGCTGCCGATGGATTCAGCGGCATAGTGGGCTTTGTGATAGCAGAGCTCGGCGATTCTGCGGAGCCCGCGCCTACCCATGGCCGCCAGATAGACCGTGGCGGCAAGCGCCACCAGCGCTTCGTTGGTGCAGATATTGGAGGTTGCCCGCTCTCTCCGAATATGCTGTTCGCGGGTGGCCATGGTGAGCACGTAGCCAGTTTGCTCTGCAATGTCAGTTGTTCGACCAACTATCCTGCCGGGCATATGGCGCAGATGCTTCTGGCGGCAGGTGAAGATGCCCAGCCCGGGCCCGCCAAAGCTCAAAGGGTTGCCCAGCGGTTGGCCCTCGGCGATGGCGATATCCGCGCCGTAGCTTCCCGGCGGTGTGAATAGGCCAAGAGAAATCGGGTCAAAGATAACGATGAACAGCGCGCCGGACCTGTGTGCCAGCTCGGCATAGCGCTCTGCCTCTTCAAAGTAGCCGAAGAAATTGGGCTGTTGCACGACCAGGCAGGCATAATCACCGGGCAGTTCCTCAAAGTCCGGCTTCAGCTCGGTTATGGCTGTATCCTGACCGCTGCCATAGCTTCCGATGACTTCACGGTATCTGGAGTTTACCGTCGACAGTACCGCTATATTTTTTCGGCCGGTGACGCGACAGGCCATCAGGGCGGCTTCGGCGGTCGCCGAAGCGCCGTCGTACATACCGGCGTTACTGATTTCCATACCGGTCAGCTGGCAGACCAGAGACTGGTATTCATATATCGCCTGCAGGGTTCCCTGGCTGGCTTCGGCCTGGTAGGGAGTGTAGGCGGTGTAGAACTCGCTGCGGCTGGTGATGTGGCTGATAACGCTGGGGATAAAGTGGTGGTAATAGCCGGCGCCGAGAAAGCAGGCGTACTCATCCAGACTGGTGTTCTGACGTGATAGCTGGCGCAATTCCTCCTTTAGTTCCAGCTCGGTGAGAGGTGGTGGCAGGTTGAACGGGACATCGCGAAACTGCGCCGGAACATCCTGAAAAAGCTCGTCAACGGAACCGGCACCGATTTCACGCAACATGGCCTCACGGTCGCGGTCAGTATTCGGGATATATGGCGAAGACATTGAATCGTTATACCTCCCGTTTATTCTGACGCTTCCGGCGACAGCCCGGCGACAAACTTCTGGTACTGTTCGCTATTCATCAATGCTTCCAACTCTGCCGGCTGACTTAATTCGATTCGCAACAGCCATCCGGCCCCGTAAGGGTCCTCATTAATGAGCGCGGGGTTATCAAGCGCCGCCTGGTTTCTTTCCAGCACCTTGCCGCTGGCCGGCGAGAAAAGGTCGGACACCGCTTTTACCGTTTCTATCTCGCCCATCTTCGCAAACTGCGTCACTTGAGAACCTGCCTCGGGCAAATCAAGGAACACAACATCGCCAAGCTGGGACTGGGCATAGTCAGTGATTCCCGCTCTCGCCCTGCCCGGAGCCTCGGCGCAGACCCATTCGTGTTCCTGTGAATATCTGTACTCTTCCGGATTCATTTCCTTCTCCTGCCACGATTTAAGCTGTGTCCCACAAACAAAAAGGG
>CAYZOI010000103.1:0-4278 GCA_964480145.1 uncultured Dehalococcoidaceae bacterium | reverse complement strand
ACCTGTGACACCCTGATTAAAAGTCAGGTGCTCTACCAACTGAGCTAACGGCCCACAGCAAACCAGTGATACCCGGATATTAGGTATTCAATCTTGATTTTAACAAATCGCGGTTTTACCCGCAAGCTTGATATTTTCTTGTGAGTTTCAAAAACTGAAAGGCGCGTTTGCCGACCTATCGTAAAATGAGCCCCATCCCTCCAAAGCCCTTGTAGACGCGAGGCCATCACTCTTGTAATATTAACCTAGTGCTAGCATTTAACCACAGGGCAAATGATTTTGGGAGTTGAGCGGCAATTGTCTGCTGAAAAATACATGAAACTGGCCTTAGGTCTGGCACGACGCGGGCTCGGATGGACCAGCCCGAACCCCATGGTGGGGGCCGTGCTTGTCCAGGGTAATCTGATTATTGGCCGTGGCTACCACCGCCGCTTTGGCGATAACCACGCCGAAGTCAATGCTTTGCAGAACGCAACCGCCGAGCCGGCTGGCGCCACGCTCTACGTTACTCTGGAACCCTGCTGCCACCATGGGAAAACGCCCCCCTGCGTTGACGCCATTATCAGTAACAAGATAGAAAGTGTCATCATCGGGACACTTGACCCGAATCCGGAGGTCAACGGAAAAAGCGTTAAAATTTTAAATGAGAACGGCATTGAGACCAGGGTCGGCGTGATGGAGGAGGAGTGCCACGAGTTGAATGAGGCTCATTTCAAGTACATGACGACGGGGCTGCCGCTGGTAACCCTCAAGTTCGCTCAGACACTGGATGGCCGGATCGCCACAGCCAGCGGCGATTCCCAGTGGATAAGCTCGGAGGAATTTCAGAAACTGGCACACCGGCTACGGTCCGTCAACGATGCTGTCCTGGTCGGCATCAATACGGTTTTGGCGGATGACCCGCAGCTCACGGTGCGCCTGGTCAGGGGCAGAAACCCGACCCGCATTATCATGGACTCCAGATTGAGAACGCCGCCGAAATCCAAAATCGTCAGGACTTGCAACGTGGCGCCAGTGATAATCGCCGCCGCCGAGCGGGCTGACACCCGAAAAGTTTCCCAGCTGCGCGGGCTGGGGGTAGAGGTTCTTGAAATTCAATCCGACGCGTCCGGAGGCATCGACCTGAAACATCTGCTTCAGGCCCTTGGAGAGCGAGATATCTCGTCACTGCTGGTGGAGGGGGGAGCTAAAGTCATCACCTCTTTCCTGCACCATAAGCTCGCCGACAGGGTGGTCGTGGCCCTTGCCCCGAAAATTATGGGCAAGGGGATTGATGTGGTGGGAGAACTGGATATAACCCGGATAAGCCAGGCTTTAAAACTGACTTTTCAGAAGATATCCAGAGCGGGCGATGACATCGTCATCGAAGCTAGGGTCGACCGCTCTTCCGGCTAACCCCGCTTCCGCATATATTCCATCACCTCGGCGACCAGGAACAGCGAGCCGGTGGCGCAGACGAGGTCATCTGGTCCAGCAGAAGATAGTGCCTTTTCCACCGCCGGGGCCACATTTGCCGAAACCTCAGGGATAATGTTTTCCCTGGAGAACTCTTCTACCAGCTGCTCCACAGCCACGGCGCGGGGGTGATGAGAGCTGGTTGCAATTACGCGGTCGGGAAAAGCTTTGAGTTCCGCCGCCATCGCGGCGATATTTTTATCCGATGAGGCGCCGAAAATAACCACGGCCTTTTCAAACGTGAAATACTGCCTTAAAGCCGCCACCAGCCTCCGTACGGAATCGCCGTTGTGAGCTCCGTCGACAATAACCCAGGGCTTTCGCCGCAGGACTTGAAGTCGACCCGGCCAGTTCACACCGGCGATGCCGCTGGTAATCGCCTCGGCGGTTATCACCGCGCCCCGCCCGGCCAGCGCCTCGGCAGCGGTGATGGCGGTGGCCGCATTTTCCAGCTGGTGTTCGCCAAGAAGGGGTACTTCGATGTTATAATCTCCCTTCAACCCCCTTAGCTGGAAAGACTGCCTCTCCGGGCTGATGGATTTCCGCTGCCAGCTAACATCATTGCCCACCCTGACCAGTTTCACCGCCTGCTGCCGGCACACGTCCTCCAGCACGTTCATCGCCTCCGGAATTTGAGGAGCGGTAACAACTATGCTTCCCGGCTTGATGATGCCTGCTTTTTCCCTCGCTATCTCCGCCAGCGTATTGCCGAGCACGTCCATGTGGTCATAGCTTATCGACGTGATTACACAGACCTCGGGCTGCACCACGTTGGTGGCATCCAGGCGCCCTCCCAGTCCTGTCTCCAGCACCTGATAGGCCACCCCCCTGTCTTGAAAGTACATAAAGGCAAGCGCGGTAAGGATTTCGTAAGTGGTCAGTTCTCCCAGGTCGCCGCTCGTATTCACCGCTTCAACTTTGGGTTTTATCCGCGCGGCCAGCCGGGCAAATTCATCCTCGGAAATCTGCTGTCCGTCTACCTGTATGCGCTCCCGGATACTGAGCAGGTGCGGAGAGGTATAAAGCCCGGTGCGGTAACCCGACTGTTTAAGGATGGATGCGAGCATGGCCGCGGTGCTGCCTTTTCCTTTCGTGCCGGCGATATGAACCGATTTCGCCGTATTTTGCGGATGGTTCAATTTTGCCAGCAGACGCTCGATACGCCGCAGGTTGAAAACGACCGCCGAGCGCGGCATTCGTTCGTAATCGGCAAAGCTCAGTATATAATCAATCGCTGCTGGGAAGTCCATCTAACGCTCCGTCAGAACCAGCTTAATCTTACCCTTTACCGCATTTTCGGTAAAGTTTTCTGAAAATTTTAATTAAGCATTAGAGGTGTCACCCCCTTGACAAACACTATATATTGTATTAACATCTAACTCGTCACACTATATAGTGGGTATCAGAGCTATGAACTGTCCTTATTGCAGCTATTACGATTCAAAGGTCATTGACTCCCGCGATATCAATGACGGCATACGCCGCCGGCGCCAGTGCCTGAAATGCGATTCCCGTTTTACCACCTATGAACGCCTTCAGCCCACAGGACTGTTTGTAATAAAGAAAGACGAGCGTCGCGAGGAGTTCAACCGGGACAAGCTCCTTGGTGGTATCCGCAAGGCCTGCGAGAAACGTCCGCTCCCCAGCGGCGCGGTGGAAAATACCGCCGATGATATTGAAGCCGAACTGTACCGCGCCGGCAAACTGGAAGTGCCCAGCACCATCATCGGTGATATGGTCATGGAGCGGCTGAAAGAACTGGACCACATCGCCTATATCCGTTTTGCCAGCATCTACCGCGACTTCACCGATATCACCACGCTGAAGGAGGTCGTGGACGCGCTGGTCAGCAGTGAAATAGTACTCGCCGCACCGGAGAACCAGCTCCCTCTGCTCTCTACGGAAGACCTTAAGGAGCTGTCGGAACGAAGACAGTCTGACGACAAAGCGCAGTCATTGTCGCTTTAATAAAAATGAGTCGATGGACAAGATGGACAAGTCACCGCACAGACCGACAAATTATCCAAATCCCAACCAGATTGCGCGCATCGTGTTCGCCGCTGCCGAGTCCATGGGAATCGCCGACCGCAGGCTGGTGGAAAAGCTCACCTCTCAGGTCATCGAGCGATTGGAGCAAAACCGCTCCTTTTTGCAGCCGCCCACCCTGCCCGGTATGGAAGACCTCGTCACCAAGACACCGCGGCGCCTGAGCCGCCTGCCTACGGATACAGATATACAGTCAATGGTAGAGGAAATCCTGGCTGCGGAAGAGCAAAAATTCACCGAGGAGGCACCCGCTGAAATGAAAACGACCGAGACCGCTAGAGTAGAAGGCCAGCCCGATACCGGTTTTAAATTAACCGAAAACGCGCGGCACGTCCTGCAGAAGCGCTACCTGAAAAAGGACAAGCAGGGAAATGTTACGGAAACGCCGGAGGAGATGTTCCGCCGTGTTGCCAGAGCCATTGCCGAAGCTGAGCTCCAGTACAAACCCAAAGCGAATGTGAAAGCAACAGAAGACGAATTTTACCGCATGATGACCCGCCTTGATTTCCTGCCCAACTCACCCACATTGATGAACGCCGGACGGGAACTGGGGCAGCTTTCCGCCTGCTTTGTCCTGCCCATTGAGGACTCGATGGAGTCTATCTTCGACTCCGTGAAGAATACGGCGCTCATTCACAAGAGCGGCGGCGGCACCGGCTTTTCCTTCTCCCGCCTGCGTCCTGAGAAGGACCGGGTGGGTTCCACGGGTGGGGTGGCCAGCGGCCCGGTGTCCTTCATCAGGGCATTTGATATCGCCACCGACGTTATCAAGCAGGG
>CAYZOI010000102.1:0-4342 GCA_964480145.1 uncultured Dehalococcoidaceae bacterium | reverse complement strand
CCTTTAGCGCCTGGTTGCCCTTCTTTCTGAGGTAAGTGCCTAGCTCATTGGCCCGTCGCTGCGGTTCGCCATCAAGGTAGAGCTTGCAGGCAGCAACACCGGCGGCCGCGGTAAGCGGGTTGGCGTTCCAGGTTCCGGAATGTCGGGCGAAGGGCTGTGGAGGAGCCTTGGGTTTGAGCATATCCATAATATCGGCGCGACCACCAACCGCACCGACACCGAGCCCGCCGCCGATAATCTTGCCCAGGCTGGTCAAATCAGGAGTGACCCCGATGGTGGACTGCCAGCCGCCGGGAGCGTCCCGAAAGCCGGTGACCACCTCGTCGATGAGGAGAATGGTGCCATACTTGCGCGCCAGCGCGGGGATGCTGCGGATGAAATCAGGGTCCCAGGGAATCTGGCCGGCCATGTGAGCACCGCCACCTTCGACCATGATTATGGCATACTCTTTGGTAGCCAGCTCTTTTTCCAGCCGCGGCAAATCATGTCCGGGTATCATGGTAACGTAGTCATTGCTTACCCCTGGGGTATTGGTGACAACAACCTCGTCGCCCCAGCCGTGAAAGTTTTCCACAAAGCGGAGTATCTTCTTACGTCCGGTGAAGAGGCGGGACAGGCGAATCGCCATCATGTTTGCTTCCTGGCCGCAGGGGAAGAACTCTATCTTCTCCATTGCTGGCATGTTGCGCTGAATCAGCTCCGCCCATGCCACCTCATTCTCATGATTTTCCCCGTAATGAGTGCCTTTGGCCACCTGTTCCTGCACTGCCTGGACAACAGCCGGATGGGCATGTCCCAGTATCAAGGCGCCATGTCCCATAACGTAGTCAAGATATTCATTACCATCGACGTCCCACTTGCGGGTTCCCTGTGCTCGTGCGATGTAGGGTCGAAAAGGGTCGAAAACTCGGGCCTGGTGAGTAGCGCCATTGGCGGCGAAAAAGCCCAATGCCCGTTCGTGTAACTTCTGTGAGCCGGGATGCGTCTTGATATATTCATCGACAATGTTTAAGGTATTGATTGTCATTTTTTACCCTCCCCAGTTCTTGTGGCGATATTTCAACCTATAAGTTCACAGATTAAAAGGTCTTATATATTGTACTCGATTACAGGTCTTAATGGCGAATTCAGTCATCTCTTCTCAGCAATGTTCCTGTTTATTAACTTTATCCTCCCAGCCCTGCCATTATCTTGGGCAACATCAACTGAGGCAGAAACAGCGACAGGTCGGGCCAGTAAGTGGTGACCAGCACCACCGGCAGGGCGCCAAAGACCATGAAAACCAGCGCCGGCTTTATCATCTTATCAACGTTGACATTGCCGATACGTGCCGCCAGGTAAAGGATAGGGGCTGTGGGTGGGGTAACATTCCCTAATCCCAGGTTGGCGCCCAGAATAGCCGCAAAGTGAACCGGATGAACCCCGATATGTGTTATTAGTGGAAACAAAAGAGGTGCTGCCAGCAGGGTGCCGGTGAAATCATCCACGATCATACCCAAGAGGATGAGGAAAACATTTATCAACAGCAGAGTTACGTAGTAGTTCTCGGTAACCCCACTTATCATAGCAATTAAACTCTGCGGGATATTCTGCATGGTCATCACCCGGCTTAAAATGATGACAAAGACAATCATCAGAATGACCACTCCGGTGATAACGCACTGTGAGACAAAGGTCCTCCCGATCATCCTGATAGTAAGGTAACGATAGATAAACAGCCCAACGATTATGGCATAGACCAGGGCTACAACGGCGGCTTCGGTGGTGGTGAAGATACCACCGTAGATACCCCCCAGGAGGATGATGGGCAGCAACAGAGTAAAAAATCCTTTGTAAATAGTCACTCCCACCTGCCTGGCCTGTGCCTTAATCGGTATCGAGGGTGCCACCCTGACGTTGGGATTATTCCGTACCATGAAGTAATTAATAATGCAGTAAATGATAACGGTGAGGACGCCGGGCCCGACCCCGGCCAGAAAACAGGCGGTGACTGGCACCCACGTAACAAAGCCATAGAGAATCATCGGTACGCTGGGGGGGATTAACTGCCCCAGCACCGACGCGACCGCCAGCATCCCGGTGGCATATCCTCTGGAGTAACCTTGCTTTTCCATTTCTGGAATCACCAGCGGACCCAAGGATGCCACTGCCGCCGAGCAGGTGCCGGCGATGGCGCCAACCATAGCGCAGGCCACTATCGTCACTGAGCCCAGGCCACCTTTAATCCGGCCCACAAAGGCATCGGCCAGAGCGACTAGCCTGTCGGCCATACCTCCCAAACTCATGAACCCTCCCAGCATGATAAAGAAGGGAACGGAAAGGAGGGTAAATGCTTTCAACTTATGAAAAGCCATGGGCAATTGCGCCGTGGGCTCAAAGCCGTAGGTATAAACGAGAAATACCAGTGCTGCCATGAAGGCAAAGGGGGCGGGGACGCCCAGCAGGAGGAGACCAATCAGGATAGCCAGGTCAAGGAATATACCCAGGTTCGGTATGCCAAATAAAGCGGTCTCCAATTTGGCCTATTCCTCCTTCCTCTGATATAGCGGAGGCTTGCCCCAGAATAGCTGGCGCGCCAGGTCTATCGTTTCTACCCAGAAGTAAAAGCCTCCCAGTATACCGGCGGCGAAGAAGATAGAACAGCGTCCGTAGATCATGGGGTATCTCAAGGTCGCCGTCTCCATTTTGAATGCCAGGTCCGAAATGAAGAATTGATAGCCCCACCAGACAAAAAGCATGGCCAGTCCAAGTGTAATCAGCACCGAGATAAATCTGATTATCAGCCGCCTCCTCGGGTTATGAATCGCAATTTCTACTATGTCCACTCTAATGTGAGACCGCTCGTAAACCGCATAAGCCGCCCCCGTCATGTAGAACCAGAAGGCAGGGGTAACGGCGATTTCTTCCACCCAGAGCATGGGAACATGGAAGACATAACGCAGCCACACCTGAATAAAAACAAGCACCACCAGAGGGATGCAGGATACCAGTATCACCCACCACATGAGCGATGGTAACCAGCGAAACGCCAGCTTACTGGCCAAAGAGCTTATTGCCGCTGCCATATTTCTTCACATCCAGCCGGTGAGGGAGCTCACAGCGAGCCCCCTCACCGGTAAAGTAAAACGTGCTTGTTCCAGTCAATTATCCAGGACGCGGTATCCCCAGCGCAGCATATAAATCGTTGATGATGGCTGTACCAATGATTGAGGTGAGCTCTGGCCAGACCTTTTCGAAGACGACTGCTTGCATGCGCTCCCACTCGGCATCGGTAGGTTCCAGTACCGTCCAGCCATAGTCTCGCAGCATTTGCATGTACTTCTGGTCCATCTCTTCGGCATATCCCGCCTGCTCATTCTGCATTTCCTGAGCAGTTTCGGTGAGAATCTGCTGGTCCTCCTCAGTGAGCGATGCCCAGGCATCATTGTTCACGACATACCAAATGGGCTCAATGTAGTCCTTGTAGTGAAGGTATGTGCTCTGTATATCCTTGAAGATCCAGGCCTGCATGGTTCCGCCACCCTGCTGACCATCGACGATACCGGTCTGTATGGAGGTATAGACCTCGGCAAAGGGCATACCCACCGCCATGTAGCCCAGAGTCTCGGCGGTGAGCTGGCAGGCGGTCAGAGCCATGACCCTGATTTTCATGTCCTTGGCTACATTGGTATTCCATGGGTCGCGGGGAACTTCACTGGTGGTTATGCCACCGATGCCGGCACACCAGGCGCCGAGAGCCCGGTAGCCCAGCGGGTTCATGATTTTGTTATTCAGGGTCTCATAGACGTAGCCACCCGGAGCCCACAGGCGTTGTGCCGCATCGTAGTCAATGAATACGTACGGGATATAATAGCCTACGGCGATTCTGGGGTCAAAGGCATCATCCAGGGCTTCAAACATCATCTCAACATCACCGCGGATAACCATCTCCTGGATGGCGTCCCATCCCCCCAGCACCCCATCGGCATAACTGGTAACCGTAACACGACCCTTGGTCCTCTCCGTTACCAGCTCGCCGAAACGGAACATAGCATCAGCGCCTTCAGAGTCGGTTGGGTAATTGCTGCTGTTTCGCCATTGATACTGGTACTCAGTTCCTGGCGGTGCCGCCGTTGGCGCTGCACCCGGTGCTGGAGCCGGAGCCGGTTGGGCACAACCGGGAACAATCAAGCTCATGATTAACACCAGTACCACTGAGACCAGCAATATTTTCTTATTCATTTTTTCGCCTCCCGTTAAAATATAGGGAATAAACCGTTCATGAACCTATTTACTGAAAGCGCTCACCTCCTTTGTAACGGCTCTAAAGATCAGGTGATATTTCGACTTATTTTTATAAAGT
>CAYZOI010000101.1:0-4346 GCA_964480145.1 uncultured Dehalococcoidaceae bacterium | reverse complement strand
ATTATACCGTTACCCTGGCTTTTCCCAAATCAGGACTTTTCCGTTTCCCCGGTGCAGAGAGGGTTGGTATATTGAGTATCGCAGACATTGGCATTCCAGCGGAGCTTGCCGACGATATCACCCTTGAATTAATCACGGACGAATGGGCGGGAGGTATGCTCCCAAAACGCCCGCTTGACGCCAACAAAGGGACCTTCGGGCGGGTGCTGGCAGTTGCCGGTTCCGTCAACTACATCGGTGCGGCCTACCTGGCCTGCAGCGGCGCTCTGCGCACGGGTGCCGGCCTAGTGACTCTGGCTACAGCATCGAGCCTGCAGCCGGTTCTGGCCGCCAAGCTGACGGAAACAACCTACCTGCCACTGCCCGAAGCAGAACCGGGCATGATATCCGGGGAAGCCGTTGAACTTATCAACGAGAACCTGAAGTCGTACGACGTGCTGCTGCTCGGCTGCGGGCTGGGGCAGAGCGAGTCAGTGAGCGAATTCATCACCTCTCTGCTTTTCCAGAAAAACCTGCCGCCGCTTGTTTTAGATGCCGACGCGCTCAATACCCTGGCCCAAGTCCCCGACTGGTGGCGCAAGCTCACCGGCGATGCGATACTGACGCCGCACCCGGGCGAGATGGCAAGGCTGAGCGGGCTTACCGTCGCCGAAATACAATCGGACCGGGTAGGCATAGCCACAAAATACGCTCGCGAATGGCAAAAAACGATTGTCCTCAAAGGAGCCTTCACGGTCGTTGCCGCACCGGACGGGGGCTGCCGTGTCAGCCCATTTGCCAACCCGGGGCTGGCATCGGGGGGCACCGGTGATGTGCTCGCCGGCGCTATCGCCGGCCTCCTGGCACAGGGTCTATCTCTCTTTGACGCCGCGGCCCTCGGTGTTTATCTGCACGGCAACGCCGGCAAGGTGGTCAAAGACATCCTCGGAGATACCGGCATGGTCGCTTCCGACCTGCCGCCAGTTCTGCCCATGGTCATCAAGCATCTCCGGGAAACGGCTAAAAACTGATAGCCACTTTGTTGTAGAATATATATACCATGCTGCTTACAATTGACATTGGCAACACGGAGATTACGCTCGGAGTCTTTGAGGGAGAGGAGCTTCGGGCCACGTGGCATATGGCCACAAGGATTCATCGCGTGTCTGACGAATACGCTGCCTTGATGATGAACCTGCTGCAGCACCAGAATATGAAGCTGGGAGACATCAAGGAAATAGCTATGTGCTGCGTGGTGCCACCGTTGTTGTCTACCCTTACGGATATGTGCCGGCGGTACTTCAATACCGCTCCGTTCGTGGTTGGTGCCGGTGTGAAGACCGGGGTGCGCATCCGCATGGAAAATCCACGGGAAGTCGGAACCGACCGCATCGTTAATACCGCCGCCGCCCACAGACTTTACGGTGGTCCGACCATCATCACCGATTTCGGCACCGCCACTACCTTTGACGTCGTCTCCAGGGAAGGTGATTATCTGGGCGGTGCCATTGCTCCGGGAATAGGTATCGCCGCCGAGTCATTGTTTATGCGCGCTGCCATGCTGCCCAGAGTGGAGCTGGCACACCCCAGGAACGTTATTGGCACCAGTACCACCTCCGCGATGCAGTCCGGTATAATATACGGCTATATCGGGCTGGTCGAGGGAATCGTTTCAAGGATTCAAGAAGAGCTGGGTGAAAAGACAAAGGTAATCGCCACCGGAGGTCATGCTGAACTCATCGCCAACGAGACGAGCATTATCGATACCGTGAACCACGATATCACACTCATCGGGATGAGATTGATTTACGATATGAATCAGCTTTGATATGGCTGCCGGCTGGCCGCCGAGGAGACATTATGTTAAATAATAAAACCGTAGTGCTGGGAGTGACCGGAGGCATTGCCGTCTACAAGGCAGCCGACCTGGCGAGCAAGCTGACGCAGGACGGCGCCCGGGTCGAAGTAGTCATGACCGAAGCCGCCACCAAATTTGTGGCACCTCTCACCTTTCACACACTGACACACACCGGGGTCATCACCGATATGTTCACGGCGCCCACTGAATACAATGAGACGCATATATCCCTGTCGGAAGCCGCCGATGCGGTCGTCATCGCCCCGGCCACGGCCAACACCATCGCCAAGCTCGTCGCCGGCATGGCGGATAATATGCTGACCGGTGTCGTACTGGCGACCAGGGCGCCGGTTATCATTGCCCCGGCGATGAATGCGAACATGTGGGAGAACCCAATTACTCAGGAAAATATCAGCAAATTGAAAGCCCGGGGATTCATTATCGTTGAGCCGGGGTACGGTCGCCTCGCCTCCGGCAAGATGGGGTACGGGCGTCTGGCCGATATCGAGATTATCCTGGGCACCATAAAACAGGCGCTGGGAGAAAAAGGAGACCTGGGCGGCAGGCGCCTGGTGGTCACCGCCGGCGGCACGCAGGAGCCGGTTGACCCGGTGCGGCACATCGGCAATCGCTCATCAGGGAAGATGGGCTACGCCCTGGCGGAGGCGGCGCGGGACCGGGGCGCCGGGGTAACGTTGATTTCCGCTCCCACCTCCCTGCCCGACCCGGCCAGCATTGAGGTCATTCACGTCCAGACCGCCCGCCAGATGAAGGACGCGGTCGCCAAAGCGATGAGCAAGGCCGACGCCCTGATTATGGCTGCCGCCGTCGCCGACTACCAGCCGAAGAGCACCGCTAAATCCAAGATTAAAAAAGATGCCGAAACCATGACGCTGGAGCTGGCCAGAACGCCGGACATTCTCACCGAGGTGCAGGGCGATTTCATCAGGGTCGGCTTCGCCGCGGAAAGCGAGGATGTGGTCGCTAACGCCAAACAAAAGCTGGATAAGAAGAAACTCGACCTGATAGTCGCCAACGACATCACCAGCGCCGGGAGCGGCTTCGGCGCGGACACCAATAAAGTAACCCTCATCGATAAGAAAGGAAATGCGGAAGACCTGCCTCTCCTGACCAAGAGAGAGGTTGCGGATAAGGTGTTGGATAAGGTGGTGGAACTGATTTCATAAAGAGGGGAGTTTAAGATGAGCGAAGCCCCTCTCCAAAAACCCTCCCCCTCTCCTTGCGAAGGAGAGGGGGATTAAGGGGGAGAGATTAACCGAGAAAGGTCTTTATGACAGATTCAGTTAATGCCCAGAATGAAATGCCCAAGGCCTATGAGCCGGGGAATGTCGAGCAGAAATGGTACCGGTTCTGGCGGGACAAGGGCTATTTCAAGCCCAAAATCGACCCGGACAGGAAGCCTTTTGTTATCATCATGCCTCCGCCCAACGTCACCGGTGAGCTGCACCTCGGCCACGCATTGACCGCCACCATGGAGGATATTCTGACCCGCTGGCACCGCATGCAGGGCGAGCCGACGCTCTGGCTGCCCGGCGTTGACCATGCCGGCATTGCCGCGCAGGTCGTGGTGGAGAAGGTTCTGGCCGCAGAGGGAATAGACCGGCACGAGATAGGCAGGGATAAGTTCCTGGAAAGGATGTGGCAATGGGCGGACAGCTGCCGCGGCGCCATCTCGAAACAGCACCAGCGACTCGGCATCTCCTGCGACTGGGACCGGGAGGTATTCACGCTGGACAAGGGGCCGAGCCGGGCGGTGCGCACCGCCTTTGTCCGGCTCTATGAGAGAGGGCTTATCTATCGCGGCGAGCGCATTATCAACTGGTGTCCCCGCTGTGCTACCGCCCTCTCCGACCTTGAAGTGGAGCACAAGGATATTGGCGGACACCTGTACTATGTCCGCTACCCCCTGGCCGATAACGATAAAGAATTTGTCACCGTGGCCACCACCCGACCGGAGACGATACTCGGCGACACGGCGGTAGCGGTCAACCCCAAAGACAAGCGATTCAAGGGCATGGTCGGGAAAGAAGTTATCCTGCCCGCGGTGAAGCGGGTTATACCGATTATCTCCGATGAGGCAGTCGACCCCAGGTTCGGCACGGGCGCGGTGAAAATCACCCCGTCGCATGACCCCGTCGACTTCGAGGTGGCCCAGCGCCACAATCTGCCGTTCATCAATATCCTGAATGATGACGCCACCATGAACGAAAACGCCGGCCCTTACGCGGGTCTGGACCGCTTCGCCTGCCGGAAAGCGATTATCGAAGACCTGGAAAAAGACGGGCTTTTCCTCAAGACTGAACCGCATTCCCACGCCGTGGGGCACTGCATCCGCTGCCAGACGATGATTGAACCAATCGCCAGCCAGCAGTGGTTTGTCAAAGTCGAACCCCTGGCCAGGCCCGCTATTGAAGCCGTAAATGACGGACGAATTACCATCGTTCCCCAGCGCTTTACCAAGGTCTACCTCAACTGGATGGAGAACATC
>CAYZOI010000100.1:2631-4487 GCA_964480145.1 uncultured Dehalococcoidaceae bacterium | reverse complement strand
ATGAAATCTGCCGCGGCATTCACGCTGAGCAGAACGCTATCATCCAGGCCAGCCTCCACGGCGTCAGCTTGGAGGGGAGCACCATCTACTGCACGCACACTCCCTGCATCCTCTGCGCCAAGATGCTGGTCAACGCCAGAATCAAGCGTTTCGTCACCTTCGGCAGCTACAATGACCGCAGTTTCGTCGACCTTTTCAAGGAAGCGGGCATCGAAGTCGAGCGCCAGGAAAGGCCGCCCTCCCAGGTCAGCTTTCTGGACTGACGCCGAAATCGAAAGCAACGGCAATGAGCAAGGTTTCCATCGTTAAAGTTGAAAACGATTACCATGATGCGCTTCTGCGCGCGCTCGACGACCTCGGTGAAAAGCCAGTGGCAAGGGGAGATTGTGTGCTCATCAAGCCCAACCTCTACGAGCCCAAGGCTGCCGATAGCGGTGATATTACCAACCCCCGGCTGGTTGAGGCCGTGGCCCGGTACTGCCTGGATGCCGGCGCGGGACGTGTGATTATCGGGGAGGGACCGAGCTACTACCAGTCGGAGTCAAACCTCAGGCCGTGCTTCACCCGGACCGGTATCAGCGAGGTTGCCGACCGCCTCGGTATTGAGTGGGTGCTCTTCGACGAGCACAAATACCGCACTTTCAGGGGTATCTCCAAAGCCACGCCTGATGAATTCAGGGTGACAGAATTCGCCTTCTCCTGTGACAAACTGATAAATGTGCCGGTGCTGAAAACACACCACCAGACCACGGTCACGCTGGCAATGAAGAACCTCAAGGGTTGCCTGAAACGGGAGGACAAGCCCCGGTTCCACCAACAAAAAGACCTGAACCGGGCCATTGTTGAGCTGAACAGGATAGTCAGGCCGGCAATGAATATAATCGACGCCACCGCCAGGACCGTCGGCAGCGTTGGCTCTTCCGCCCGCACCCAGCCCATCGGCACGCCCCTGCTCCTGGTCAGCGCCGACGCGGTGGCCGTGGACGCCGTCGGCTGCGCTCTCATGGACATCGACCCCCATACCGTGCCCACGGTAACCCTGGGCGCGGCGGCCGGGCTGGGGGAAAGCGACCTGACCAGAATCGATATCATCGGCGAAGAGCTGAAACGACTGAAATTCAAGGTCAAACTGCCCCAGGAGCAGTTACGTCAGAGTTTTCCGCAGCTTGAGATAAGCGGCATCGACGGGGCGTGCAGCGGCTGCCTTATCCCCTTGCTTTCCGAACTCCTCATGTTGAGCGAGCGCGGCGCAATCTTGAAAATGCCACTGCGTATCTGCCTCGGTACTGACCCCGATGTACCCGCCGACAGAGCGTACCTGCTGGTCGGCGACTGCGCCCTTACCGATGGAGAAGAGACAAAATGCGTCGCCGGCTGCCCGCCTGTTCGGGAAGACATTCACCAGCGCCTGAGCGTATTTTTTAAATCTGGGTGATAAACCGGCTTTAGTGCCTCCGGCTTACGTTCCGTTATTCGATTATCTTCACGCCCTGGCTGTGCTTGGTGATGTAGTCCCAATCATACTCCACGCCCAGGCCAGGCCCCTGGGGCACCTTGACGCAGCCGTTCTTATCGATAGCATCCAGGCCGTCCTTGTAGCCGCCCTTGAAGACGGGCGCCTGGGGAGCATGGGGCGCCTTGGGGTGGACCAGCGCCATCTCGTAATAGTTCATGTTCTGTATCGCCGCCATCAGTTGGCGCCGTTCCGGACCGGCCGGGGCGTGCAACTCGACATCGAGGCCGAAGCCTTCGGCGGCGTGGGCTATCTTCATAACAGCGGTGATGCCGCCGTCGATATCGGGATCGCCGCGCACAAAGTCGGTGCCATCGGCCACGATGAAGTCGACATGCTGTTC
>CAYZOI010000100.1:0-2621 GCA_964480145.1 uncultured Dehalococcoidaceae bacterium | reverse complement strand
CAGGCCACGCACGTGCTCCAACTGCAGAAGGGGCGTCCTCACCAGCTGCCTCAACTTGCGATGCGCAAAGGCTGAGACGCCACCGTCCCGGAACGGGTCCTCCCACCAGAAGAACTTCTCCTCGTCACAGGCCCATCCCATCTTGAGAGCGTCGCCAAAGGTCCTGGGGGCACAATATGGGTCGAGCATCAGGTCCATCTTACCCCCCACCCGCCTGCCGACCGCGTGGATGGCATCCACAATCCTGCTGACCGGACCGTCCGCCCAGGGATGTATCTTGAACCCGGGATACCCCATTTCCAGGCACTGCTCGGCGAAATCGGCAAAAGCCTCCGGGCTATTCAGCCCTCCCGGGTGATTGTCTGCGGTGTGCGTACTGGCGTAACAGGGAAGGTCGATACGGTTGCCACCGAGAAGCTCATAAATGGGAGCCCCGTAGAACTTGCCGGCCAGGTCCCACAGAGCGATGTCTATCTGGCTCAGCCCCAGGCGGGCACGCTGACGCAGCTCCAGCTTGAGGTCGTTGTATATCCCCTCCCGGTCCAGGGCATTGCGACCTATCAATATTTGACCGTATTCAGGGATAGCCATCCAGTCAGTCGCCGCCCAGGAGCCCACGTACTCTCCGGTAACCCCTTCATCGGTAATGATTTTCATGGCATGAGCCCCCAGCGTTAGGGTGGCACCGGGTTCATAGGCGAAGAGGGTATGACCGGGAAGCGGGGCAAGGTCTTTCAGTTGATAGTCAAACCTGTGTATCTCAATTCTCTTGATTTTGGGTTTGTCTTTCATTCATCTCCTCCTGAATAAATTATTTGATATTGATACGGCCAATAGCCCTAGCTCGCTTCTTTTACCATCCGGGCAATGCGGCTCAGAGCTTCTTCGATATCTTCCGCGTCGACCATGCGGTTGGTTACCGCCCGAACACTCCGTTCGCCGCGGTAGAGGAATTTTACTCCACGCTCCCCGATTTTTATGCCAAAATCGCTGACATTGGCGGGAAACTCAAAATTAACGATGTTCGACGGTACCTTCTCCGGGCGGACGGAAAAGCCGGGTATCTGAGCCAGTCCTTCCGCCAGCTGTCTGGCGTTAGCATGGTCTTCGGCAAGGCGGTCGACCATCTTTTCAATGGCCACGATGCCAGCCGCCGCGATAACCCCGACCTGCCTCATCCCCCCTCCCAGCATCTTGCGCCATTTTCTGGCTCTCTCCATCGCCTCCTTCGTGCCACAGAAAAGTGAGCCGACGGGCGCACTCAGTCCTTTGGAAAGACAGAAATTGACCGTATCCACCGGTGCCGCCAGTTCCTTTGCGGGAATACCGAGGGCAACCGCAGCGTTGAAGATGCGGGCGCCGTCAAGGTGAACCAGCAGGCCACGCTGGTGGGCAAGCCCGGAGATTTCCTCCGTATACTCACGGGTCAGTACCGCCCCGCCGCAGCGGTTATGGGTGTTTTCCAGACAGAGCAGGGTGCTCTTCGGGAAATGGATGTTCTCCGTGCGTATCATCTTCTCCACATCAGCGGAAGCGAGCCTTCCGTCCTCATCATTGGGCACGGTGCGGATTATCACCCCACCCAGCGTTGATGCCCCACCAACCTCATACCAGAGTATGTGGGCTTCGCTGCCGACGATGATTTCGTCGCCGGGTCGGGTATTGGTCAGGACACCAAGGAGATTGCTCATCGTGCCGCTGGCGGTGAAAAGCGCCGCCTCCTTGCCCATCACTTCGGCGGCCAGTTCCTCGATGCGGTTAACCGTGGGGTCTTCCCGATGGACGTCATCGCCAACCTCAGCCTCGTACATTGCCCGCCGCATTTCATCTGTCGGCAGGGTTACGGTATCGCTACGCAGGTCAATGATTTTCATTCCCGTCACCTTTTTGTCCTCGTATTTTAACCTCTATAATATCACAAAGAGCCATTCGCTGGCAGCCGCCAACGTTGATTTTTCCCGCCATATATGCTTAAATGGAGTTTGGAAAAGGAGCAGAGAGTGGAAGATTTAAAGTTGAAAGCAACGCACCGTATGGTGCTGAGAAAGAAAGCCAGATTCTTACGCCGTCAGGGGATAACCCCCACCCACCTCTACGGGCACAATGTTAAATCGGCAGCGCTGCAGTGTGATACCGGCGAACTGCAGAACCTGCTCGCTCACGCCGGCAAGACCAGGCTGGTCAGCCTCGAGGTTGATGGGGAAAGAGCGAAAAGCGTATTTGTCCGCGAGATTCAGCGCGACGCCATTTCCAGGAAACTGCTGCACGTTGATTTCTACCAGGTGAAACGAACCGAGAAGATTGCCGTGGACGTGCCCATTGTACTCGTTGGAGAAGCGCCGGCGCTGAAATTCAAGGGACGCATGCTGGTTCACGGCATCAACAGCCTGAGCGTTGAGTGCCTGCCTGCCAATGTCCCACCCCAGATCGATATTGATATCACACGGCTGGAAGAGGTGGACCAAGCCATCAATGTCAAAGATATCGTCCTTGACCCGGAAATCACGGTCCATGCCGACCCCGAGCAACTGGTGGTGAAGATAAGCGAAGTGATGGTGAGGGAGGTCGAGGAAGTGCCCGAGGTTGAAGAGGAAGAAGCGGTGGCCGGGGAAGAGGCGGCA
>CAYZOI010000099.1:0-4532 GCA_964480145.1 uncultured Dehalococcoidaceae bacterium | reverse complement strand
TATGCCATTCACCGGGAGAAGCCGTTTTTTGGCGAACTGGTGGCATATATGACATCGGCGCCGATAATGGCGGCGGTCTTTGAAGGGGAGGGGGCGGTGGCCCGAATCAGGCAGGCAATGGGCGCCACCGACCCGGCTAAAGCCGACGCTAAGACGATTCGTGCTGACTTTGGACTAGATGTAACGCGCAATGCGGTGCACGGCTCAGATGCGGTGGAGACGGCGGAAAAAGAAATCAGGCTGTTTTTCACTGAGGAAGAAATCTCTTAGAGTAAGAACCGCCGGGCTGTTCTTACTGAATCCGGAGCACCAGGTCGGCCCGTCCCCAGAGTCGGTCAAGCTGGTAAAATTCACGCTCTGCCGTGGAAAATATGTGCACGACTACGTCGCCGTAGTCAAGCAGCAGCCAGCCTGAGTCTACTGTGCCTTCGTGGTGGATGGGGAGAACGCCATCTTTTTTCAGGTTCTGTTCTACTTCTTCATAGATAGCCTTTATCTGCCGCTCGCTCTCTCCGTTGCAGATGACAAAATAATCGGCAAAGCTGCAAACTTTACGGGTATCAAGCAGCACAATATCACTGGCCTGCCGGTCACCGGCCGCGTCAACTGCTTTTCGGGCTATTTCTATTCCTTCCAGAATTCAGGCCTCCCCGGTTTTGATACTTAAAATTATAACACAGCTACAGCAATTATACAGGTGCATATTGACAAAGCCTTTTCGGTTGTGCTATGTTTAACATAAATATAAAACAATTGGTCGAGATGAGTAACCAGAAGTTTAACGCCTATTATTATTTTTATTACTTTTTCTGGCGCATAAGCGCTGGGGAGGGTTTCGTATGAGCTAGACACAGTTAGAAACTTTAGAAGATTAGAAAAAGCGGAAGAGCCCTCCCCAGAAGGGCTTTTTTATTTTGCTTTTTAGCAATGAAAAGATTAGCAGAGGAGAAAGAGGATGATAATCATGAAATCAGAGGCTACCAAAGAAGAAGTCGCCAACGTGGTAAAGGAAATTAAAAAATTTGGCCTTAAGGCTGATGTCTCGCAGGGGGAATTCCGGACGGTAATCGGCCTTATCGGCGATGAGAGGAAGGCGGACTTTTCCCACTTTGCCACCCTTCCCGGGGTGAGGGAGGCTTTCATGGTGGAGGCTCCCTACAAGCTCATCAGCAAGGAATACGGCAAGCGTTTTGATGGGGAGGGAGAGCGGCGGCAGATACGAGCGGGCAACGTGGCCATCGGTGGGGATGAACTGGTGGTCATCTCCGGGCCGTGCACCATTGAAAGCCGGTCACAGCTCTTCAGAATCGCCGAAGAGGTAAAGCAAGCCGGGGCTCAAATACTGCGCGGCGGCATCTTCAAGCCCAGGAGTTCCGTCCACTCCTTTCAGGGGCTGGGGGCTAACGGTCGTGAGGGAGCGGAGGAAGCATTGCGCTGGCTGTATGAAGCCGGGCAGCGATTTGAAATGCCGGTAGTAACCGAGGTGAGAGGTGAGGCACAGATTGACCTGGTGGCTGGCTATGCTGATATAATACAAGTCGGTGCCCGTAATATGTACAACCAGGACCTGCTTGCCAGTGTGGCCAGAGCCGGAAGACCAGTGCTTTTCAAACGGCACTTCGGCGCCGGGATTGATGAGTTTCTGTCCTTTGCCGAATACATGGCAGCGGAAGGTAATAAGGATATTATCCTGTGCGAGCGTGGCATATTGCCCCTGGGAAAGGGAAAAAACTACACCCGCTATACCTTTGACCTCTCGGCGATTCCGGCTATTCAGAAGGAGACCTATCTGCCGGTGGTTGCCGACCCCAGCCATGCCACCGGGCGGCGTGACTTAATCTTCAATATGAGCTGCGCGGCGGTTGCCGCCGGAGCGAACGGCCTGATGGTTGAGGCGCACTACGACCCATCGGAGGCAATGGTCGATGGTATGCAGATGATAACTCCGGATGAACTGAAGGAAGTTATCAGTGCCTGCCGGAAAATACACAAAATGGTTGCTGCCAAGCACGAAGCAAAGGTGATAAGCAGATGAGACAGGTAAACGTGGCGCTCGGCAGTAAGGGCTACCCGGTGTACATCGGGTCCGGACTGCTGGCCTGGGCGGGCAGCTGTCTGAAGGAACGTGGTTTTAACGGCAGGCTGGTGGTCATCACCGACTCTACCGTAAAGAAACTGTATGGTGATATGCTGAGTCAGGCGCTGGAGGGTGGTGGATTTCAGGTCAACATCCTTGAAGTGCCGCTCGGTGAAGAGCAGAAAACGCTGGAAAATGCCGGACGGCTTTACCGGGAACTGACCGCAGTTCACGCGGAGCGGTCGACGCCGGTTCTGGCGCTGGGAGGCGGCGTAATCGGTGATCTGGCGGGGTTTGTGGCTGCCACCTACCAGAGAGGTGTGCCGCTGGTGCAGCTGCCGACTACGCTGCTGGCCCAGGTGGATAGCAGCGTTGGCGGCAAGGTGGCGGTGGACCACGGGCAGCTTAAAAATATGATTGGAGCCTTTTACCAGCCGGAAATGGTCATTGCCGATACGAATACGCTGCCATCCCTGCCCGAAGAAGAGCTGGTCAACGGACTGGCCGAGGTCATTAAGAGCGCCGCCATACGGGATGGCAGGTTTCTCTCTTTTCTTGAAGAGAATATGGAAAAGATAAAATCATTTGATGTAAATAGCCTGGAAGAGGTTGTCTTTCAGACGGTCGGCATCAAGGCGGCGGTGGTGGCCGAGGATGAGCTTGATATGGGGCTGAGGCATATTTTGAATTACGGCCATACCATCGGGCATGCCGTTGAGTCGGTCTCCGATTTCAAAATAAAGCATGGAAACGCGGTGGCTATTGGAATGGTGGCGGCGACACGATTGTCCCATCGACTGGGACTGCTTGATGAAGGTGTGGTAAAAAGGCTGCGGCAATTGATAACGCGGGCTGGCCTGCCCGTGGAGATTCCCGACCTCGGCATTGAGGAGATAATGCAGGCCATGCAGCATGATAAAAAAGTGCGAGAAGGCAGGGTGGAGTTTGTCCTGCTGAAATCAATCGGTGATACTGTCGTTACTGACGATGTTTCCCCGTCTTTAATCAGAGAGGTTTTAGCGGAAAATGAATAGACCCGGAATCTGCGCTTCCATAGTAAATGGCGACCTTGAAGCCATCGAGCATGTTGCGCCGCTGGTTGATTTATTTGAAGTACGCATCGACCTGATTGGTCCTGATTGGAGAGAGGTCGCCGGGCAGCTCGGGAAACCCTGGGTTGCCTGCAATCGAAAATCAGATGAGGGGGGAATCTGGGAGGGCAGTGAGGGGGAAAGAATTGCCGAGCTGCTCAGTGCTCTGGAACTGGGTGCGGCGATAGTCGATATTGAACTCAGTAGTGAAAATCTCAATGACATTGTGGCGCGAATTAAAAGCCAGGCGGAGTGCCTGATTTCTTTTCACGACCTGGAAGGAACGCCGCCTTTTAGTACGATGAAGGAAATAGCGCGGAGGCAACTTGCCGCCGGGGCTGATATTATTAAAGTGGTTACCACCGCCCGGAAGTTCGAGGACAACGTGAGCACAATGCGGATTATTCAGGAATTTACGGGGAAAAAAGTGGTCTCGTTTGCCATGGGACCGCTTGGCCTGGTGAGTCGACTTCTCTGTCCGCTCGTGGGTGGCGAGTTCATCTATGCTTCCGTTGCATCGGGTGGGGAGGCGGCGTCGGGGCAGATGATGGCGGAAAAAATGAGGCAGATATACGAAATGGTGAGGGGATGAACCAGATAACCGGCAAAACCAGAATTTGTGGGATAATCGGCGACCCCGTCGAGCACAGCATGTCGCCGGTGATGCATAACGCTGCCTTTGAGGCACTGGGACTCGACTATGTCTACCTGCCGTTTCACGTGCGGGGGGAGGAATTAAAAGAGGCGATAAATGGCATACGAGCATTGAATATCGCTGGCCTGAATGTGACTATACCGCATAAGATGGCGGTGATACCGTTTCTTGATAAACTGGACCCGCTGGCGGAGAGGATGGGTGCGGTGAACACCATCGCCAGTGAGAACGGAGAGCTCACCGGCTACAATACCGATGCCCCTGGTTTTCTACAGGCACTGCGGGCGCAGGGCATTGAGCCGGATGGTAAAAGCATCGTCATACTTGGCGCGGGTGGTGCCGCTAAGGGAATATCCTTTATCCTTGCCGGGGCAGGTGCCAGCCTGGTCATTCTGAACCGCACCCTCTCCAGGGCAGAGGAGCTGACGTCCCAGATTGCGCGGTACTATCACCGGAAGATAACAGCGATGACGCTGAACGAGGCGAATCTGGAAAGAGTGTTTGGAAGGGCCGATGTCCTGGTGAATACCACCAGCGTGGGCATGGTTCCCGATGTCGACCGGACCCCTGTGCCGGGCAATCTGCTCAATTCCCACCTGGCAGTTTCTGATATAGTTTACAATCCGCTGGAAACAAGGCTGCTCCGGGAGGCGAAGGCGGCCGGTGCCCGCACCATCAACGGGCTGGATATGCTGGTGTGGCAGGGCGC
>CAYZOI010000098.1:0-4670 GCA_964480145.1 uncultured Dehalococcoidaceae bacterium | reverse complement strand
ATAGAAACCCCAACACAAGGATCTCCTAAAACAATTCTAACATCAGCAGGATTATAACCTTTTCCATCTGCATAATCTCCCCTCATTCTCTCAGCAGCAGCTGCAATACAATCATGAGACAACTTTCTTAGATCAAAAGACCTCTCAACTAATATATCATATAAATCCTCTACCATTTCAAGTCTTCCTCTTAACCCCTTTTTTCAAAAACCCCCCCCGTCTCCTTTGCAGGTGGGGGGTATTTTGGGGGTGTGGTACAAAAAAACCATATCCAAGCTCAGCTACAGGATAACAAATGTGTAATATAAATACACCACTATCCCGGCGAAGACAACGCTGTCCATCCGGTCCAGAAAGCCACCGTGACCCGGTATGGAAGCGCCCGATTCTTTTACCCCGGTGTTACGTTTGAGCAGAGACTCTGCCAGGTCACCAATCTGCCCGAAAACGCTCACCAGCAGGGCCAGCACTATTCCCTGCCCGATGCTCAGCGTAATCTGGAGCGGTGTTGACAGGGTGAATAGCAGGCTCATCACCGCCGCCCCCAGCAGACCTCCAATCGCCCCTTCCCATGACTTGTGCGGGCTTATCCGAGGGGCCAGGCGGTGCCTGCCCAGCGCCCGCCCCAGGAAGTAGGCGACGGTATCAGAGCCGAAGGTAGTGAACAGAGCGAAAAACACCCAGTTTCTGCCCGCCTCCAGTCGTAAATCCACCAGGAAGCTCAGCATCCAGCCGACGTAGAGAAACCCGGTAACCATCCACGCCCAGCCGGTAAAAGTTCCCTCCACGCGCTGACGCAGCACCAGCCATATCAGCGGCAGCACAACGGCCAGTGTCACCAGCAGCGGCGCGGCAAACGGCGACGGGCAATGCGGGCTAATTATTATCAAAAGCGTCAAGAGCAGCCCGAAGACGGTCAGCGAATAAATACTGGAAATGCCCACCAGACAGTAGAATTCGTAAGCGGCCAGCAGCCCCCAGATGGCAATAAAGATGGTGAACCAGGGCAGAGGCTTATCAAACCAGACGACGACAACCAGCAGGGGAAGACCCCATAGTGCGGTTATGACCCTTCTCTTGAGCATGCCCTATATTTACAGCGCGCCGAAGCGCCGTTCCCGCTGACTGTAGGCAACCAGTGCCTTGTCCATGTCCTCTTTACTAAAATCGGGCCAGAGTACGTCGGTGAAGTAATATTCACTATAGGCGGTCTGCCATAGTAAGAAGTTGCTGAGGCGCCATTCATCACCGGTTCTGATCAAAAGGTCAACGTCAGGGATACCAGCCGTGTACAGATAGTCACTGAACAGTTTCTCGTCTATCTTCTCCGGCGGGATGCCTTCGGTGACAATGCGGCGAACCGCATCAACGATTTCAACACGCCCGCCGTAGTTAAAAGCCAGGCTCATCGTCAATCCGGTATTATCCTTGGTGCGTTCCTCTGCGCGCCGAATTGATATCTGCAGCCAGTCAGGCAATTGCCCAATTCGCCCGAGGTGGCGAGCTTTCACGCCTATCCGATGCAACTTGGGGACATCCCGCTCAATCCTCTCCCCCAGAACGCGGAATAATCCGCTCACTTCCTCCTCCGGGCGACCCCAGTTCTCGGTGGAAAACCCGTAAAGGGTAACGTATTTTATTTTCAACTCATTCAGGTATTCAACCAGGGAACGCATTTTTTTTACGCCGGCCTCATGTCCGGCCAGCCTGGGCAGTCCGCGTTTCTCTGCCCAGCGCCCATTTCCATCAGGAACAAAAGCGATGTGAACCGGCAATAGTTTTATCTGCTGCTTGATTGATGTCATCGCTCCGCCTTTCCCCAGCATCGCTAGCATATATCACGACGGGCTAAGTCTCCAGGAGTTCTTTTTCCTTATCCCGCCCGGCCTGGTCAATTTCAGCGATATGAGCATCGGTGAGCTTCTGCAACTGGCCAAGAGCTCTCTTGTGCTCATCTTCAGATATCTCTTTGTCCTTTTCCATGACCTTCAGGCCATTCATAACTTCATGTCTGAAATTACGCACCGTTACCTTTCTCTCCTCAATCCTTTTCCGCACCACCCGGATCAGATCCTGTCGCCTTTCCTCGGAAAGCGGCGGTATGCTGATTCTGATAACGTTCCCGTCATTGGTCGGGTTAAAACCGAGTTCAGATTTCAGAATGGCTTTCTCAATCTCACGAATACTGCCCTTGTCCCAGGGCTGGATAATGAGGAGGCTGGCTTCAGGCACGGAAATGCCAGCAATCTGATTGAGAGGCGTGGGCACACCAGCGTAGTCCACTCTGATGTGCTCGACCAGTGCCGGTGTGGCACGTCCGGTGCGTAGCGTAGCCAGTTCCTTGCGCAGGCCGCTGACAGACGCCTGCATCCTTCCCTCTATCTTTTGTAACTCGTCACTAACCATTTTCCTCTACCCGCTTGATACCAGTGTGCCAATCGGCTCACCTCTGACCGCTTTCTCCATGCTGTGGGGCGCCTGAAGGTCAAAGACAATGATGGGCAGTTTATTCTCCAAACAAAGGGAAAGGGCCGTGGCGTCCATTACCTCCAGCCGAAGGTTCAGCGCCTCCAGATGCGTGATGCGCTCGAATTTTTTCGCATCCGGTTTCTTAATCGGGTCAGCACTGTAAATGCCGTCTACTTTGTTTTTCGTCATGAGCAGAACTTCGGCACCAATCTCGATTGCCCGGAGCGCCGCCGCGGTATCCGTGGTCATATAGGGGTTCCCGGTACCACCGGCAAATATGACCACCCTGCCCTTTTCCAGATGGCGGACAGCTCGACGTCTGATATATGGCTCAGCCACCTGGTTAATGCCAATCGCAGTTTGCGTCCGGGTGTGAACTCCTTCTCTCTCCAGCATGTCCTGAAGAGCCAGGGCATTGATTACCGTAGCCAGCATTCCGGCATAGTCCGCAGTTACGCGGTCGACGCCGTTGGCCTCAGCCTCACCACCACGCCAGATGTTACCCCCGCCGACGACGATAGCCACCTCCACCTCCATTTCCACTATTTCCTTGATCTGTTTGGCTATCTTGGCAAGAGTGGTGATATCAATGCCGAACTTATTTTCCCCGGCAAAGGACTCACCGCTGAGCTTGACAAGTACTCGTTTGTACCTGGTTTCAGTCATCCTCCTCGTCCCTTACGCCTAACTCGAACCTGGAGAAGCGGCTTACCCTGATATTTTCACCTACTTTGGCAATGACTTCGACGATTATATCACGGACGGTTTGGGCGGAGTCTCTGATAAACGGCTGCTGCAGAAGACAGGCAACCTGAGGCTCAATGTCGGCTCCCTCAGAAAGCTCTTCCTCAGAGATATACTGCGGTGAGAGTGCGGCAACCTGCATGGCCAGATCATGTGCCAGTTCCTTGAATTCATCGGTGCGCGCCACGAAGTCGGTCTCACAGTTAACTTCGACCAGTGCCCCGATACGCCCTCCAGTGTGAATATAGGCCTCAATCAATCCCTGTCCGGTGGCACGGCCGACTTTTTTCTCTGCTTTGAGCAGTCCCCTTTCCTTTAAAACCTGAAGTGCCTTTTCTATGTCTCCTTCCGTTTCAATCAGAGCATTCCGGCACTCCATAACTCCAGCACTGCACTGGTTCCGCAACCCCTTAACCATCTCTATCGATATTTCCAAGAATAGTCCTCCTTATTCCTCTTCCGGAGTGAAGATTAACGGCTCCTCTGTCCCCAGTGCTTCGGCTTCCCCCACCCCTGCCAGCTCCGCTACCTCCATTGAGACCTCGGCAAAACTGGCTTTGCCCTCCAGAACGGCATCAGCCATCTTGCCGCATATCAGCTTTATGGCACGAATCGCATCATCATTCGCCGGTATCGGATAATCTATCACATCGGGATTACAGTTGGTGTCCACGATAGCCACCACCGATATTCCCATTCGCTTGGCCTCGGCGAGTGCGATACCTTCCTTCGTCGGGTCAACGAGAAACAGCGCATTGGGCAGGCTGGTCATTTCTTTAATGCCGCCCATCTGCGTATTGAGTTTTTCAATCTCCTCACTTATTTTCATGATTTCTTTTTTCGTCAGGCGGCCGAACTCTCCTCTTGATTGCTGGTCTTCCAGGCGCACCAGATGGTCAATGCGCGCCTGAATGGTAGCAAAGTTGGTCAACATTCCACCCAGCCAGCGCTGGTCAATGTACGGCATGCCGCAGCGCTGCGCTTCTTCTACAACTGACTCCTGAGCCTGTTTCTTGGTGCCGACAAACAATATGGTGCCGGCACTCGCCACCAGCTCCTTGACATACTCACAGGCCTTGTCCAGCATAGCTGCCGTCTTTTCCAGGTCAATGATGTGAATGCCATTACGCTTGGTGAAGATATAGCTCTTCATACGGGGATGCCATCGCCCCGTCTGATGTCCGAAGTGGGCACCCGCTTCCAGAAGTTGTTTTATGGTTGTTGTATCTGGCAAATTCTCCCCCCTTTTCCCGTCTGGAATTAAATATGTCGATTTAAAGTATAGCATACCCCTTGGCAGGCAGCAATATTGAAGGCGAGTACTTGACAAATGTACAGCCTGCTGTTACACTTACCACAAATAATCGCGTAAAGGCTGCGAACAGGACTAGTAGGCTCCAGAGCGGGGCGCAGAGAGTCGGGTAAGGTGAGAGCCGATGCCAGCGCCGGAGTTGAAT
>CAYZOI010000097.1:0-4687 GCA_964480145.1 uncultured Dehalococcoidaceae bacterium | reverse complement strand
GGCGAAGAAAAGAGCCAAAGCCATGGCAAAACGACAGAAGAAAAAGAAGTAAAGTAACCTCCAAATAATTTTTACAGGGGGGTTGAGCCCCTCTTTTATTGTTACTTAAATCACTGAAAGCAGAGTGCTGACTGTGCTAAACTCTAATCGTGGCCAAAAAGCGCATTGATACGCTGATGGTGGAGCGGGGGCTGGCGGAAAGCCGTGCCAAAGCCCAGGCGCTTATCATGGCCGGCGAGGTGCAGGTGGGGGGAAATTCCGTTATCAAGTCCGGAACCCTCATCGATGAAGGTGCTGAAATCACGGTAAGAGCGCCGTCGCTCTACGTCAGCAGGGGCGGCAGCAAGCTGGCGCATGCGCTGGACGCTTTCCAGATGGGTGTCTCGGGAATGGTGGCGGCGGACATCGGAGCGTCCACAGGGGGTTTTACAGATTGTCTTCTTCAGCGAGGGGCGAAAAAAGTCTACGCCATAGACGTGGGCTATGGACAGCTCGACTATAGGTTGAGACAGGATAAACGGGTGGTGGTCATGGAGCGGACCAACGCGCGCTATCCCGTGTCCCTGCCGGAAAAAGTCGACCTGGCGACCCTTGATCTTGCCTTTATCTCGGTGACCAAGGTCATTCCTTCCGCTATCGGGTTGCTCAAAGACGGTGGCTCTCTGCTGGTATTGATAAAGCCGCAGTTCGAGGCCAAGCGGGCGGAAGTGGGAAAAGGGGGCATAATCAAAGACCCGCAGCGGCATGCCAGGGTACTGGGGCGCTTCATAAGCTGGGCGGTTACAGAGAAACTGCGACTGCGCGGGCTGGTGGCTTCGCCCATACTCGGTTCATCGGGCAATCGGGAGTTTTTCGTGTGGTTGAAATTGACATAATGATGAAAAAGGTTCATCTAATCGTTGAGGGCATCAAGATAGCCGGGGAAATCCATTTGCCGGGAGGCAGTGGCCCGTTTCCTGCGGTCTGCATCTGCCACGGCATCCCGTCGGGCAAACCGAAAGATGCGGATGACGGCGGTTACCCGGAGCTTGCGCGGCGAATGTGTCGCCAGGGCTTTGCCGCATTTATATTCAATTTCCGGGGTGCCGGGGAGAGCGGGGGCAACTTTGACCTTGCCGGCTGGACGCGTGATTTGAAGGCGGCGATTGACTACTTATGGGAATTACCGGAAGTTGACCGGGCGCGTCTATCTCTGCTTGGCTTCAGCGGTGGTGCTGCCGTTGCCATTTGCGTCGCGGCTCAGGATATGCGGGTGTCCTGTGTGGCTGCCTGCGCCTGTCCGGCAGAATTCACCTTCCTCAGTGAGGTCGATGAGCCGGAAAAAATGGTCGACCATTTCCGCAGCATCGGCGTAATTCGTGACGATGGCTTCCCGGCGTCAGCGGAGGAATGGCTGAATGGCTTCAACGAGGTTCGACCGGTCAACTGCGTTGCCGGGATTGCACCCCGACCTCTGCTGCTTGTTCACGGGGACAGGGATGAAACTGTTCTCCTGAGACAGGCTCACCGGCTATATAAAGAGGCAGGGGAGCCAAAAAAGCTCGTTATCATCGATGGTGCGGGGCACAGGCTGAGACAGGACAGGCGAGCCATGAGGCAAGTTATGGGCTGGCTGGGAAATCATTGTCGGGTGTCCGCATGATTAATTTGATTTGACCCGGATGTCAGCGAGGGATATAATCAGTAGTGGTAGGGTCAATCGGGACCGGAGATAAGAAGCTGGATAAATTGCAGGAAAGCTGTGGCGTTTTCGGCGTTTATGCCCCTGATGAAGATGTAGCTCGCCTTACCTATTTTGCCCTCTTTGCCCTGCAACACCGTGGTCAGGAAAGCAGCGGAATTGCCACCGCCGATGGCAAGAAAGTGAGTGTTTATGCCAAGGTGGGCCTGGTAGCTCAGGTTTTCACCGAGGAAGCGCTCTCTCACCTCAGCGGTAATATCGCCATCGGTCACAATCGTTATTCAACCAGAGGGTCAAATCGCGAATGCAATGTGCAGCCCATGCTGGTGGGCAAGGGCAATAACGCCATCGCCATAGCTCATAACGGCAATATCATCAATGCCGAGTTCCTTTTTGAACAGCTCTCTGAGCAGGGCTACCCATTTCAGAGCTCCACTGATAGTGAGGTAATCGCCAACCTCGTCCTTTCCTCACCCGGGGATAGCTGGGTTGACAAGATACGCTACGCGATGAACCGGCTGCAGGGAGCGTATTCGTTGACACTCCTGACCAAAGACACCCTCTTCGCTGTTCGCGGTCCACTGGGAGTACGTCCGCTGTGCCTGGGTAAAATCAATGGCGGTTGGGTTATAGCTTCGGAGACATGTGCCCTTGACCACATTGGCGCTACTTTCGTCCGTGAAGTTGAGCCCGGTGAAATCATCAAGATCGATGGGAACGGCCTTGAAAATTATCCCGGCAAGGGCGGTCAGCGGGCACTGTGCATCTTTGAGTATATTTATTTTGCCCGCCCCGATAGCGTTATCAGCGGTCGGTTACTCTCTCCGGCGCGGCAGGCAATGGGTGCGGGTCTGGCAGTGGAACATCCGGTGGATGCTGACCTTGTGGTGGGAGTGCCTGATTCGGCGACCAGCGCCGGTATCGGCTATGCCCGCCAGTCAGGGATACCTATCGGGGAGGGGTTAATCAGAAACCGCTATGTGGGGCGGACGTTTATTGAACCTGACCAGCGCATCAGGGACTTGGGCGTGAAACTAAAGTTCAATCCTCTTCCCCGCATGCTCAACAACAAAAGGCTGGTACTGGTGGATGACAGCATTGTCCGCGGCACGACCACCCCGAGTGTAATCAAGGAATTAAGGCGGGCCGGAGCCAGGGAAATCCACATGCGCATCTGTGCACCGCCAATACGTTATCCCTGCTTTTTCGGCGTGGATATGGCTACCCGTAGCGAACTGATAGCCGCCCAGAAGTCGATACCGCAAATCTGCCGGTTCATTGACGCGGATTCGCTTGGTTATCTCAGCATAGACGGGCTGCTGAAAGCCGTTGCTTTGTCTAAGGACCAGTTTTGTCTGGCCTGCTTTACCGGCAATTACCCCGTACCGGTACAGCTTGAGATGGACAAGCTGGCGCTGGAGACAATGCAACCGCAAAGCCAGGTGTTTTCCCAGGCAGGGCGCCGCTAAGAAGCGCCAATTCGCCAGTATAACTTTTAACTTGACAACGCCTTCCAATTATTCTAAATTTAAATAGAACAATTGTTCTTCCGTTATACATGGGAAAAAGATGATGGCGCAATTGTCGGCAAAAAGAAAGCAAATCGTTGACTTTATCTTCCGGTTTATGGCGGAAAAGGGTTATCCGCCAACCGTCAGGGATATGCAGAGCGGCTGCGGAATCAGCTCAACATCAGTGGTTGACTATCACCTGAAAGTGCTGGAAAAAGAAGGGTACATACTCCGCGACCCCGAGGTATCACGGGGAATCGAACTGCTTGGTAGGGCATCATCACCGCTGAAAGTGCAGGTGCCGATAATCGGACAGATAGCTGCCGGAGAACCGATTCCAGTGCCTGATTCAGAGACCTGGGACACAACCGCGGGCGCTGATTTTCTTGAGGTAACAGCTGACCTTACCCGGGGGAGGCAGGATGTTTATGCGTTGAAAATCAAAGGTGTGTCAATGATTGACGCCCTGATAAATGATGGTGATATCGTGCTGATGCAGCATGTCAATACGGTGGATAACGGGGAGATGGCGGTGGTGTGGCTCAAGGCGGAGAAAGAGGCGACACTGAAAAAAGTCTATATGGAGCCTGAGCGCGTGCGCCTTCAGCCGGCGAACAGCCAGATGCAGCCGGTCTATGTTGACCCGGAGAACGTTGAAATTCAGGGGAGGGTTATCGCCGTAATTCGGCGGATGGGAAAGCCGGCATAAAAAATAAATCATAGCTCAATTTGCTTTTTCAGCAGACGCCGTTATAAACTTGATTTGATTTTCTTAGGGCAGTAAGTATAAAGTATTTACAACCTGTACTTGGGCCGAGGTTGAAGAAGATACTGCCAATGCGGTAGAACTGAAAGACAGCTATGATTTCTACACAGTTTCAGACGGTAGGTCGGGACTTATTTGCACGAGGGCTCGTTTCCTCGAACAGTGGCAACCTGAGCATCAGGCTGGGAGACCAGGTAATCATTACCCGGCGTGGCTGTATGCTCAACTGCCTGAGTGAAAACGACCTGATTGAGACCGGCGTTAGCAAGAACACCAGAACCACGCCGTTAGCCTCGACCGATTTGGCCATCCACCGTGCTATCTACCGTGAAACACAGGCTCTGGCTGTCGTCCATGCCCATCCGCCTCACGCTGTTGCGCTCTCGATAAACGATAAAGAAATTTTGCCCGGAGTGGAAGATTTTTCGCTTATCGGCCCGGTTCCGGTGGTGGGCTGGAGTGAGGAACTGGAAAAAGAATGTCTGGCTGATATTGTCGCCCGGGCGTTGCAGCAACACCACATAATTGTGGTGCACAATCACGGTAGCTTTGCTATCGGGCAGTGGCTTGAGGAAGCCTACAACCTCACAACGGCTCTGGAGCACAGCAGCCAGGTTCTCTGCCTGACGAGGTCCTTGCAGGTCAGCCCGCTCAAGGAATAACTTACTTTTCGTAAACGGGCGTACACCAGTGGAGGTACTTTTTGTTATCCCCTCGTATTACGTCGGC
>CAYZOI010000096.1:0-4718 GCA_964480145.1 uncultured Dehalococcoidaceae bacterium | reverse complement strand
CAAGCTGCCTGCCCAATTCACCCTCCGGGGGTTCTATCTTAATTACCTCGGCCCCCAGGTCGGCCATCATGCTAAACGCAACTGGTGTCTGCTGAAACATGATAACACATATACACTTTACTCCTTCAAGCGGACGAGCCATATTGCTATTACCTCCATCTACGGTTTCTTTATCCTTAGGCAAACAAATGTCACATGTTCCACAGGAGACACCTAGTTCGGCATCTATTCTCCGGCGAAGATTTGCCTGTAGTATTCCATTCTGCCAGCAAGCTGAGGTGCCACGACACTGTTATCAGGAATAACATTAATCACGGAAGTCTTCCCTGAATTAAAAGCTCTCTCCAGCGCCGGCCTGAGATGCTGCGGCTCGGTAACTAGTTCACCGTGGCATCCCATCTCGGCAAATATTTTGTCATACCTGATATCGGGAAGCATGCCCCAGTCGCAATTCTTCACGTCCTCCGGCAGAATCCCTTTTTGCGCTTCGCTTCCCATCCAGCTACTGTTGTTGAGAAGTAAATAACAGGCCGGGATGTTGTAGCGGGCCGCAGTTTCAATATCCCAGCCGGCAATACCTAAACCGCCATCGCCCAGAAGGTCGACGACCTGCTTGCCGGGCCTGGCTAGCTGAGCGCCCATGGCGATACCCACACCATGGCCAACACCGCTCCAGGTGGCACCGTCCAGTATTTGTCCGGCAAAGGAGGCTTTTATCTTGTCAGTGGCGAATCCGGCCATGCAGAAAGAGTCCAGAATAAGAGTGGCATCTTTATCCAGGAAATCAACAAGCTCAGCCGCCACGAAGTGAGGATTAATAGGCTTGTTATTGCGCACCTCATCTATGAGCGCTTTTCCCTTAGCTTCGTCTTCTTCTCTCACTTTTTTGACTATGCTCAACCATTCACTTCTGTCTGGCTTCTTTTTCATAATATCCTTGGCACAGTCAATCATCTGCCGTAGAACTGTCTTGGGGCTGCCAGAAATTGATAGCTCACTTGACATCCTGGTGGTCAGTTCCTCTGGGTCTTCAGATACCTGAATGTACCTGACATTCTCAACCGGAAAACGTGGTGGCATACCAAAGCCTTCAAGCATATTCATTCTCAAACCAAAGATGGCGATGACATCAGCTTGCATCTGAATAGGTCTTCGGAAGCCGGCGCCAAAGGCTAACGGGTGGTCCTCAGGCACGGCACCTCGGCCCATTCTCCGGGTTAGTACCGGAATGTCAAGCAGCTCAACAAACTCCCTGAGCTCCTCTGATGCACCAGACCAGTAAACACCATCACCACCGATAATTACCGGTTTTTTTGCCTCAATCAACATGCGTGTTGCTTTTTCTATCATCTGGGGGTCGCCGGCTGGTCGGGATGGGGCGGCGCAAACGCCGTGCGGCAAATAGCCTCGTAAGGAACCTTCCTCCCCGGCTGATAGTCCCTGGATGTTCATCGGAAATTCAAGAGCCACCGGCCCACACGGATAAGTTGTGGCATCCCGGACGGCTTTCTGCATGAAGTAAGCGACCATAGAAGGGTCAATAATCCTTCTGGTCCACTTGGTGAAGTGACCCGATAGCGGCTCGGCGTAGGCCTCCTGGAAAGGGCCCCAACCATCTTCCTCTGTGGCATGCTGCCCGAGAAGACAAATGAGCGGGCTCCTGGCCAAGTAGGCCTGGTACATAGCAGATATCATATTGCCAAAGCCAGGTCCAGCTGTACCCATGGCTACACCTACTTTACCACTGGCTCTGGCCCAGCCGTCAGCCATATAGACACCCGACTGCTCATGCCGCATGTGGTAGCATTTTACGCCAGCTCTGTCCAGGGCCACCTGGAGTTGCCAGACATGACCACCGTGAACAGCGGCGTACCAGTCCACACCTTCTTCTTTTAAAACCTTGGCTACTGCACCCACTACTTTAATCTCTGCCATTTTTACCTCCATTGGCTATTTTCTGTCGCCTAATTTCTAAAATCCTTTACCAGCCTCAAATTTTGCGATATTCCAGCCTCCTTTTCTTCAGTTTTTAGCAGGCGAATACCAGGTATCTACATTATAAATTTCTACAGCTGATTGCCAATGTTGTCTTGATTGTCTAGATATGCTTTTGGCTCCTCATGCCGTCTCCGCAAATGGTTTCCATGGCAATATCACTGGTGTCATTGTAGCACCAGCAAAACACAAGGTAAAGAGACGCCAGGTACAATATAAAGCCAGATTATTACATCCTGCAAAACGTCTTTGACGGACGTTGCATTGTGTTATAATAGCAATAGCTTTGCAGGAGGGGCTATTGTCAAGGAATCTGCTAACTGGCGGGCTGGGCTTTCTGGGTTCCTATTTAGCTCAACAACTGGTGGAGAAGGGTGAGGAGGTGGTAGTTTTTGACCTGGCGACAGGCTCGAAGTTTATCGAAGGTATTAAGGATAAACTGGAGTTTGTCCAAGGCGACCTGGCCGATGAGGCGCAGGTCCTGGCGGCAGTACGTGACAACGACATCGACCATATCTACCATCTCACGGCTCTGATGCCCCCGGCGAGCGAGCAGGACTTGTCCGTCACTTTTAAAGTTAATGTACAGGGCACAATCCACGTGCTGGAAGCGGTGCGGTCGCTCAAGGTAAGCAGCCTGATCTTCGTGAGCACCCTGGCTACTTACGGCCTCGGTATTTCTCCTCTGACCAATGAGGATGTGCCGCAGCAGCCCAGGAATATGTACGGAACTACCAAGGTTTGCTGCGAACGGCTGGGTGAGCAATATCACCGCAAGTACGGGGTAAACTTCCGGGGCGTTCGCTTTCCGCCAATTTTAGGAGCCCGCCGGAAGGATTCTGCCCATAGCGCCTTCAGCTACCGGGCGATAAAAGAGCCCGTGCTGGGTCGGCCTTATACCATATATGTGGAGAAGGAAACCAGAATGCCCCTGCTCTATATCAAGGATGCCGTCGGAAGTCTCATCTCCCTTAAAGAGGCCGGCGAAGAAAGGTTGAAGAGGCGAATCTATAACATCCGCGGCTTTTCCCTTCAGGCTGGAGAACTGGCACAGGAAGTAAAAAAACACATACCACAGGCACATCTGGATTTCAAACCCGACCCCGCCATGCTGGATATGATTGGCAACTGGCCCACTCTGGACGACGCCCGTGCCCGGGATGAGTGGGGCTGGCAGCCCGAATATGAACTATCAGAATCTGTGGAGGACTTCATCGCCGAGGTCAGGGCTAACCCCTCTGCATATGAATAAATATCAGTGACTGAACGACTTTCATCCCCTAATTTCAAGCAGGTGTAAATAAGCAAAGGAGATAACGATGGAAAAGGCAGAAAACGTCAAAGAGCTGGCAGAAAAGGCATACTCATTGGGCTGGGAATACCAGAAGACCTACCGGGGTTGTTCTCAGACCTTATTAGCTGCCCTGCAGGATACTTTGGGACTCAGAAACGATGACCTTTTCAAAGCAGCTACCGGTCTATCTGGAGGAGGGGGTGTATCCATAGACGGTAGCTGTGGAGCCTATGCCGGAGCTATCCTGTTTATGAGTTCAATCGTGGGCAGAGAAAGGCATGACTTTGAAGATGCCCCGCGCGTCCGGTTCCAGAGCTTTGAACTGGCGAGAAAGCTACATGATAGATTTGTTAGTGAGTACGGTGCGGTAATATGCCGGGATATCCACAGGAAACTCGTGGGGCGAGGCTATTATCTTGGCGACCCGGATGAGATGAGAAAATTTGACGATGTCGGCGGCCATGAAACGGTAGCCCCCGGCGTAGTAGCTAATGCTGCCCACTGGACGGTCGAGATCCTGGCTGAGAAAGACCTGCTTCCCAAGTAGGAAGATATGGAAGGCAAGGTATCCCGGTTAAACTATCTGGCCCGAGCGATTTCCAGGGTCACGAACCCTTGTATCCTCAGTGTGTTAGTCCTGTTATTGATTGCCGGTACTGAGTCCACCGACGCGCGTGCATTAGTGGCCTGGGTTATGACGGTGTTTTTATTCCTTGTTCTAATGCCGCTCGTTTACATCTACATCAGAACCTTCAGAAACATTAGCAGCACAAAATTACTGGCTGCCCCAACCGCTTTCCTGAAACAACGCCCCGGAGATATCTTGATTCTGAGTTTTTTACTTGGCCTGCCCTGCCTGGTAATTCTGTTATTTCTTGAAGCTCCACCTCTTATGCTGCGCACACTTTTAGCGTTGCTCGCAAGCTCAATTGTGACCGCTCTGCTGAATATATTCTACAGGGTAAGCTATCACCTATCAGCGGTCACTGTCCTTGTAGTCATGTCAGTATTAACCTGGGGGCAAATTTTCCTTGTTCTTTGGGCTGCGGTTCCTCTGATTGGCTGGGCCAAGTACTACAATAATGAGCACACTCTGGTCCAGATTGCGCTGGGTATCGCCTTGGCGGTGGTTGTAAGCGGGGCCACCTTGTGTCTGTTTGACTGACCATAAGTATTATGTCAAATGTTATGGCCGACGAGAAGGCACTTCTCCCCTCTCGTCAGCATCACTCTTAATCCAGTTTGCGAGTCCCCTGTTCTAGTGTAAGCATTACGTGATTGTTAGACAACGGATACCAATAAGCCGTAGAATTAACAGAGCAAACCATGATTGATGAAGTCCTGTCAAACATATACCGTATAGAAATCCCTCTCCCGCGAAGTCCGCTGAAGGCTCTCAACTCCTACCTGATTAAAGGCGATGGGCGCT
>CAYZOI010000095.1:0-4749 GCA_964480145.1 uncultured Dehalococcoidaceae bacterium | reverse complement strand
TTGACTGGATAGGCATCCTCTTCATCATGGTGCCCATCATCACCCCCATCTTCGCTGTGCTGGGTTTTCACCCGATCTGGGCAGCCATCATGGTCTGCGTCAACCTCCAGACCTCCTTCATGACGCCACCATTCGCCATGGGGATTTACATCTGCCGCGGCGCGGCCGACCCATCTCTGGGCGTAGTGGTTATGGACATAATACGGGGTGTCATCCCCTACGTTATCATAGTCCTGGCTGTTCTTGTGCTGCTGGTCTTTTTCCCGCAGCTAGTCACCTGGCTTCCCGGGCTGATGATAGAGTAAACGTATAGAAGAGATAAATAAGGGAGGCGGGCCGGCTTTTGGCTGTGCCCGCCTCTCTTTTTATACATCACTAACCAGATTTATTATCGACTGCCTGTCCAGCCGTGACTCAATGCAACTTATGTCTCCGTTGCGCTATATGATATACTGTTACCGCCTGAGCCTAATTCCTGACCATTATTAGCGTAGAGCATGAAAATAGACGTTGTTTTAACTCCTCGTTTGCTGCCGCCTCGTTTTGAAGACGCACTGTGTGTGGTTATCGATGTCCTCCGCGCCACCACCACCATAGTTACGGCACTGGCGCACGGTGCCAGCGAAGTGCGCCCCTGCACTACGGCCGCCGAGGCCCGACGCCGCGCGAAATCAGGAGATAACACCTCTTTCCTGCTTGGCGGTGAAAGAAGAGGCCTGCGCATCCCCGGATTCCACCTGGGGAACTCCCCTATCGAATATCTTGACTCAGGTAAAATGTCCGGCAGGGTGATTTACTTCTCAACCACCAACGGTACGCCAGCCCTGCGCCGGGCTTTTCGAGGCAGTGCCAGGTCCGTGTACCTCGCGGCGCTGGTCAATTTATCCGCCGTGTCCGCAGCCGTTGCCAGAGCCGCGGCGAACAAGGCACTGAAGAGAATCCTCCTCGTCTGTGCGGGGCGTCATGGCCAGCCATCGCTAGAGGACTTTTACTGCGCCGGATTGATGGCACAGCGCTTGCAATCCGAATTTGCGGAATCCGGCATATTTCCTGAGCTCAGCGACGCCGCTGTATCGGCTGCTGAATATTCCAGGATGATCCGTGAAAAACCGCTTGCCGTTTTCGCTGCCAGCGAACATGGTCGTTACCTTAAAGATATCGGCTTTGCCGCTGACCTGGAGTATGCCAGCCAGATAGATAAATACCGCATTGTGCCCCTCTTTGACGGCAGCCGCATCGCCGTCACTGAAGAATAATTGGCCATCACCCATACAGTCAGCGCCTTTTTTATCGTATAATCATTAGACAATTGCCTGAACAGGTCTATAATTTAGAATATATTATGTGAAGCAAAAAGGAGACGGAAAATGAGGCTAAAAGGACAGGTAGCCATTGTCACCGGTGCCGGCCAGGGGATTGGTCAGGCTATCGCTACCACCCTGGCGAGAGAAGGCGCTGCGGTAGTAGTGAATGATGTTGTTCCTGAAAGAGCCGATAGGGTAGCCGGGGAGATTAAAGCACAGGGAGGCCAGGCGCTGTCTGTAGCCGCCGACGTATCCAAAGCCAAAGAAGTAAATATGCTCATTGGTAAGACGCTTGATAGTTACCAAAGAGTGGATATACTCGTTAACAACGCCGGTATTATTAAAATGAAACGGGTGCTGGAAATGACTGAGGCCGACTGGGACCGCACCATGGACGTCAACATTAAATCTCAGTTCTTATGCAGTAAGGCGGTTGCTGGACACATGATAAAGCAGAAACGGGGAAAGATTATCAATCTTGCCTCACTGTCCGCCCATATTGGTGCGCCGGGGATGGGCGCCTACGGGGCCAGCAAGGGCGGCGTCGTTCAGCTCACCAAAACGCTGGCCGTGGAGCTGGGAAAATACAATATCACGGTAAATGCGATAAGCCCGGGATTCACCATGACCGAAATGGTTAAACAAGCAGGTAAAGACCGCCCCGACTTTTTGGAAGGTATGGACAGGATACCTTTAAGAAGAGCGGCCGAAACGCAGGATATCGCCAATGTCGTCCTGTTTCTCGCTTCCGCGGAATCCGACTACATAACCGGTCAGGTGCTGGTTATCGATGGCGGATTGCTGGCCATCCACCCCCGTATGGTCAAGCCAACTGATTAGCCCGTTTAACCGAATAGCTTCAATTCCCGGATGCCTGGGCATACCGCGGGTGAGCCACTAAGTCACCATTAGAGTATGGTGAATCATAAAAATAGGTGATTTACTGCTTTTCATATGCCCCAGACTATTGATACTTGACGGCTTGCGTACTAAAATAGTGGCAGTATGTTCGGCTTAGATTGAAGAAAGAGAGGTATCTCCGCCATGAATAAAGTGCACACCTTCCTGTCGCCAACCAAGGTCATCTTCGGCAATGATACTGCCAGTCTGGTGGGAAAGGAGACCGCGCAGTTCAACGCGCAAAAGGCGCTCATTGTTACCGACAAGAGCCTGCTGGCAGCCGGACTGCTGTCAGGCGTACAGGATTCGCTTAAAGCCCAGAAGATAGATTTCGATATTTTCGATCAAGTCGAGGCAGAGCCACCGGCTCACAACGTTGATGATGGTGCTCGAATAGCCGTCGATAACGGGGTAGATATCGTTATCGGTGTCGGCGGGGGCAGTTCGCTGGATGTCGCCAAGGGCATTGCCCTCATGGCCCAAAATAAAGGCAAGATACTGGACTACACCGGGATAGACAAAGTGCCCCTGCGAGGGCTTCCCAAGATACTGCTCCCAACCACGGCCGGCACCGGGAGTGAAGTCACCCGCACGCTTGTTGTCTCAGATAAAGTAGAAAACCTGAAAATGGCGGTTCTCAGTAACTATGCTCTGGCGGATGTCGCCATTGTTGACCCCCTGCTCACGTTATCAATGCCACCCCACGTAACCGCCGACACCGGCGTGGATGCCCTGGTTCACGCCCTTGAAACTTACGTCTCGGTAAACACAACGCCTTTTGCTGAAATTTTAGGCATCGAGGCAATCCGTCTGATTGCGGAAAACCTGCCCGCAGCCTATGCTAAAGGCGAAAATATCACCGCACGTTATAATATGTCGTTCGGGGCCACAGTCGCCGGCATGGCATTTTGCAGTGGCGGAGTGGGCGCGGTACATGCCTTATCCAATATACTGGGCATTAAATATCATATGTCACATGGAAGGTCCAATGCGGTCATGCTGCCGTACATAGTTGATTACAATAAAATCGGCAACCCGAAGAAATTCGCTCACATAGCTCAGGTTATGGGAGAAAACACAGAAGGGCTGACACCATATCAGGCATCAGAAAAGCTCGTGGCAGCCTTATTCAAATTGCTTGAAATCGTCGACATCCCGTGCCGACTGAGCGATTACGGCGCCACCAAAGCTGATATCCCGTCACTCACAGAAGGAGGCATGAAAATAAGTCGCCTCTTCGTGCCCAATCCCAGAAACATGACCGAAGAGGATGTTAAGAACATCTATACCAGGGCCCTGTGAAGTTTTACCCCCAGAATTGTAACCGCCGTGTTTTTATCGCCAGCTTACGCCACGGGGTATCCCTTCTTGGCATAGGCAGCCAGATTGCGGTCTCCGGGTAGAAACCTGGCATTTCCCTGTTTCCGCCGGAACTGCCCGTTTTCGATGAGCACCTCGCCACGCTGCATGGAGAATACCGTAACGCCCGTTACCTGCTTGCCTTCGAAGAGAGTGAAGTCGGCATTACCGTGCATTCCCTCCACGCTTATGGTACGCGGCACCGCCGGGTCAAAAACAACTATATCAGCATCGGAACCTTCCTGAAGGATGCCTTTTTTCGGATAGAGGCCGAATATCTTAGCCGGATTTTCACACATCGTCTGTACCAGACGCGTCAGGGTGATGCGTCCGTCATTTACGCCGTCATGGTATACCACCTGAAGCATCGGCTCCACAGATGGAGCGCCAAATCGCGCTTCAAAGATGTTATCCGGCCTTGGTTTGGCTCCCGGACCGGTGACGAAATCTGTGGAAGCGCCACCCCACTCTTTTTGCTCCGCTTTGACATCGCAGGAATCGCTGGCCACCGTATCGATGGCATGGCTGGCCAGGCCCCGCCAGATAGCCTCGTTGTCTTCCTTCTCCCTTAGCGGTGGGCCTACTTTGCCCAGAGCTCCTCTCTCCAGCACGGCCTGGTTTGTCAGAGACAGATACTGCGGGCAGGTCTCACCGTATATCCGCCGACCCTCCTGCTTCATCTGCATCATTATTCCGGGCATTTCTCTGGCACTGAGATGCACGCAATAAAGAGGACAGTCGGTGAGCAGCGCATAGGTGGCCGCCCGCTGCACCGCGTCCACCTCCAGGATATTTGGCTGCGACGGCATGAAATATTCCCGGGAGACTTTGCCCTCAGCCTTGAACTTTTCCACAAGGTAGTCTATAGCATAGCCGTTCTCGGCGTGCACCATGGCCAAGCCGCCCTCGGCGGCGGCCGCCGCCATAGCTTCCAGCATCTTGTCATCGGGCATCATCATGCCCCTTCTGGGGTACGTCATAAACACCTTGAAGGAAGGCACTCCCATCTTTATCAGCTTGGGAACTTCCGCCCTGACGTCATCTTCGGCCACGAACGTCCCGTGAATGGCGAAATCAAGGTAGGATATCCTCTCTCCTTCCTCAATCATTTTCTTTATGACTTCCGAGGTCTTCCCGGATGTGCCCGACGCCACCAGATTGGCGTAGAAGGGAATTATGGTGGTAT
>CAYZOI010000094.1:0-4953 GCA_964480145.1 uncultured Dehalococcoidaceae bacterium | reverse complement strand
ATTATGTGATAAAAGTCGCTGTTGTTTATCTTAAAATGAATCATTATTAAATCAAGAGGTCGCATCAAGCCAGATTGCAAATGAGGTGGATGTTATGAAACGTAAGTTTTTTACGGTAATACCCGTGACCGTAATCGTTCTTGCGGCAGCTATAGCTGGAATTATGTTTTCAATAAACAAGGCAGGATTTACGAGCGATGTCATACCTGAGGAACTCCAGACCGTTGAGGTCAGGGAATATGAAGGGAAAAACCTGTCCTCGGTCAATGACTTCCGAGAGAACTCCATCAAGGGTCCACAGTACGTTGATATCGCCACATATGAGCTTGAAGTCACCGGGCTCGTGGAAAAGCCACTGAGCTTCAGTTACGAAGAGTTGCTTGAGGACTACAAACATTACCAGAAAGCGGTAAGGCTGGACTGTGTGGAGAGGTGGAGCGCCAACATCCTCTGGGAAGGTATGCTGGTGAGGGATATACTTAATGACGCCGGAGTATTGCCGGAGACCAGGACGGTCATCTTCCACGCCTATGATGAGTACACCACCTCGTTTCCTATAGACTACATCATGGACAATGACATCATCATGGCCTACAAAATGAACGAGATTACCATGCCCGCGGAACGGGGCTATCCCTTCCAGCTCGTCGCCGAGAGCAAATGGGGCTACAAGTGGATAAAATGGATAACCAGGATTGAGCTTTCCGATGACGAACACCACCGTGGCTACTGGGAGAGCCGCGGCTACTCCAACGACGCAGACCTCGACGAGGGTTTCTTTGAGTTCATGCCTTAAGACTAAGACGTTTTTCTATCAGGCTATAAAAAAAAAAAGCTGCCTGCGCCCGGTTCTGGCTCGCGTGCACGAGGTTAGCCGAATTAAATAACCAGCACTAAAACAGCTTAAATGCCTAGCTCTTCACATGGGCAAAAGCTCCGATTGGTGTGCACAAGCCCAAGCCCACGTCCTCATCCATCTGCCGGACAATCTCAGCTTCGGCCAATTCGACAATAAAGGCATCAAGCGTTCCCAGAACTGGATTACCGCCTTCTGCAAGGTGCCCGCCCAGTATTTTCCCCTCTCTATCTGAGAAAATGCCGTGCAGGTGGATAAGTGTCTCACTTTTCTCTGACTGGAAGATGACGCCCTTGAGATTAAGCAGCTCTAGAGGGCCGGGCAGGACTTGGGGCTCGTCCAGGCGCACGCCGTGCTTCGCCTTGGAATCGGGTACCAATAATTGATAGGTCAACTGGCGTACGTTGCCGATGCCATCGATAGCCCCGTATTTAATCCCGTTTTGTTCGCAAACTGCCCTCAGACCACTGGCAATGTCAGTATGGGTTTTTAGCCTTACCGGGACAAATCTGCCACATTTACCCAAAGCGTAATAGGCGCCGAGTTCTGTCACTTTCTCTTATCCCCCTTTTTTTGTTTATCACTTCATGCTGGAGTTATCTTATCATAGAGTCTGGAAAGTAATAAAACAATTCGTAATGCCGGTTAGTGGTAAAAAGGTGCGCTAAATTTCAAGTCTGAAGGCCAGGTGTGAGATCATGGACTAAAAAAGGAACGTTTTTATGTTGCACAGTAGCTCGTTGAGAAGAAGGTAGCTTCCTGGTGGAAATACTTGCTTTCGTTGACTTGCGAACATATAAGCTTTACAATTTTTACCTAGACCGTATCGAATAGCGTTGCTATCCGACGACTTTTCTGTCCCCGGAAACTTGTTCGAAGCTAACACTATACATTCTGGAAATACGGCAGCACTTTAGAGGAGAAGTGAGCCATGAAAAAGATAGTGCTAATTATATTAACCTGTTTATTAGCCAGTAGCGTACTGGCGTTTTTAGCTAATTATTTTATATATACGCCCCTGCTTGAAAGCTACGCCGTAAAACTAAGCGGCCAGCAGGATGAGATATCTCGACTGGCACAATTTAATTTAGACCTTGAGCAGACATTGGCTAACCAGGAATTTTTAATATCCTCGCAGCAAACCCGGATTTCCACGCTTGAAACAGAAAATAGTGATTTACAGATTGAACTGGAAAAGGCTGAAGCTGCCATAAGCTCCCTGGAGGCTGAACTATCCGATAGGAAAAATGAATGATGTGTTGAAAATCCCTGTAACTCAGCATTAGCCGGAGACTATCGCGGCTACCCGCTAACAAACATACCAGAATAAAAAAATAAAGCAATCCTCCCTATATGCTATTGACAATTATGCTCTTTGATATTATTTTATATAGTAACTTATCCCGAATATACTGAATATAAAAAGCTGCTCAATCAATAAGCATAAATTCGACCTCACGCCTAAAATTGAAATTTAAGTGTGGCTAAGCTCCATAAGCTAAAGCAGCGCTTTACAACGCTTGCTTTTAGTGTATAATGAATCGAGCAGAAACATGCAAAAAGGGGGTGATTAAGTTCAGTTATAGCCATTACTTCGGTTAATGCTGTATTTTGATCAATATAGGAGGTAGAACTTAGTGAGAAAATCGATAGTATTAGGGTTAATAGCATCACTATTAATTGTCAGCCTCATTGCTGCAGCTTGTGCCGCACCGGCTCCGGCTCCAGCGCCAGCACCAGCTCCGGCACCGGCACCGGCTCCAGCTCCGGCACCAGCACCGGCTCCATCTCCAGCCCCGGCTCCCGCACCAGCCCCTGCCGCGCCGGCTGAAGTATATACTCTGATTGCCCAGTGCCATGCCGGCGGCGGCTCCACTTTCTGCAAGGGAGTAGCCGAGTATCAGTCTAACCTTGAAATTGCCAGTGGTGGCCGACTTGATATGGCCCCGCACTCCGGCGGTGAGATTGTCCCGTCGATGGTGGAGCTTGATGGCATCCACGAAGGCGTGCTCGACTTTGCCACCACCTGCACCATGTACTGGATGGACCGCTTCGGTCCCGCCTGCAACCTGTTCACCTACCAGATCGGCGGCCTTTCCCCCACCGAGCAGTTTTTCTGGATGAAGCTCGAGGGCATGGCCCTGCTGCAGGAGATGTGCTCGGACTACAACGTGGTCTTCACTGGCGGGTTCCAGACCGTACCCGAGATGTTCATCAGCACCAAGGAAGCTCTCAACGGACCAGCTGACATCAAGGGGTTGAAACTGCGCACCGCCGGCGATGACGGCAAGATTTTCACCGATATGGGCGCTTCCGTGGTCACGCTGAGCAGCGAAGAGACCTACGAGTCCCTGATGCGAGGCGTGCTTGACGGCTACCAGCTCAGCTCCCCCGGGTATGACCTGTCGATGGCGATGTACGAGGTCTGCGACTATTTCTATCTGGGCTCGGTCCGCCAGCCTCAGGAGTGGCAGCCACAGATGTGGAACACGTCTACCTGGAATGCAATGCCTGACGACCTGAAGATGATGATTATCGAGATGGGCGAGGCCGCGGCCATGGACTACTATCTCTTCATGACCCAGCGCGACCTTGAAGCTATCCCGGTATTCCGGGAAAAGGGCGCCAATGTATTGTTCATCCCCGACTCGATCGGACAAGAGATGCTTGATCGAGGCAATGAGCTCTACGCAGAGCGCGCCGCTGCTGACCCGTTCTTCGACAAGGTCTGGGAATCCATTAAGGCTTTCCGGGCTGCCTACCGAGACGGCTGGCAGCGCATGTAGTTGCCAAGAGTTCCCTGCTTCGGGTTTTCCCGAAGCAGGGAACTTCAGCATCAACGAGAATGAAAAGCGATGAAAAGAGTTTTTAAAACAGTTGATTTCATCAGCGAGGGAGCAGGAAACATTGCCCGCTGGTTTGGGTTTCTATTAATACTGGTCGTAGTCTATGACGTTGTTGCCCGCTATGTTTTTAACTCTCCGACGGTATGGGGCTACGAGACTGCCATGGCCCTCGGGATGTCTTTGTATTGCTGGGGCTATGCCTATACGGAGAGCCAGCACGGCCACGTCCGGGTGGACGTATTTTACATCCACATGTCATCGCGCGCCAGAGCCATCACTGATTCTATCGGCGGCTTACTTTTCTTTCTCCCCGTAATTGGATTGGTCGTGTTCGCTTCCTTTAACAAGATGATGTGGTCCTGGGGCGTCATGGAAGTAAGCGTGGAGGGCTACTGGTACCCCCCGTGGTACCCGCTCCGGACGATGATTTTCCTCGGCTTTGCGCTACTGCTCCTGCAGGGCCTGGCCAACGTCTCTCGCAACATATACCACACCGTAAAGGGGAGGGCCTATGGAACTTAGTCCTGAACTGGTTACCATCCTCATGCTCGGTGGCATCCTGGTTCTGGTGATGACCGGCTTCCCTCTGGCCTACATCATCGGGTTCATTGGCATTGCCGTCGGCATCTTTCTCTGGGAAGAGCAAGTAAGCCAGGTTTTTTATCTGCGCGTGTACCGGCTGATGGTTAACCGCGTCCTGCTGGCGGTTCCCCTCTTCATCTTCATGGGGGCGATGCTGGAACGCTCGGGCATAATAGAGAAGCTCTATACTGCCCTCTACCTCTGGCTGGGCGGATTCCGCGGCGGGCTGGCGGTGGTCACCATCATGGTGGGTACGGTTATGGCGGCTACCGTTGGCGTCATCACTGCCTCGGTCACGCTGCTTACGATGGTTGCCCTGCCTTCGATGGTAAAGCGGGGCTACAGCAAGAGCTTTGCCGCCGGGGCCTGCACCGCCGGTGGCATCCTGGGCATCCTCATCCCGCCCAGCGTCATGATAGTGGTTTACGGGCCGATGGCGGAGATATCGGTCGGCCAGATGTTCTTCGGCGCCTTTGTCCCTGGCTTCATGCTTGCCGGCGGTTATATCGGCTACGTTGTCATCCGCGCCTTCTTGCAGCCTGGCATCGGGCCACCAGTGCCTATTGAAGACAGAGCGGTTCCCTTCTTAAAAAAGACGGGGATACTGGCTGGCTCACTGGTGCCGCCCGCCATCCTCATATTCTCCGTGCTGGGGGTCATCTTCCTGGG
>CAYZOI010000093.1:0-4996 GCA_964480145.1 uncultured Dehalococcoidaceae bacterium | reverse complement strand
TGGTAAAAGATATCGCGGACATTTACTATCTTAAAGACCATAAAGAGCATCTCCTGGAACTGGAAAAGATGGGCGAGCAAAGCACGAGCAATATGCTCGACGCCATCGAGAAGAGCAAGGACAGACCACTGGCCAGGGGTATCCTGGCTCTCGGCATACGCCATATCGGAGGGGAGACCGCAGAACTCCTGGCCGGGGAATTCCACAGCGTCGACGCGCTGGCCGAAGCTTCCCGGGAAAGGCTTATGTCCATTGAGGCCATCGGGCCGAAAATTGCCGACAGCATCATCGGTTTTTTCCATCAGGAAACAAACCGTGATATCATTAGACGGTTGCGAGAAGCCGGAGTCAAGCTGGAGGAAAAGCCGGCCAAAGTCGAGGCTCTGCCTCTCGCCGGCATGGAGTTTGTCCTGACCGGCACTCTTGACGCCTTCCCCCGACAGGAAGCCGAGGAACGTATAAAAACCCTCGGCGGCACTGCCGGCAGCAGCGTGACTCGGAAAACCACGTATCTGGTGGTCGGCGCCGACCCCGGCGCCAAGCTGGACAGGGCACGGAGTCTGGGCATCAGAATAATAAACGAAACGGAGTTCCTGCAACTTCTAAACCAGAAAGTCTGACATGAAATTAATCGTTGGCCTGGGTAACCCCGGAACAGCATACGCACACAACCGACACAATATCGGTTTCATGTGCATAAATCGCTTCGCCAGGAAGCATGGAATACGCTTTGCCCGCAAACAGGGGCAGGCAAGAGTTGGCGAGGGTGAAGTTGCCGGTACAAGGCTGATACTGGCCCGGCCGCAGACCATGATGAACCTGAGCGGTCGCTCGGCAAGCCTGCTGGCAAAAAGATATAAAATCAGCCTTGAAGACCTGATTATCATCCATGACGACCTCGACCTGCCGACAGGTAAAATCCGCATCCGGCAGGGAGGTCGCTCTGCCGGCCATAAAGGCATCGAGTCAATCAGCGCCTGCCTGGGAGGTACCGATTTCATTCGCATAAGAGTGGGCATCGGTCGACCCGATTTAGGGAGCACTGCCGCCACAAATAGAGACGCCGGGGTTATCAATCACGTGCTCAGCGATTTTGACGCCAGTGAGAACAAAATTATCGCCGAAGTCACCAGCAAAGTCGGTGAAGCCATATTATGCCTCACCAACGAGGGCCTGACCGCGGCGATGAACAGGTATAACTGAGCATCTATACCCTCTATTTTTCATTGCTATCACTCAGGCTAAATGATATAATTGTAGAACTGTATCCCCGGATATGACAGAGCAGAAGCGGTTTATCGCCGTCATCGGTGGCAGTGACTGCACGCCAGAGGAAGCCAGGCTGGCGGAAGAGGTCGGGCGTGGGCTGGCCCGAAATGGCGCTGTTCTTATCTGCGGGGGGCTGGGTGGCGTCATGGAAGCCGCCTGTAAAGGGGCCAGTGCCGAGGGCGGGTTGACCATTGGCATCTTGCCTGGCGGCAGCCGGCAGGCAGCAAATCCATATGTAAATATCCCAGTCGTAACCAATCTGGGTGAAGCGAGGAATATTATCGTGGTCAAGAGCGCGGAGGCAATTATAGCTATCGGTGGTGCTTATGGCACCCTATCCGAGCTCGGCCACGCACTGCGCAACGGCACGCCGGTCATTGGCCTGAATACCTGGTCGCTGTCACGAAACGAGCGACTGGATAACTCGATTGTTCCTGCCTGTAATCCGGCGGATGCGGTAAAAAAAGCGCTCAGCATGATAAATGACTGACTTTGGGGAAAGAGCATGCCTAAGGGAATAACCATCAAACAGATAAAGGGCAGAGAAGTCCTGGATTCAAGGGGTAACCCAACCGTGGCCGTAGAAGTGGCGCTTTCAGAAGGAACGGTTGGCCAGGCCGCTGTACCATCGGGGGCCAGTACCGGCACTTACGAAGCGGTGGAGCTTCGTGACGGGGATAAGACAAGATACAATGGCAAGGGTGTCCTTCAGGCGGTAAAACATATCAATGAGCAAATCGCGCCCGCCATTAAAGGAATGGCCGCCACCGACCAGGAAGCTATCGACCGCAAATTGATTGAGCTTGATGGCACCGATAATAAATCACGCTTAGGCGCCAATGCTATTTTAGGAACATCGCTGGCGGTGGCCCATGCCGCAGCGAACTCACTGGATATGCCGCTCTATCGCTACCTTGGCCAGGCCAATGAGCAGACCCTGCCGGTGCCATTGCTGAATATTTTAAACGGCGGCAGACACGCCGCCAACTCCACTGATTTCCAGGAATTCATGGTCGTGCCCGCCGGGGCTACCAGCTTCAGTCAGTCCCTGCAGATGGGTACCGAGGTTTACCATTCGCTGCAGAAAGTCCTGAAAGACGCGGGGCTCAGCACCAACGTCGGCGATGAAGGCGGTTTTGCCCCCCCTCTCCCCTCCAATAAGGAGGCTATCGAAGCCGTCATGTCCGCAATTGAGCAAGCAGGCTATCAGCCCGGTCGCGATTGTTTCATCGCTCTCGACCCGGCCGCCAGTGAATTCTACCAGGATGGCAGGTACGTGCTGGAACGCGAGGGTACCAGGCTCACTTCTGCCGAGATGGTAGAATTTTATGTCAAATGGATATCAGCCTACCCCATTATCAGCATCGAAGACGGCATGGCCGAGGATGATTGGGACGGCTGGAAGCTTATCACCGAAAAACTGGGCGACAAAGTACAGCTGGTCGGCGATGACCTCTATACCACAAATGTCAGCCGACTGAATCGAGGCATTGAGGTTAAAGCTTCCAACTCCATCCTCATCAAGCTCAACCAGATAGGCACCCTCACGGAAACGATATCAGCTATCAGGATGGCGCAGGAGGTCGGCTGGACGGCAATCGTCAGCCACCGTTCCGGCGAGACCGAAGATACCACCATCGCCGACCTGGCGGTTGGCCTCAATGCGGGGCAGATTAAGTCCGGCGCCCCCTGCCGCTCCGAGCGCACTGCCAAATATAACCGTCTTCTCAGCATAGAAGATGACCTTGGGCAGGCAGCCCATTTTGCTGGAATGAGAGCATTCACCAATCTGAAGTTGGATTAACAATATTACTTTATTAAACTAGCAAGGCGGGAAAGACAAGATGACAACCAGAGTCGGAATCAATGGTTTCGGTCGCATCGGTCGGCTGACCCTGCACACCATCAACCAGTATCATAAAGGTGAGCTGGAAGTTGCCGCCATCAATGACCTCACCGACACGGCCACCAACGCCCATCTGTTGAAATGGGACAGCACCTACGGACCCTATCCGGGCAGCGTGGCTGCCAGCGATGACGCCATCACCGTAAATGGCCACAAAGTGAAGGTCTTCTCGGAAAGAGACCCTGCCAGCATACCCTGGCGCGACTGCGGGATTGACATCGTCATCGAGTCAACCGGGCTCTTTACGGACGCCACCAAAGCTTCTGCCCATTTCAAGGGCGGCGCTAAAAAGGTGATTATATCCGCACCGGCCAAGAACGAGGATGTCACCATTGTCCTCGGCGTCAACGAGGCAAAGTATGACCCGAAGAAACACGCCATCATTTCCAACGCCTCCTGCACCACCAACGGCATCGCCCCGGTAGTCAAAGTACTCCACGATAACTTCGGCGTGGATAAGGGACTGATGACCACCATCCACGCTTACACCAATGACCAGAAAATCCAGGACATGGTGCACAGTGACCTGCGCCGGGCGCGCGCTGCCGCGGTGAACCTTATCCCCACCACCACCGGCGCCGCCCATGCTGTCACCCTGGTCATTCCCGAGCTTAAAGGCAGGCTGCACGGCATGGCCTTTCGCGTCCCGGTAGTCACCGTCTCGGTCATCGACTTCGTCGCCGAGCTTAAGCAGGAGGTAACTGTCAAGCAGGTCAATCAGGCATTCAAATCAGCCGCCGATGGTCCTCTCGCCGGCATTATGGAATACTGCGAAGAACCACTGGTCAGCATGGACTTCAAGGGCAACCCGGCCAGCACCATCGTTGATGCCTTGAGCACCATGGTCATCGGCGGCAACATGGTCAAGGTCCTTGCCTGGTACGACAACGAGTGGGGCTACAGTTGCCGACTGGCTGACCTTACTGTCTTTATCGCGGGCAAGGGATTATAATAAAACGAGCCAAAGACATAAAAATATGCTGATTGTCGGTGCCGGGAAAAAGGAATGAACCGTTACCGTCTCTTTAAACCGAGAGGGGACTTACTTTCGGGGGAGGACTTTTTTCTACCCTGTAAATGCTCCGAGTGCTTATTCAATCTGCCTCAATCGTAAATTTTAGAGAAGACCAGCATTGACATTGCGTGGAAATAATGCCTACAATAACACAAATTAAAATAACAAGGTAAATAATGAAATTAATTGTAGTTGGTTTTGGACAGTGTGGTGGCCGAATTGCCGATGAATTTGCCCGATTAAACCGTAGAGCACACGTTCAACGTGGTATCGATATCATCGCCAACGCTTCTGCGGTCAATACTGATGTTGCCGACCTCAGTGGCCTGACCGGAATCAAGCCGGATTACCAGCATCGCATTCTTATTGGTGGCCGAAAGACCGGCGGACATGGCGTCGGTAAAATTAACGAACTGGGTGCCGAAATCGCCAAAGAAGACGGCGATAAGATAATTGAAACGATAAGAGCCGGCAAGCGTTTCGTTGAAGCAGATGCCTTTCTGCTAATTGCGAGCGCGGCCGGGGGTACCGGGTCCGGCGCACTTCCTGTTATCACTCAACTTATAAAAGAGCGCTATGTGGATAAGCCGGTGTACAATCTCGTAGTACTACCTTTCGAGCATGAGGAGTCCACCGAGGAAAGGACCATATACAATGCCGCCACATGTCTGAAATCAGCTTATCTGGTTGCTGATGCGATATTCCTGGTTGATAACCAGAGATACGTGATGAAAGATGCGACGCTTAGAAGCAATTTGTCCAAAATTAACACCCTGATTACGGAACCATTTTACAATTTGCTCTGC
>CAYZOI010000092.1:0-5108 GCA_964480145.1 uncultured Dehalococcoidaceae bacterium | reverse complement strand
AATCAGGTCCCTGGTGCTTGGACTCTACCAGAGCTTCGATTTTTCCTTCATCATCAAGACAGACTACTGTTCCCGACATCCAGGGCTGGTGCCGTGCTACCACCGCCTGGTTCCCATCCTCTGTGCCCAGCAAGCGGTCAATCAACTCCTGTTCGAAGAACACATCGGCCTCAAGAAGGAGGATATCCTCATTAAAGTGTTCGCGGGCAAGCCACAGGGAAAAAATATTGTTGGTGGTGGAATAGCAGTCCGACTCAACATAGGTGATATCCATCCCACGGAATCGAAAACCCACCTGCTCGACAATCTTTTTTTTAAGATGTCCAACGACGATAACCGTTTCGCTAATGCCGGCGTTCGCGAGGTGAGTCAAGGTATTGACCAGTATAGGCTCTCCGTTCACGGGGACGAGACATTTGGGGCTCACGTCCGTGAATGGACGCAGACGATTACCTGCGCCAGCGGCTAAGATGATGGCCTTTCGTACGGTGGGGTAAGGCCATTGGTGAGGTTTCCTGTAAGAAGCGGTTTCTCTCTTTACTTGCATAAGTTACTCCAGTTTCTCTGGCCACGTGCTAATGTTTGAAGTTGCACCAGTAGTATCCAGCAATAAGCTGATATTTAGGAGAACGATGAAAAACGATGTTTAGCAGTAATCAGGGCGCTAAAATGGACTCAGGTAGTAAGGCTCTACTCGCCTATCACTATCCAGTGCAAAGGCTCGTTACTCATATCGGTACCATTGTTTCGTCAACCTTGGATTGCCATTGACTCTTGGTGTACCCATGCTACGATAACGCGTTTTTTTTGTCAAGACATTAAAATCTGACAACCACAGGCACTATCGGCTCTTGATAAACCGGCCCGGCTGATATGATAAACAGGTAATAAATAGTATTATTCCTTTTTTAGCCGGAACTGACCTGTCCCGATAATTTGGTTCACCTTTTAAGCTTGTATTTTCGACATTATAGCTTCCGGAGCCGGTGGACTCCTAAAGTAGTCCACAAATTACCACGGGTCAGCGCTATTTAGACGAACCGCACTCACCAGTCAAGATTATTGACGGCATTGAGCTGAAAGCCTAATATGGTTGTGGGCGACCATAACGCAATGGTGGGTTAAAATGGCATTTGGACAGAGAAGGATGATACAGTACCGTGACTACATGCCCTCGAACTTTTCATGCCAGAGGAGATGCATGAAGCAGGGAGTCGAGGAGTTAGCCTCCTGACTGGCTTACTATCGCTTCCTGTTGAGATTGTTAGTCGGCCCGCTCAACTCGGTGTCGCCGCTCGTGAGTTGGTCGGCTCACATGCCGTCGCCCTGGATACAGAATCCAACAGCTTCCACCATTACCCCGAGCAACTCTGCCTCATTCAGATCGCCTCTCGTCACAAAGTCTACATCATCGATACGATATCTCTTTCTGATCTCGCTCCCCTCAGAGACGTTCTGGCAGATGTCTCCATCAAGAAAGTCGTTCACGCCGCAGACTACGATATCCGCAGCCTTGACCGGCATTGTGGACTTCATATCCACAACCTATTTGATACCAGCATCGCCGCCCGTTTCACCGGCATTACCCGGCTTGGCCTGGCAGCCCTCACCAGAGATCTGCTGGGTATAACCATTAATAAGAGCAAACGACTCCAGCGCGCTGACTGGGGACGACGCCCACTCTCCACCGAGGCCCTTGAGTATGCCGCTACCGATGTCCGCCACCTCCTTGCCCTGCGAGAAATCTTGGACCAACGGCTCCGAACCTTGGGACGGGCAGCGTGGGTTGCCGAAGAGTGCGCCAAAATCGAAGAGGTACGATATACCGCACCAAATCTAGAGACCGCATACCTCTCTGTCAAAGGAGCCAAAGGCCTAGATGGACGCGGACTCGCCGTCCTCCAGAGTCTTTTTTTATTCCGTGAAGAAGAGGCACGACGCCAGCATCGGCCACCCTTCTTCGTACTACCTGACGCTGCCCTCGTCTTCCTTGCCACTAGTCCCGAAGCGGCCCTCTCAGAGGTACCCGGCCTTGGACAAACTGGGTTGAAACGGTTCGGGCAGGGCCTCCAGCAAGCACTACGCAACGGCATAACTGCTCCACCAATACACCGACCACATCCTATTAAGGTTAAGACAGTACGCGCCAGCGAAGAGCAGGTCCAGCGCCTGAATCGCCTCAAAGAATGGCGCATATCACTAGGCTCCAGTCTTTCCCTTGACCCCTCCCTTCTCTGGCCTTTAACCAGCCTCGAACGGCTTGCCAAAGCGCCTGATACTCTAAGTATCGAGCTCACCTCCGATAACATCCGTCACTGGCAGCGCGATGTTGTTGCCTCCTCTCTCCAAACTTGTCTGAAATCCTTGCAGTGATATGGACCCGGTAGAAGTCACCAATACAGGTATAGTAGAATCTCTAACGCTGGATAATAAAACGGTAGTCACCCGAGGATGGCAGAACCCAACCTTACTATGGAGCCTATCCTGTCCTAATGATGGGGTCTATCTCACTAGGCGTGAAACTCCGGGTAAAAAAGGAATCTTATTTAGTGTTTTTAGCCCTATTGACGTGGTATCATTCTTTATCTACACTAAAGAAAGCGCTTTTCGGAGATTATACCTATGAAATGTCCCGCCTGCAACAGCTTAATGATAGTGGTTGAGCATGAGAAGATCGAGCTTGATTATTGCCTGAACTGCTCTGGGGTTTGGTTCGATGCAGAGGAACTGGAGCTTCTGCTAGAGGCTATGCACCTGGAAGGAACCAGCCTATCTTTGGATAATATTCTCACCTCACCGGAAGCCAAGTCAGCGGAGAAGAAGCGGAACTGCCCAATCTGCGGCAGGAAAATGAAAAAGGCAACAGTTGGTCATGAACCAGAGGTGATTATTGACGCCTGCTCATGGGGAGATGGGCTTTGGTTTGATAGTGGAGAGGTTGGCCAACTGATAACACAGCTGCCCGACAAGCCGTCTGAGAAATCAGACTCTCAAAGACGTATCATCACCTTCCTGGGAGAAGTGTTCAGAGTGCGGGACTAAGGCAGGCCAAGAAAGGGCGGCCGAGATAACGTATTCCTGTATGCGCAAGGAGTCCAGGGGTCCGTTATAAGAGCCCCCTGAAAGCTATATGAAGAAATTGTTGTGGAGGTTTTAAATGAATGCGGTCTATATCATCATCGGTATTGTAGTGATTCTTCTTATCATGATAGCTTCAACGTATAACGGCCTGGTCAGGCTGCGCAACCGGGTGAGGAACGCCTGGGCACAAATCGATGTCCAGCTCAAGAGAAGGCACGACCTCATCCCCAACCTGGTGGAAACAGCCAAGGGTTATATGACGCACGAGCGAGGGACATTTGAAGCAGTTACCAAGGCGCGTAACTTGGCCCAGAAGGCGGTCGGTACTGGTGTCGGTGCCCAGTCCAAAGCCGAGGGTGAACTCAGCAGCGCTCTGGCCCGGCTTCTGGTTGTGGTTGAGAACTACCCTGACCTGAAAGCCAACCAGAACTTCCTCGCTCTCCAGGAGGAGTTGACCTCGACAGAGAACAAGATAAGCTTTTCCCGGCAGTTCTACAATGACTCAGTCCTGAGGTATAACAACAAGACTCAGATGTTTCCTTCTAACATGATTGCTGGCATGATGGGTTTCAAGGCCAGCGAATTCTTCGAGGTCGAGGCAGCCGAGGAAAGGGAAGCGCCCAAGGTTAGTTTCAGCTAGCTAGGAGACACAGCTATGTGGGAACAGATTAGATCTAATCAAATCAGGTCGGTAATACTGGTAGCCGGAATGGCAGCGCTGCTGCTTTTGATGGGCTATTTCCTGGGCCTTTACTTCCTTGACAGTGGCACAGGTGGCGTGATTATTGCCCTAATAATATGGGCAGTAATGAACCTGGTCGCTTTCTTTCAAGGGGATAATATATTGCTGGCGCTGTCCAAGGCGAGGAAAATAAAACGCGATGACTATCCTCGCCTCTATAATATAGTAGAGGAGATGAGGATTGCCTCGGGCCTGGAGAGAATGCCCGATATCTACATCATCGACGACCCAGCGCTGAATGCATTCGCTACCGGCCGGGATCCCAATCGGGCTGCAATCGCGGTAACCTCAGGGCTTCTGCAAAAGCTCAACCGTGACGAACTCCAGGGTGTCATTGGCCACGAAATAGCGCACGTGAACAACCGAGATGTACTGCTGATGTCGCTGTGCGGTATCCTTCTCGGGACTATTGTTATTCTGTCCTGGTACGCAACGCATATGCTCTTCTTCAGCTCCATGTCTGGCGGTAGGAGAAGCTCTTCATCTGGAGGTGGCCAAGCGCAGTTGATAATCCTTGCCGTAGGCATCATCTTGATGATACTGGCGCCGATTGCGGCTCAACTGATCTACTTTGCCATTTCTAGAAAGAGGGAATACCTAGCCGATTCCTCCTCTGCCCTGTATACCAGATACCCAGAGGGACTGGCCTCGGCACTTGAGAAGCTTGCCGCTTCAACCGCACCAGTAAAATCGGCTAACCAGTCTTCAGCCCCAATGTACATCATTAATCCCTTCCGCAAGAAAGGAAGAGCCGCCAGTGACCTCAGCAGTACCCACCCGCCTATCTCAGAGCGGATACGTATCTTACGCTCCATGGCCGGGGGTGCCTCCCTCGCCGATTACGACAACGCTTTCCGTCAGATTCACAAGGGTGGCAGGGGAGTCATTCCTCCTTCTGCTATCGCCGGCGCTGGTGCCGTCAGCTTGCGGCCAGCAGTGCCAGAAGCCGCACGGCGAGAGGCCGAATTAGGTAAAATGGAACGTACTCGCGAAGTTTCCGACCTGATGTGGCATTTGAACAACTATAAGACTATCACCTGTGCCTGCGGCACAAAGTTAAAGGTTCCCCCCAAACTCAAAGGTGCTAACGTCAAATGCCCACACTGTGGCCGTGTTAATCGGGTCTGAGAGCAAGAGGGGCAGGAAAAAGGATGAGGCCGAGCAGGCCGCATGTGTAGTTTTGGCGACACTGGTACAACTCAGTAATAGACACTTTAGGTATCTTAACTCCCTGAGGGCAGGTAACCTTTGCTTATTTTGTTACCCATTGGGCAAAAGTCCAGAA
>CAYZOI010000091.1:0-5154 GCA_964480145.1 uncultured Dehalococcoidaceae bacterium | reverse complement strand
ACGAAAGTCTAACAATTAGATAAATGTAAACTCTGCGCTAATAGTTCTATAACTTAGGCTAGTGGATTGAATTTGAGCTTCAGCCTACAAGAGCAAAGGTTTTGGAAAAGGTTTTAGTTCTACCTATTGACACGCACGGTCTACCAAAGCTGGAAGGTCTTCCCTACCGGGAAGTTTTTAATAAAATCAGGGTGTCAAGACACTAGGTCAACCGACACCCTGATTTTATTATTTATGTAACGAAATATCAACTTCAATCTATATGAAATTCTTAAAATATTTAGGTTCGAACCAAAGACCTCCGGGTTGTTGGTCTATTGTATTTGTATCAAAATGGAATGCACCCCGTTTTAACTGGAGGGATGAATAAGTTATAGTAAGGCCACTGGAAAGGAAACCGAGTGGCATGAATAGAAGAAAGTGGTCCAACGAGGGAAAGGTAACGATTGTCCTTGAGATGGTCAAAGGGGAAGAGTCAATAGCAGCCATATGCGCCCGGCATGGGGTAAGTGCCACCCAGGCTTATCGGTGGCAGGAACAGTTCCTAGCCGGTGGGCGCGCTGCCCTGGTGGACAGACGCCAGAGAGGAAGTCTCGACCCTGTCGCGGATGAGAACCGGCGCCTGAAGGAACTGGCAGGGCAGCAGGCGCTGATCATCGAAGCCCAAAAAAAGCTGGCCGGGATCTTACCACGCCGATGAAACGCAGACTGGTGGATACATTGACTAAGGAAGGGGCCTCACTCCCAGTTGCCCTTAAAGCGGCGGAGTTATCGAGTTCCAGCTACTACTACCGTCCGACTGTTACGCGGAAACCGAGAGCCCTTGATATGGAGCTGGTAGGCGCCATCACCGCCGTCCGTCACGGGCACAACGAGGTCTACGGCTATCGTAAGATCACCCGGACCCTCAAGGCTCATGGTATGACGGTCAACGGTAAAAAGGTGTTGCGCCATCTGCGCGCCCTGGGTCTGACGCAACCCCGTAAGGTAAAAGGGCAGCAATGGACGCGGCCGGCAGTCATTACACCGAACGCCCCGAACAGCTACTGGGAAGCAGATTTCACCTATGTCTGGACGGGGCAGGGCAACGCGTACCTGTGCGCTGTCATAGATGCTTGGGATCGCGATATTGTCGGTGATGTCTTCTCCGACCGTTGCCGTGCGGTAGAAGCGGCTGAGGCCTTGGAGAAGGCTGTGCTGGAACGTTTCGGGGGAAGGATACCGGAGGATCATCAACTGACACTTCGGGTGGACCGCGGCACACAATTCAGGGCGCACAGATTCCGGGAGACTGCCCGCCTGCTGAACGTGAGATTGGAGTACGCCGGAATCAAATGCCCGGAGGACAAACCATACATCGAATCATTCAACAGCAGCTACAAGACGGAGGAGATCTATCGCCATGAGTACCGGAGTTTTCATGAGGCACGGACAGGGTGGGAAACCTACCGTGCCTGGTATCGAACCGATCGTTTGCATCAGAGTCTTGACTACCTGAGCCCGGTACAGTATGCTCGTAGAACATTAAAAAGTATTTTGTTAGTGGCCTGATTTACTCCAGTTTAACGGGGTTCACACCAAGTTGCTTAATTAACTCGTCAAACTGTATCTTTATCATAGTGTTCTGCGTCTTACGTCTGAATGTAGCTGCTTTGGAATTATCGCTCAGGGCATTTGCAAATGCATTAATCAAATTCAGGATTACTTTCTCGGTAGCTACACCCACCATTACCACGGAGGCTATATAATTAGCCCTAATGAAGCATTGTAGGCTTTCTGTCAAATAAAGCATAACTACATCATCCACATTAGGATTATCCCGTGTAATACAAGATAGATATCCATCTGGGTCATAAGGAGCACTACCTTCGCTCTCTAAATAATTCTTACCATACTCAGTAATAGAAAAGTGTGGCCAACTGCTATCAGCATATCCCCGGACGCCTGGTACTAATACTCCCAGTATTATTAGTTGCCACATGACAGCCTTAACTTTATCAATATCTTCGGACGTAAGCATATCTCCTACAAGGTCGGGGTTTCTAGGTGGCTCCGCGGGCTTCCATAATTGTCGTTCATAGGCAGTACGTCCAACATAGTTTAGTACGCGACTGACTTGGTCTTGTCCTTGCTGTCCTCTCTCTAGAAAGTGACGGAGGTACTCTAATACCAGTTGTCTAACTAGTTCGTATTCCATGTTTATGCCTTATCTTTCTCAGTTTAAAATAATTGAACTATTTTCTAATTGACATAATTTCTGCACTTCCCTCTTTCAAGGAGAGGGGGATAAAGGGGGTGAGGTAGATAAACATTTATAACTTCAGCAGTTCTTCCAGAGGTGCCTCAGGTGAAACCGGGCCCACTATTGCCAGGCGGAGTTTCTCGCCGGTCAGGAGTTCACGGGCCAGTTTTTGCAATTCTTCGGTGGTGACCTGGTCAATTAGGGAAACGACCTCATCGACGGTGAGTATCCGCCCGATGAGCAGTTCCTGCCCGCCAACCCAGCCGGCCACACTGCGGCTGTCCTCCATACGCAGCAGCAGTCGCCCTTTGGAATATTCCTTGGCCTTTTTCAGTTCCGATTCTGGGATTGCCTCCTTGAGCAGAGCCAACTCCTCGGTGATAGCCTTTATCGCTAGGTTAAGGTTTTTCGTATCCACGCCGGCGCCGATGATGAGTGAGCCGGCATCGAGGAAATGGTCAACGTAGCTGCTGATGCTGTATGCCAGTCCCAGTTTGTCCCGGATATTGGTGAACAAACGGCTGCTCATGCCGTCGCCGAGGATAACGTTGAGCAGATCGGCGGCGAACCTTTTGGGGTGGAGGAGGGGCAGGCCCGGCAGCGCCAGACAGAGGTGCACCTGCTCAAGCTCCCTGTTTTCAATGCGCAGCCTGGGGAACTTATTTTCTTTGAAAGTGAGATATTCAGCCTGAGACTTACGCCCGGTCCATTTGCCCAGCGCCTTATTGACCATATTTACCATTTCCTGGTGCTGGATGTCACCGGCGACAGCTACCACGGTATTGCCCGGATGGTAATGGGTAGCGAGGTAATCGAGCATAAATTCCCGCGTGATGTGGCTGACTGAATCACGGCTGCCGGCAATATCGCGCCCCAGCGGGTGCTCGGGCCAGAGCAGCCCGTCAATGAGCATTCCCACTCGCTGCGAAGGCGAGTCGTTGCTCATGTTAATCTCCTCGATGATGACCTGCCGCTCCTTTTCCAAATCTTCCGGGTCGAACCGGGAGTTGATGAGCATGTCGACCAACACGTCAAGGGTGAGCTCCAGGTAGGGACGGGCCACCTTGCACCAGTAAACGGTGAGTTCTTTATCCGTGCCGCCGTTGAGAATACCGCCCACTCCCTCGATGGCTGTGGAGATATCCCTGGCCGCGGGACGCTTTGCCGTGCCGCGGAAGCACAGGTGCTCTATAAAATGAGAGACGCCGGCGTGAGAATCAGTTTCGTAGCGGGAGCCGGTGCCGATAAAGAAACTGACCGTTACCGAGCGGGTCTGGGGCATCGTTGAGGTCAGGATTCGCAGTCCGTTATCCAGCGTGCTTTTCTGGTACAATAAACCACCTCATACGGTATGTAATTGACATAATATCACATCAACCCGGTCGCTGCATAGCCTGTCGGCAGCGGTTGAGGATGGAAAGAACCTCAAATGGCTCTTCAATCATGGCAAAGGTGGGTACGCCCCTCGGTTCCAGAAATGCCTTGGCTGCTTCCATGTCCTTTCTCTCGGCGCTGAAAGTGACATAAAGCGGTTTCTCCGGGTATTTCTTCGCCAGATTGACCAGGAAGTCCAGAGGCGGTATGCCAACGTTTTTGGCCAGCATGAGAACCGGCACCACCGCATCGATATTCTTATCTTGCATCAGGGCTTCAATGGCCTCTCTATAGCTGAACTCGACGCTGTGTTCGAATACCGATGGCCAGATATCTACCGGATTGCGCATGCGGACAAAGCTCGGGCTTATTTCCTGAAGGCGAGTTCTGTTTTTCTCTTCGAGCTCAGGGATGTCAAGGTTCCACCGCTGATGGCAGAGATCCGAGAACACCACCAGCATGGCGCCGGAAGGTGCTATGAAGCCTATCCGGTTTCCCTTTGGCAACGGCATACAGGCGAGCGCTCTGGCTGTCAGCACCAGGTGGGAATATTCATAAAGCCTGGTAATACCGGCCTGCCTGATGGCGCCATCCAGGATGCGCTCGTCCGAGGCCATAGACGCGGTATGGGTCACGGCCGCTTTGGCCCCCTCCCCGGTGATGCCTCCCATAAGCAGAAAGACGGGTTTTCGGCGGGTAACCTCGCGTGCCACTTCAATAAAACGACTCGGCCGCTTTATACTTTCCAGATAAAGGAAAATAACTTCTGTCTCCGGGTCCTCGGCGTAATATTCAAGGACGTCGCTCTCATCGACGTCGATTTTATTGCCCAAACCGGTTACCCTGGCCACCCCAAAATTCTCGTCGATGATAATACAGTACATGGTGTGAGTGGCGAAGTTGCCCGTCTGGGCGATGTAGGAGACGTTGCCCCGCGGGACCTTGCCCAGCGGGAAAATACTGGTGGTTAAACAGCAGGGCGTTGAGGTGTGGCCTGAGGTATTGGGGCCGACGGCAATGGCGCCGGCATCAGCGATGGCGCGCGTCAACTCCTGCTGGAGTTCCTTGCCACCCTCGTTGACTTCGGAGAAACCGCCGGCGCAGAGAACGAATGATTTAACGCCCTTGGCGATGCATTCCTTTACCGATTGTACCGTGGCCCGGGCCGGGATGACGATAGCTGCCAGGTCAACTCCATCAGGTAATTCGGCGATTGATGAGCAGACGGGTAAACCCATGATTTCACCGCCTTTGGGGTTGACCGGGTAGACCTTTCCTTTGTAGCCGTTGACCAGAATATTATTCACGACGGTGTGGCCGGCCTTACCGGGGGTAGCGGAGGCGCCAATCACGGCAATGCTGTCGGGTTCATAGAGCTTGGTCAGGTCCTTCTTTGGGGCTATTTTACCTGCTGGCTTTGCCGGCTCTTTGCCCAATGTGACCAGCGCGTCCACGGCAATTGGTTTACCATCGGGCCTGATTTTAAGCGGATTGATATCGATTGACTGTATGTTGCCATGCTGCAGCCCGATTTCACC
>CAYZOI010000090.1:0-5204 GCA_964480145.1 uncultured Dehalococcoidaceae bacterium | reverse complement strand
ACCGGCCAGAAGGCGCCATTCGAAATCATGAAACAGGTAGCCCTGAAGGCTTTGAGAGATGAGAAGTAACATCGCCCTCATCGGTTTTATGGGAACGGGAAAGACGGACGTGGGCAGATTGCTGGCCGGGAAACTGGGCAAGGATTTCATCGAAGTGGACGAACTCATCGAGCAGAAGACGGGAAAAACCATCCCCGAAATTTTCCAGCAGGATGGGGAAATAGCTTTCCGCGAGCTTGAAATTGAGGCAACCCGGGAGGCGGCAGAGAAGAAAAACGCGGTGATTGCCTGCGGCGGCGGCGTTGTCCTGAACCAGATAAACGTTGACCGGCTGAGAGAGCACAGCGTGATTGTCTATCTGACGGCATCGCCGGAGGCGATTATGCAGAGGACATCATCGGATATAGATGAAAGACCATTGCTGGTAGCCGGGGACAAGGAAGCCAGGGTGGAGAAGCTACTGAATTTCCGGCGGCCGTTCTACGAGCGCGCCGCTGACATAACCGTGAGCACTTCCGGATTGGACGTGGCCGGGGTGGCCGGGCAGATAATAAGCGAATTGAGCGAACATGAGAGTAACGATTGAAAAAAGCGATATAAGAGGTAAAGCAACCGCTCCCCCGTCCAAGAGCTACACGATAAGAGGCTTGATGTGCGCGGCACTGGCTTGTGGTGAAAGCAGGATAGTGCACCCTTTGCACGCGGATGATACGGAAGCGGCGGTCAGGGTGCTGAGCGACATCGGTGTGGGCGTTGAGCAGTCGGAAGACCTCTGGCGAATCAGTGGCGGCGACCTTCGCCAGCCGGATGCTGACCTGTACTGCGGCGATTCGGCGGCGACGCTGCGGTTTATGACGGCCATCGGCTCGATATTACCGGGGAGGTGCCGTTTGACGGCGGGCGCTTCGCTGACCGGGAGGCCGGTCGGGCCGCTGGTGGAGGCGCTGGGAAGGCTCGGCGTGGACTGTTCTTCGGATAACGGTGTGGCGCCGGTGGTGGTCAACGGGGGGAGGTTAGAAGGTGGGGAGACCGAACTGCCCGGTGATGTCAGCTCCCAGTTCCTCTCGGCGCTGCTGCTGGTATCGCCGTTTGCCGAAGAAGGAATGCATATCAGGCTGACCACGCCTCTGGAATCAAAGCCGTATGCAGCCATGACCCTCGACAGCATGGCCAGGTTCGGCATAAATGTAACCGCCTCAGCCGGGATGGACGATTTCTATACGGCGAAGCAGGCATATCAACCGACCAGCTATACGGTGGAAGGCGATTGGTCGTCAGCCTCTTATTTGCTGGCGCTGGGCGCGGTTTCGGAGGGGATAGAGGTGGAGAACCTGAACTCACAGAGTCTGCAGAGCGATAGGGTCATGCTGGAGTTTCTGAGCAGGATGGGCGCGGAGGTTGAGGCTTCACCCGGGGCCATCAGGGTCAGGGGTTCAAAGCTGAAAGCGCTGCGCGCCGATTTGTCCGACTGCATTGACCTGCTTCCCACCGTGGCCGTTCTGGCGGCGTTGGCCGAGGGAACAAGCGAGCTTGAGGGTATCGCCCGGGCGAGGCTAAAGGAATCCAATCGTGTGGCGGCAGTTCGGGAAGGACTGGAACGGATGGGGGTAAAGGTTGCCGAGGAAAAGAACAAAATGACAATCACCGGCTCGAACCTGAAAGGCGCGGTCGTTGACAGCCACGATGACCACCGCATCGCCATGGCCTTCAGCATCCTGGGTACACTGGCGGGAAACACCACCATAAATAATGCGGAGTGCGTTAAGAAGACATTTCCCGAATTCTGGGATATACTAAAAAGCATCAGGGGAAGATTGAAAATAGATGGGTAACAGTCTGGGAAAGATTTTCAATGTCACCAGCTTTGGCGAGAGCCACGGCAATTGCATGGGGATAGTGGTTGACGGCTGCCCGGCGGGGCTGCCCATCACCGAGTCGGATATCCAGCAGGAAGTGGAGCGGAGGCGACCCGGTGTCGCCGGCACCACGGAACGGTGGGAGCCGGACAGGGTGGAGATAATCTCCGGCATCTATGATGGAAATACCACCGGTGCGCCTATCTGCATGCTCTCCTGGAACAAGGATATTGATTCCGGTGTCTATAAGAAAAATCGGTTCGCCCTGCGTCCCGGTCATGCCGACTATACCGCTTTCGTGAAGTACGGTGGGCTCAACGACTTTCGCGGCGGAGGCAGGTTTTCGGGAAGGATAACTCTGGCCTATGTTATGGCCGGGGTAATCGCCAGGAAGTTAATTGGCCGCTTGGGCATCGATGTCTTCGCGCACGTCGTTGAAATCGGCGGCATCAAAGCCCGGGTGCAGGAACTGGAGGCCATTAAGGAAAACGCCGGTAAAAACCCGCTGTGGTGTGCTGACCCGGAAGCTGCCGATAAGATGACGCGGTTAATCGAGCAGGCGAAGCAGGAGAAAGACAGCCTGGGCGGGATTATCGAGGGCATCGCCGTTAATTTACCGGCGGGACTGGGTGAACCCGTCTTCGATAATTTCGACGGGGAACTAGCCAAAGCCCTTTTCGCCATTCCGGCGGTAAAAGGAGTGGAGTTCGGTGCCGGTTTCGCCGTCGCTGGCATAAAAGGTTCCCAGAATAATGACCTTTATGATATTAAAGATGGCCGGATTATTACCCGGACCAACAACGCCGGCGGGGTGCTCGGCGGCATCAGCACGGGTATGCCGGTAATCGTCAGGGTGGCTGTCAAGCCGACCGCCTCTATCGCTAAAAGTCAGGAAACGGTGGATATTCAAAAGATGACCAGGACCGACCTCGCGATAACAGGCCGACATGATACCTGTATCGTTCCGCGGGCGGTGCCGGGGGTGGAAGCGATGATGGCGGTTACCATATGCGATTTTGTCCTGCAGGCAGGGCTTATACCGAGGGTGTTGTCATGAGTTTAGAAGAGCTACGGAAGCAAATTGATAATGTGGACGCCAGAATCACAGAGTTGATTGGCGAGCGGGTACGCATTGCCGAGGAGATAGGCAGAGGCAAGCGGGCAAAGGGCAGGTCGATTGAGGACCGGGAAAGAGAAAAAAGGGTCCTGGAAAACGTCAAACGCCTTGCCCGGGAGCGAAATATCGATATTGGCGGGGAAGAACTGGAAAACATCTACGAGCAAATCATCGCTGCCTGTAAAAATAAAGAGGGCGTTACGGTCGCCTTCCAGGGAGAGGCGGGCGCCTACAGCGAAGAAGCCGCATTCCGTTTCTTCGGCACGTCAATTGAGAGCCTGCCGCGTGAAACGCTGGAAGAGGTATTTAAATCGGTGGAGGAGGGAGGGGTGCAATTTGGCGTGATACCGGTGGAAAACTCGCTGGAGGGGAGCATCAGCCGGTCTTATGACCTTATGCTGGAATCCGACCTGCATGTTTACGGCGAGACTGAGGTGAGAGTTATACATTGTCTCATCGCCAGCCCTGGCGCTGGAATGGATACGGTGAAGAAGGTCTACTCCCATCCCCAGGCACTGGCGCAGTGCCGTAATTTCCTGAAGCATCTGAACGCGACGCTGATTCCCAGCTATGATACTGCGGGCAGCGTCAAAATGATTAAGGAACAGGGATTAACGGACAGCGCTGCCATTGCCAGTGCCCGGGCCGCAGAAATATATAGCATGAAGATAATTGCCAGGGAGATAGAGGATAACCCGCACAATTTCACCCGGTTCTTTATCCTGGCCAGAGAAGACTCACCGCCAAGCGGGAATGATAAAACATCGATTGTTTTTTCGACGAAGAACCAACCCGGTGCCCTGTATGAGGCACTCGGTGAACTTTCCCGCCGCAGCATCAATCTGACCAAGCTGGAGTCCAGGCCGACGCGGCAGAAGCCCTGGCAGTATAATTTTTATCTTGACTTTGATGGTCACCGTGAGGATGCCGCCGCCCGCGAAGCGCTGGCGAATGTGGAGAAACTGACCATTTTTCTCAAGGTGCTGGGCTCGTATCCGAAGGCTAAAAGATAGAACTGAGGTGTGTTAGTGAAGGTTGCCATAGTTGGCGGTTCGGGAAAAATGGGGCGGTGGTTTGCCCGCCATTTACTGGCCGAAGGCAATGAGGTGATAATCAGTGGCCGCACCGAAAGCAAAATCAGGGAGGCAAAAAAGGAGCTTGGCGTTGACGCGGTCTCAAATGTAGAGGCAGTCAAAGACGCTGAAGTCGTATTGCTCTCGGTGCCGATTGATACTTTCGAGGACATTATTGTCGAACTGGCCCCCCATATCCAGCCGGAGCAGGTGGTGGTTGACGTTACCTCGGTAAAGGCTATGCCCGTAGCTGCCATGCACCGGCACCTGAAGACCAGACAAGTACTGGGGACACACCCGCTCTTCGGCCCGGGGGCCAAGGAGATTTCCGGCCAGAATTTTGTGCTGACGCCGACTGGCAGCGAAGAGGAGGTACTGGCAGAGAAGGTCAGGGAATACCTGGAAAAAAGGGGTGCCAGCGTCAGCCTGATGACGCCCGAAGAGCACGACGATAAAATGGCCGTCATTCTCGGGCTCTCTCACTTCATTGCCATAGTCGCTGCCGATACGCTCCTGAACTCAAATAAGGTGGTACAGTCAACAAAGCTCGGTGGTATTACTTACAAAGTGCTGCTGACCTTGGTGGAAAGCGTTATTTCGGAGAACCCGGAGCTGTATGCCTCTATCCAGATGAATTTGCCCGGCGTGCCGGATATTGAGGCACTGTTCCATGGGAAGGTGGCGGAGTGGGCGGAAATGGTGAAAAATAAGGACCGGGACGCATTTATACGGCGAATGAAAACGTTGAAAAGCAGACTGGAGAAAGATAGCCCCGATTTTGGTAAGGCCTACGAGAACATGTACCGGCTTGCCTCGGGGTTATAATCCTTATTTTACCTCGTATGACCCGAAGATGAAGTCCAGGTCCTCCTGCAGTGCCGACACCTTCTCCGGAGAGAAGAGCTTATCATCACTGTCCAGCATTACCTTGGTTTCCGTTTTAGCCGAACCAACGATGTGAGCCCGCAGGCATCCCTTTGCTTTACCTGGCTCATTCGGAGCCCTGAAGGTCAGAGTGCCCCGGGTGATGAATGAAGAGGTATCGCTGGGCAGGGCATATGTTTCCATCTTTTCCTCGCCCAGAACGACCCCCTGCTTCAGGATGAAATCTCTTATTTCAGCATAAAGCAGTTCTGGATTTACTTCTTTATAAGACTT
>CAYZOI010000089.1:0-5284 GCA_964480145.1 uncultured Dehalococcoidaceae bacterium | reverse complement strand
CGTCATGGGAGTTCTACCTTTTATAATGAATGGTAGGCCGTACAGGTCTCGAACCGGCTATACCCTGATAACAAAGTTAGCTGCTGACTTCCAGTAGCTCAATTAATATGTCTTCGGGACTGAGAAAAAAAGCTATTTTAGTGGTCGGGCTGATTGATTTTATCTCCTGAACGCACTTTACCCCATTCGCTTTCAACTCAGCCATGGCTTCTTCCAGGTTGTCGGTTCTGAATCCAAAATGTTCAAGTCCAAGACCGTCCGGCAGTGTATTGGGCACAAGGGGTTCGGGTCTTGGATTAGTCATCTTGATTGACGCTCCTTCAAGCGCGGTGGACGTGAGAACACGGCCATCGGGAAGTTCAAGGAAACCGTCTCTTTTGGTGCCAAAGTTCTTTTCGTAGAAATCGGCGGTCTTTACGGGGTCCCGGCTAATCAAATGAACGTGGTCAAACCAGTACTTCGGCATTTCGATACCTCCTTGGATTATTATTTATGACTACGATGATATTTTATATCTGAGTGCTGTTTATCAGTTTGTATAGTTCTGGTCGGCGGCGGTTAAAGGTATTAAGAAATCTTCGTGCCGTATCCACTTCATTTAAATCGATAGCGGCACTAATCACGGCTGGTTGTGAGGCCGGGGCCAGTCTTATGACCTTGCCGGTGGGATTTATAATGCAGCTTCTGCCGTAGAATTCGTTTTGCTTATCCTGGACAGTTTCGATGCCGCCTTGATTCGTGGCGCAAACCCAGACGCAATTTTCCAGAGCACGGGTGCGCAGTTCGGCAACAAACATCTCTTCAAAGGTTGCTCCTTTTTTTACACCAAGGATGGGAGAGTCCACGGGGACAAACACTATTTCGGCGCCCTGGAGCACGACCTCTCTCCAGGCTTCGGGGAAACGCCGGTCATGGCAGATTAAGATGCCGATTCTTGCCTTTGGAGTATCGAAAACGGGAAATCCATTGCCGGGTGTAAAGTAGAAAGTCTCATCAACAATATACCCTTGCGGCCCCATCAACTTCGGAATATGAGTCTTCGTATAACGGGGCACCAGAGTGCCATCAGCCATTTTGCCCTGTATTATGTTCCCGTCCGGCCCCAAGACCACCGCGCTGTTGTAGTAAATTCCTTCCAGAGGGCCTTTTTCAAAAATTGGTAAGATAATGCACGTTTCATACTTGCGCGCTTTCTCGGCGAATAAGTCTGTGGTCGGGCCGGGTATGGGCTCAGCCCAATCAAAGTAACGTTCGTCGCTAACCGCGGGGAAATAAGGCGTGGTGCATAATTCGATAGGCATGATAAAATCAGGTCTCTCTTTTTCCAGCACATTATCGAACTGAGCCAGCAAATCACGCCGTGTGTTTTCTTTGTCTTTTGCCGGCCCGCGCTGTATGAGGGCGTCTTTAACAGGGCGTGCTCTTTTTTCACCACTCATTTTTTCACCTCTCGGTATTTTACTGGAAAGAGTCTCGTAAAGATAATTCGTGTTTCATAGGTCTATGCAACAGCCTGAACCACATTGGTGGCGTTTCCCTGCCGGAAATTGGCGATGTTGTCGACGGCCATTGAGAGGCCCGCCAGTGTAGATTCAGGGATCATGGCGGCAGTATGCGGTGACAGCACCACGTTTTCGAGGCTGCGCAGCGGGCTATCGACCGGCAGGGGTTCTGCGGCAAAAACATCGAGGCCGGCACCGGCAATGGTGCCGTTTGTGAGTGCCTCAATTAAATCCGGTTCATTGATTATTGAACCCCGCGCCGTATTAATCAATAGTGCCGTCGGCTTCATCATCATGAGCTCGCGCTGGCTGATAAGGTCGCTGGTTTCAGGTGATGCCAGGGCGTGAATCGATAATACGTCCGACCGGCGCATAATGTCTTCCAGGCTGACGAACTCAACGCAGTATTTAGAAGCACGCTCCGGAGATGGGTGGAATGTCCAGGCAATGACTTCCATACCAACGGCTTTCCCCAGCTGGAGCATTCGCTGGCCGATGCTGCCGGTGCCAATAACGCCCAGCGTTTTACCACAGAGCTGTGATGCATACCCCCGGGCCCATTCCCCGCTCCGTATAGTGCGGTCGTTTTGGACTATCTTCCGGGCTGCAGCCAGCATTAAAGTCAACGCCATCTCGCTTACCGCCACGGTTGAATATCCCGGGGTATTGGTAACCGTAATATTCAGCCTCGATGCAGAGCTTATATCCACGTTATCGTAACCAACGCCGTATATAGAAATCAGCTTCAGTCGGGGAGAGTTCTCCATTACATTGGCGGTGAAAACACTTGTGGAACGGATATTGAGAACGATATCAGCATCGGCGATTCGTTTCAGCAGCTCTGCGTCGCCGAGGGCCCGGGAGTTGTGGATAACTACCTCGCCCAGCTGGCGGAGCCTTTTTTCTTCGGCGGTGGCGGTGAAGACGGGTGGTTCATCATCCGGCACAACGATTTTTATCAAGAATCTACCTCCGATACAGTCAAATAGAGCAAGCCTGTTATTAGCTATTCCTTATTATTGCGGGTAAGCAGTTGTGCCTAGATTGTATCTGCTGGTGACAGAACGTGTCAAGGCGTTTTGCGGGGTTGATGGGCAAAAACGCTTTCAGTTTAAGGGTTAATTTAAAAAATGCGAGGATTTAGCTTCAAAAACTGGCACCCCTGCCGGGACTCGAACCCGGGCACGCGGTTTAGGAAACCGCTGCTCTATCCTCTGAGCTACAGGGGCATATCAGACATCATTATTTTAACGATAAACGTTGCTGATGACAAGCTGGTTTGACTTGGCACAGGGCAGCGCCATACAATCAGGTGCGACTTACCCAATTTTTTAAGGAGGTATTATGGCAGAGAGTGAAATGAAGGTGGTGGCGTGGGAGCCATTGAAGGAATTCACCAGGGAAGTATTTACGCGGGCAGGCATGCCGCCCGAAGATGCGGAAGCTGAAGCCGGGGCACTGATATGGGCCAACCTGCGTGCCGTCGACTCTCACGGTGTGCTGCGCATTCCCTGGTACCTGGACAACATTGAAAAGGGCGTAATGAATCCAAAGCCCAATATTCAGGTCATTAAAGAAACGCCGGCCACGGTGCTGCTTGATGCTGACCGCGCCCTCGGCCCGGTGGTTACCATCAAAGTGGTGAATATGGTGGTGGAAAAGGCGAAAAAGATGGGCATTGGCTGGGCGCTGATACGCAATCTGACCCATCAGGGTGCCCTGGGATATTACTCGCAGATGATAGCAGAGAGGGGAATGGCGGGGATTGTCTTTGTCAGCAACCCGCCGAATATGGCGCCATTCGGCGCCAGGGTCCCAGGTGTGCACAACAGCCCGATTGCCATTTCCGTGCCGGCAAAACGGCATCGCCCGCTCAATCTGGACATGGCGACCAGCGTGGTTGCGGGCGGGAAGCTGTGGCTTGCCGTGGACAAAAATATGCCCATACCGGAAGGCTGGGCACTGGACAAAGAAGGCAACCCGACCACTGACCCCAAAAATGTCGGTGCGCTGTTGCCCTTTGGCGGGCCCAAGGGCTCTGGCCTGGCGATGATGTTCGAGTGCCTTGCCAGCGTCATGTCGGGGAACCCGGTGGTGGAGCCGGTTTTATTTGGGCGTGAAGTCGGGCCGCCAACCGAAGGCAAGAAAGAACAGGCTGTCGGTGAGCGTTTGAACTATGTCCCCAAACACCTCCAGAATAGCGTGGTTGCGGCCATAGACATCAGCACTTTTACTGACCTGGAGAGCTATAAGGAGCATATAGATAATCTTATCGATGGCATAAAAGCGCTGCCCAAAGCGGATGGTTTCAGCGAGATATTTGTCCCTGGTGAGCCGGAGGAAAGAACTTTTAGCGAACGTTCGAAAAATGGGATTCCGCTGCCTGAAGGAACCATCCGCAACCTGAGGGCCGTTTCGGAAAAGTCTGGTGTTAAATTACCGGACGGATTGTAAGTGGACGGTAGCCAGGAACGCGGTTGGACATTATGAATTGAGGGCTATGCCTTCTCGGCGGAATAGCCTCTGAAGCTCGCGGCGTGCCAGTCTGGTTGGCACGCCGCCCTTTTTCTCCCAGCGCTGCACGGTGGAAAGGCTGACGTATACCTCCCGCGACATATCCTCCTGCGTCCAGCCCTTCTTCTTGCGCAGTTCTTTAAGTTTCTCTGAAAGTCCATCCATATTGGCCACTTACCTGATAGAAGGTTTTACCTTATGCGGTACGTGACAGTGTAGCACTTAATATGCCTTTTTGTCAATACCCGTGACAATTGGCATGCAAACTTTTTTTCCAGACCTCCTCCCGCTCTCAAGAGAAAGGTTGCCAATTGGCCTCCATATGGTTGCCCGAACGGGTGATGAAGTCGCCGTATTGCGTGCCGTGGCTGCCTTTTGAAAGGGCACTAACCCTGGCCGACAAATATCCACCCGTGACGTGAGCGGTGGTTTGATTCCGGTTACGCTTAGGGCGCTGCTCCGATAAGCTCGGGCCATAGCTCTTCAATTGTTGGCTTGAGTTCGGTCATCACATCGTCAACCGTCTTGACCGCAGTGTCGATTTCCTTCTGGGTCATGGGGGTAGACATGACATAAAGCCCTCTCGCCGCCGAGAAGCAACCTCTCTCCAGCATAGCCAGGTAGTACAGGTGCAGCAGGTCTTTATTTGCTTCCCTGGCTGTTTTACCGTTTATCACTGGCTGGTCGTGGAAGTGGATGTTCTGCAGCGAACCCAGTCCGGTCACCTGTCCCTTGATGTTCAGCCGTTTGAAAATGGCCCGGACGCCTTCGGCGAAAGATTCGCCCAGTTTGTTGATATAGTTGACGACTTCAGCGTTGAGCTGCTCCATAGTAGCGAGGCCGGCGGTGGCGGTAATCGGGTTGGCGTTCAATGTTCCGGCATGGTTGATCTTTCTTATATCGGGAGAGAACATCTGCATCAGGTCCTCGCGCCCGCCGATGGCACCAACCGGATAGCCGCCGCCGATGATTTTGGCCATGGTGGTAAGGTCGGGCTTGATTTTATAAATGCTCTGCACGCCTCCCCAGGCGAGCCTCAGGCTGATTACTTCATCAAGGATAAACAGGATACCGTTTTCCTGGGTGACCTGGCGCAGGAACTCAAGGTAGCCGTCGCGGGGCGGTATCATGCCGGCGGCACCCATCGCCCCCTCGACGATGACCGCTGCCAGCCGGTCCTTGTTTTCCGCGACGGCTTTCCCTGCGGCCTCCTTGTCATTGTAGGGAACGATGATGGATTCGGCCTGATTGCCTTTCGATATGCCGGC
>CAYZOI010000088.1:0-5354 GCA_964480145.1 uncultured Dehalococcoidaceae bacterium | reverse complement strand
GGATTCGAACTTTAGTAGACTAGCGCAAAAGTCTTAGAGAAAGTTTTGGTTCTACCTTTTATCATGCACGGTCTACACTCAACCCCATCGCCATTTGCTAACATTTTGCTAACGAACTTTTCACTACTATAAATGACAAAGTGGTACCAAATGGTATCACCTGAAGCTAAATTGAATATTCTAGGGTATTTGACTTTACTCATTGTTACTCTCAGGGACGTACCTTCTGCATCTTTTAATCAGGATATCGCCAGTTCGGGGTCGGCGGGTTCTGCCGTTTTGCGGGAGTAGTTGCTTCAACTCAAGCGCCGTTGCCCGACCACATCGTTGAATCGCGCCCTCGCCTGCTCCAGGGACAGGCCGCTGATAGCTATTAACTTTCGTCTGCCGGTCAGCCCTTTTTCGATTTCCAGATCACTTTTACTTATCTGAAGAACATCGCTGAGAAATCTTACCAGCTCCTGGTTGGCCCTGCCCTTGACCGGCGGTGCGGCGATTTTCAACTGCCATATACCGTCTTTTTCGCCCTGCACCTCGTTGCCGCGGGCGTTGGGATGAACCTGCACCCGGATTTTTATCTTTTCTATAGCCATGCAAACGTACATTATTTTAACAGCTATGGCCGGATAATTACTATTTCGCCAGTTCGAAAATCCTGTAGAAATACTGTCGGACATTGGGCTATAATAGGGGTTGTAACCGTTTAAATTTTTGCCAGTAACGGAGTGTTTCAATTGGATACCAGCGAACTGAAGTCCAGAGTTGTCAGTGAGATAGAAAATCACCGTGACGAACTCAAAGAACTGAGCCTGAGGATACACGCTAATCCCGAAACCGCTTTCCAGGAAGAAAAGGCGTCCACCTGGCTCTCCGATTATCTGAGAGAAAAAGGGTTCTCCGTTGAAAAGGGTATTTGCGGACTGGAAACCGCGTTCCGGGCGGGTTACGGGAAAAGGAAACCGGTAATCGCCCTCCTGGCGGAGTATGATGCGCTGCCAAAGCTCGGACATGCCTGCGGACACAATATCATCGCCACCAGTGCCGTTGGCGCCGGAATAGCGGCCAAGCTGGCAGTGGATGAGTTTGGCGGCACGGTACAGGTGATGGGCACACCGGGTGAAGAAAGCGGCGGAGGCAAGGTATATATGATTAAAGGAGGCGCCTTTAAGAGTGTGGATGCGGCTATGATGATCCACCCGGCAGGACTGAACACTGCGACCACCAAATTCCTCGCTCTCCAGACGCTGAAGGTCGAGTTCTTCGGCAAGCCGGCCCACGCCGCTGCCAAACCTGAAGTTGGCATCAATGCGCTGGAAGCCATGCTCATGTCCTATGCCGGTATAAACTCCTTGAGGCAGCACATCAGGGACAGTGCCCGCATCCACGGCATTATCACCGATGGTGGTGATGCGCCCAACATCGTGCCTTCGCACACCGCCGGCCATTTCATCGTTCGGGCTACAGAGGACAGCTACCTGGAAGAGCTTAAAGTGAGGGTGCTGAACTGTTTTATCGGTGCCGCTACCGCCACCGGAGCCAAATTGAAGTACAAATGGGGAGAAACTCGCTATGCCCCGCTGCGCAGCAATTTCGTACTGGCCCGCATGTTTCGCAAGAACCTGCAATCGCTGGGCAGGCGGGTACATCTCGTTGACCCCAGAATAGGTATTGGCAGCAGTGATATCGGTAATGTCAGCCAGGTGATTCCCAGCATTCACCCGTTAATCGCCATAGACACGGCCAGAGCCGTCACTCATTCCCCTCAATTTGCTGAAAAGGCAGCCTCTGAGGCTGGCATGCGCGGCCTCTTTGATGCCGCCAAGGCGCTGGCGATGACCGCGGTCGACCTGCTAGCAGACCCGGCAGCGCTGGGCAAGGCCAGGAAAGAGTTTGAACAGGATAAAAAGTCAGGGTAAGAGCGGAAGACGTTTTGAGGGAACATAATGATTATTGCCGTTGATGCCGCCGGCGGGGACTACGCGCCTCATGAAATCGTTAAAGGGGCGGTGAAGGCTGCTGACGAATACGAGGTAGAAGTGGCACTGGTGGGGAAGAAAAAAGTACTCCACGTGCTGGCGGGCCGTCATCTGAGAAAAAAGGATATAAGTATTGTTGAAGCCAGCCAGATTATTCAGCCCGGCGAGTCGCCGATAAAAGCCATCCGCAGCAAACCAGACTCGTCGATTGTCGTTGGTGTAAAGCTGGTAAAAGAGGGGAAAGCCGCCGGCTTTGTCTCGGCAGGCAATACCGGGGCAGTGCTTGGTGCCGCGCTGTTTGGGCTGGGAAAAGTGAAGGCCATTGAGCGCCCCGCCATCGCCTGCATCATGGACATCACCCCATCGACTCCGGTCCTGCTGATTGATGCCGGCGCCAACGTGGAGTGCCGCCCCGGCCACCTGGTGCAATTTGCCGAGATGGGTGCCATTTACAGCCAGCATGTGCTCGGCATCAGCAAGCCGCGGGTCGGCCTGCTCAGCAATGGCGCTGAGGAATCCAAAGGAAACCAGCTGGTTCAGGAAAGCTATAAGCTTCTAAAAAAGGCCAAATATCTGAATTTTATCGGCAATATTGAAGGCCATGATATTTTGAAAGTAACCGCCGATGTGGTCGTTACCGATGGTTTTACCGGAAACATCGTGCTCAAGACAATCGAAGGTTTAGGTGACACGTTTCTTGGGTCGATGCGACAGATAGGGCACGTCGTTTCCAGCGCCTATCACTTCAGAGGACGTGACCTGCTCCTTGACCTTGGGCTCGGCTCGCGGGTCAACCGGATAGACTACCGCGAATACGGAGGGGCGTGCCTGCTGGGCGTGAATGGAAATATCATCATCGCCCACGGGCGCAGCCAGGCCAAGACCATCAAAAACGCCATCGGCATTGCCAAGCATATGGCCGAAGAAAACATAGCCGAGGTAATCAAGGAGGAGATTCATGAGCAAGCCAGTGGAAGTGAATGACAGCAACTTCGACCAGATGGTGCTGCAGTCGAAAACGCCGGTGCTGGTCGATTTCTGGGCAGTATGGTGCGGGCCCTGCCGTATGGTGGCACCGGTTGTGGAGGAGCTGGCCGGTGAATACGAAGGAAAAGTAACCGTGGTCAAGTTGAACGTTGATGAGAACCCGAAAACAGCCAGCCAGTACGGCATTATGAGCATACCGACGCTGTTCATATTCAAGGACGGAGCACCGGTTTCGAACATCATTGGTTTCAGGCCAAAAGCGGAGTTGAAAAAAAGCATTGATGCTGTCCTTTAACCATCGGGTAAGAAGGAGTGATTATTCAGGAGGGTGAGGTTGGCAACAAAACGGGGGTATGATGTGGTCATTATCGGGGGTGGTCCGGCAGGGCTCACCGCCGGCATTTATGCCGCACGGGCGAGGCTGAAAAGCCTGCTCCTTGAGAAGGGGGCCACAGGGGGCTGGATTATCAACGCCGGCGTGGTGGAAAACTACCCCGGCTTTCCCGATGGTGTCAATGGGCTGGAGCTGGCCGACGCCATGCAGCAGCAGGCGGTGAAGTTCGGACTGGAGACGTTAACCGCCGAGGTTACCGGCCTTGATTTGAAAGGCGAGCAGAAGGTGCTGAAGACAAGCGAAGGGGATATCGTCGCCAGGGCGGTCATCGTCGCTGGCGGCTCCGACCGGGTCAAGCTGGGGGTCCCCGGAGAGGAGGAATTCACCGGTCGGGGCGTGGCCTATTGCGCCATCTGCGACGGCTATTTCTATCGAGATATTCCGGTGGCGGTAGTGGGCGGGGGCAACACCGCCATGAACGAGGCGCTTGAGCTCACCAAGTTCGCCTCCAAGGTTACCGTGATTCACCGCCGCGATGAGTTGCGCGCCACCAAAATACTCCAGGAGAGAGCCTTTGCCGAGCCGAAAATAGAATTCCTGTGGAACACCGTGGTCGAGGCTATTGAAGGAGAGGATACGGTAAAGAAACTCAGGCTGAAAAATGTTCAGACCGGAGAAAAATCCACCCGGGACATATCCGGCATCTTTGTCGCTACTGGTTTCAGGCCAAATACGGATTACCTGAAAAACATTGTCGACCTGGCGGAAAACGGCACCATAATCACCAACGAGAAGATGGAGACCAGTGTGCCGGGCATTCTCGCCGCCGGCGATATCAGGGCGAATTCAATACGGCAGGTCGCGGCGGCAGTGGGAGACGGCGCGGTGGCGGCGATATATGCGGAGCGGCATATCACTGGCAAATAAATATTTGCCCGCCTCTTGGTGGGCGATTTTGGAGTAAAGTATAATGATGGCAAGGAGATAGCGGATGAAAGTCGTCTTTATTGAGGATGTGCCCGATGTGGCTGAGGCCGGGGAAATCAAGGAAGTAGCCGACGGTTACGGACGCAATTACCTTATTCCCAAAAGACTGGCCATACTGGCTGATTCCCGGGCAACGCAGATAGTAGAAGCACGGAAGAAAAGGAAAGCCCGGCTTGAGGCGGAGACCGAGGCGGAAATGCGGGAACTGGCCAAACAACTGGAAGGGCTGAAAATAGTCGTCAAGGCCAAGGCAGGAGCCAAGGACAGGCTGTACGGCTCTATCACCAATGCCGACATTGCCGAAGAGCTGAGCACAAGTGCCGGACTAGTGGTTGATAAACGAAAAATTGAGCTCGAAACGCCTATCCACGAGATAGGCAGCTATGACATACCCATCAGGTTGACCAAGGACATTATCCCCAAGATAAAGCTCAACGTCGTTGAGGAAGAAGGGATGAAGGGCGAGGGTAAGAAAGAGACAAAGCCAAAGGCAAAGAAGAAGACGAAGGCGAAAGCGCCAAAGGTGGCAACAGAAGCAGAGGCTGAAACCCAGGAGGAAACGGTAGCGGAAGAAACGAAAACCGAGGGGCAAGAGGAGACGGAGTAAGTGAATAACGAGAAGTTACCCCCTCATGACCTCGATGCCGAGGAAGCCATCATCGGTTCACTGCTTATCGATGGCACGGCAATCTATAAAATAGCCACGGTCTTGAATCGGGGAGACTTCTACCATGAACGGAACCAGTGGCTGTATGAAGCCTGCCTCGCCCTGTACGAACGCAATGAGGCGATAAACCAGATTACTGTGGCCCAGGAACTGGCCAGGCGGGATAAACTGGAGGCGGTTGGTGGTGCGGCATTCCTGAGCCATTTGATTTCGGTGTGCCCGACACCGCTGGACATCGAGCACTACGCCCAGATTGCCTATCGGCTCTCCGTTATGCGGGGACTGATTGGCGCCGCCGACCAGATTTCCCGTGTCGGCTACGATGCCGGACCGGACGTTGACACCAGTCTCAGTCGAGCGGAGGATATCCTGTTCCGGCTACGCCACGGACATGGCGAGCGTG
>CAYZOI010000087.1:0-5524 GCA_964480145.1 uncultured Dehalococcoidaceae bacterium | reverse complement strand
CAGGGGAAGGGGCGGATTCTCACCTGCGTGCCCGGCTGGGCATGCGAGGAAATCAACATGGATCAGATGGCAGCCTACGGATTGGACGAGTACTATAACCTGGTAAATCCGGGGAGCGGCGACACACTGCATGCCGGCCTACTCGGCGCCTATGAAAAGGGCGAGCCCTATATAACCTACGAATGGGGCCCGGAATGGATTACTGGTATGCTTGACCTGACACTGCTGGAAGAGCCGCCCTACGACAAGGCCGTCTGGGATGAGAACCACGGCTGTGCCTATCCCGCCCAGGACCTGTTCATCGTCGGTCACAAGACGTTTCCCGAGAAAGCTCCCGAACTGGTTGAGATGTTCGGCAAGTGGAAGCTGGGCACCAAAACCCTGGGCGAAGCCCTGGCCTTTATGCAAGACACCGGTGGCGAACCTTTTGATGCGGCTCTCAATTTTATAAAGAACCGTGAAGACATCTGGACCACCTTTGTCCCGGTAGACGTGGCCAAGAAGGTAAAAGAAGCGGTGGCGCAGGGCATCGTGGAACCTCAGGGAACCGAAGGATAGGAGAGCGATATAATTAAGCGCTTGATACCCCCACCCATGATTAACCTCCTGGCGAAAGTGGGTGGGGGTATTTGGTGATTTAGCGAGGAAAAAGGTATATGTTTGACTTCCCGGAAATCTTCTCCCTCCCCCTGGGTGAATGGATTAATATCGCCGTCAAATGGATGACGATAACATTGGCCCCCGTTTTCAACGTCATCACCGTTGCTATTCGCATGCCTCTTGTCTACATTGAACGTCTTCTCTGGTGGTTGCCCTGGTGGGTGCTGATACTCATCTTCACTGGTGTCTCCTGGCGAGTTGCCAAACACTGGGTAGCTATATTGACTCTCGTCGGCTTCATATTCATCGGCGTGGTGGGGCTATGGAACGACACCATGACCACGCTAGCCATAATCGTAACTTCCGTCTTCGTCTCGGTACTCATTGGCATCCCCCTTGGCATTCTAACTGCTAAAAACGACCGATTCCAAACCTTAATCCGGCCGATTCTTGACGGCATGCAGACCATGCCGAGCTTCGTCTACCTCATCCCGGCAGTGTTCTTCTTCGGTCTGGGCAAGGTACCGGCTGTAGTGGCTACCGTTATCTACGCCGTGCCACCCTGCATCCGTCTCACCAACCTGGGCATACGTCAGGTTGCCGCCGAAACGGTTGAGGCCGGCCGGGCTTTCGGCTGCACCGGCACGCAACTTCTCTTTAAAATCCAGCTGCCGCTGGCGCGTCCGAGCATTATGGCCGGCGTGAACCAGACGATTATGATGGCGCTGGCGATGGTCGTGATTGCTTCTATGATCGGTGCCTCGGGACTCGGGCTGGAAGTCCTGCGCGGTATCGAACGACTTGATGTGGGCCGAGGATTCATGGCTGGCTCTGCCATCGTTATCGTGGCCATCATCATTGACCGCATCAGCCAGGCATTCGGCAAAGCAGGAAACAACCGGAAGTAACCGGTTCATTTCAAACCAACTTCAATTGCTTTCATCAGGGGGAATCTTTGTCGGTTCCCTTTGTTTTTTTCTTGCCACATCGCAAAAAAAAAGGCATAAAATTGCGTATAGTGATAAAATATAGCACAAAGTCAGCGGCCGCCAGATTACACATGGAGGAGTAATAACAATGATTGTTGATGTGCACACCCACGTGCCAACCCACGTGTCAGAGGTGCCAGCGGAAGAGGAAATCGTGAATAAACAGATGAGGCCGGACAGGCCAGTCAGGATAACCACCACTCACCACGATTTCTTCAAGGCAATGGAGCCGGTGGACCGGGTTATCTCCTTCGGCATTGCCATGCCCCCGGACCGCCCCGCCGTTATCGGGGAGAAAGACGCGAAGAAGGTCAACAATGCCACGGCAGCGCTGGTGGCGCAGGCGCCGGAGAAAGTCATCGGCTTCATGTCTGTCTGGCCGGAGGCGCCGGACGCGATTGCTGAAATGGAGAGAGCTGGCCACGACCTCAAGCTGCGCGGACTGAAGCTGGGGCCGAACTACCAGAACTTCGACCCCATGGGAGAAAACGCGCTTCGCGTTTATACCAAGGCCCAGGAGTTAAACCTGCCCATCCTGTTTCACCAGGGAACTTCCCCCATACGCGATGCTCCCATCCGCTACGCCCACCCGCTGGTGATGGACGAAATTGCCATTCGTTTTCCCGAGCTGCGCATCGTCATGGCTCATATCGGCCACCCCTGGCAGGAGGATTGCCTCGTCGTGATACGAAAACATCCGCACGTCTACGCTGATATTTCAGGTAGGTTCTACCGGCCCTGGTCCTTCTATAACGGCCTGCGCATGGCCTACGAATGGGCGGTGATGGATAAACTGTTCCTGGGTTCTGATTATCCCATAACCATGCCGCAGGAAGCGATGGATGGCTTGCGCAATATGAATGACTTTATCCGGAAACATAATCTTCCCGAGGTTCCCCAGGAGCTTCTGGAGCAGATAATCCATCGTGACGCGCTGGCACTGCTGGGCCTGAATTGAGATTAAGCCGACTTATTTGACGTACTGTGTTACAATATCAGATACAGGAATATCAAAATACTGGAGGTGAAATGCCGCATCATGTCTAATTTAGAAGAATTAACCAATAGCGTGATTGACGGGCAAGTTGCTAAAGCAGTCGAGCTTACACAAAAAGCGCTGGCGGCACAGGTGCCAGCCAAGGAAATTCTGGACAATGGGTTATTACCGGCAATGAACCGCGTGGGCAGCGACTTTGAAAGCGGCCAGATTTTCCTTCCCGAACTGCTCATGGCCGGCGATGCCATGAAAGCTTCAATTGAGCTGCTAAGGCCCGAGCTTTCCAGCAAGGGAGCTGTCTACGCGGGGAAATATGCCATCGGTACAGTCGAGGGTGACCTTCATGACATCGGCAAGAATATCGTCATCCTGATGCTCGAGGGAAACGGATGGGAGGTAACCGACCTCGGTATAGATGTCCCGCCACAGCGTTTCTGCGATGAAATCAAAAAGGGCGGCTATGATATCATGGGCCTGTCTTCCCTGCTGACCTTTACCATGCCCAAGATGACGGAAACGATAAACACTCTCAAGGAAGCTGGCTTAAGAGGCAAGGTCAAGATAATGGTTGGTGGAGTCCCGTTGAACCAGTCTTTTGCCGACCAGATAGGGGCCGATGCCTTTGCCCGGGACGCCGTGGAAGCGGTGGTAAAAGCCAAGAGTCTTTTAAATAAATAATTGGGGGTAATAAAGATGCAGACGCTTACCAATCTAGAGCGTGTGATGAAGGCGGTTCATCTCCAGGAGCCGGATACCGTCCCAACTTTTGAACTCGATATTGATATGAGAATCATTGAAGCGCTGAAACCTGGCGCCACCTACGAGGATTTTATTGAATACATGGATCTGGATGCCATTTGCTATCACGAACTAAAAACGGACCACTTTGAAGTGCTGGATGAAGCCAAGGGCCTCGTCCGCGACCAGTGGGGCGCCATCATGAAGTACTCCGGGGTATCACGTACCATCCCCATGGTGCTGGAGCCAGCGATCAAGTCCAAGGAAGACCTGGCCAAATACGTCCCTCCCGACCCCGACCTGCCAGGGCGGTTTAAGAGGTTAGAAGAGGCGGTGAAGAGATACAAGGGGAAGCGGGCTATTATGTCCGTGGTCAGACCCTTCGCCACCATTTATGGCAGCCTCCGCAACCAGGATGAGCTGTTAAAGGACATGATAAGAGACCCCGAATTGGTGGAGGGTTTAAATGAAATTACCTCCAGTTACTACAAGCGTTACACCAAAAACCTGATAGATGTCGGGGCTGATATAATCATTGAAACCGCAGATTGGGCATTTACCAATGGCCCAATGGTGTCACCAAAGCACGTGGCCAGATTTCTCATCCCCGGCTTCAAAGAGGTCGTTGATTATTGCCACAGCCGGAACATACCGTGTCTCAAGCACACCGACGGGAACATCTGGAGCATCTTCGACCTTATTGTGGAGGCCGGCGCTGATGGTGTCCACCCCATCGACCCCGTAGCCGGCATGGACATTGGAGAGGCAAAGGAAAAGTACGGTGATAAAGTATGTATTATGGGCAACGTTGACTGCGGCAACCTGCTTAGTTGGGGAAGCAAAGAAGAGGTCCGCGAAACGGTCAAAGACTGCATCCGGAAAGCAGGCAAGGGTGGAGGTTACATCTGCATGTCGGGCAACTCAATTCACGGCGCCGTGAGTCCGGATAACTATGCGGAAATGGTACGGGCGATAAGAGAATACGGTAAATACCCGCTCAGCCTGGTATGAGACTATCCCGATTGGGGCCTGGGACTGATGTCCAGAGATATACTTTCTGAGATACGTGACAATCCACCTGCAGAGGGCCTCGGGAGAACCAGGTACACCAGAAAAGCGTTCCGGATGCTCCCCGGGCTGGAGAAGCCACGCATCCTGGATATCGGCTGTGGTGCCGGGGAGCCGACCCTGGAACTGGCGCGCCTGACTCAGGGTGAAATCATTGGCATTGATATAAACCAGCCTGCGCTCGACAGGTTGAAGATGAAAACCGAAAAGGCTGGCCTTTCCGACCGTGTGCAGGCTTTAAACCGCTCCATGTTCAACATGGACTTCCCCGATGAAAGCTTCGACATCCTCTGGTCTGAGGGGTCCATATACAGTATCGGCTTTGAAAGAGGCCTCAGGGACTGGCGGCGCCTGCTCAGGCCGAAAGGGTTCCTCATCGTCCATGATATGGTCTGGCTGCGCCCCGACCCACCCGGGGAAATCTATGATTACTGGAAACGACAATATTCCGGGATTTGCACCGTTCCGGAAAACGTGGCGCAGATTGCCCCCAGCGACTATACCCTCGTCGGTCACTTCGCCTTGCCCGAAGACGCCTGGTGGGTTTTATATTTCGGCCCTCTGGAGCAGCATATCCGTAAGCTCCGGGTCAAATATGCCGATGACCCCCACGCCTTACAGGTACTGGATAAGGAACAACGCGAAGTTGATATGCATAAGAAATACTACCGGTGGTTTGGCTCGGCGTATTTTATCATGCAAAAAAGTTAAACCAATCACCAATCTATTATCGTTCCTTTTTAGTGCTAACACTAACCCATATTGATGATACCAAGGTAGTTCAGTATAAACGAGATGCTTGCTAGTACGAGTACTACCAGCACTACCTGTTTAACTATAAGTTCGGGAAGTCTCTTGAGTAACCTCACCCCTAGACGAGTGCCAGCAAAGGCAACCACGATGAGCACCGGAATATACCAGAAATACTGTGACTCCAAATTGCCTCTAACTACATATGTCGTGCAACGTGCAATATCTGTACAAAGTGCGATGGCCGCTGATGTGGCCACATACGTTTCTTTCCTGATTTTCGTGGATATTAGGAAGGCACCACGAATTACTCCACCTAGACCAATGAGACCAGCTGTGAAGCCAGATAGTAACCCGCCAGTTACTAGTAGATAATCCTTCT
>CAYZOI010000086.1:0-5529 GCA_964480145.1 uncultured Dehalococcoidaceae bacterium | reverse complement strand
TTTTTTTTGTAAAAATTAAACCATAAGGTTTGGGCTTAAAATCCCTCTCAACTAGATTTTTAAGGAGCGCATCTATATGTTCGATAGGGGTTTCAGTAAAGCAAACAACCTTGAATTTATCTTCAAGAAGCGCGTTTTGTGAGTTTTTCAGGCTTGGACTGAATAAACAGAAATGATTGGTAGCTCTTAATGTTTGGTCTTCAATAATAGAATTCAAAACATCCTTCGCAGATATGCAGATATTCCCAAGTTCATCTGTGCCGTCTTTTGTAAGATGAACCAGATGTGGTGAGAAATCCCGTTTCTCCTCTAAGAAATCTTTTAAGAATATTGTCTCATCCATTGCTCTATATAATATTACAACTCATTTACATAAAATAAAAGATTATGATTGGAAATAACTTGAAATCCATAAAACAAAATCCCCCTCTCCTTGCAAGGAGAGGGGGACACAGGGGGTGAGGTCTCTTAATTTAATTAACTTCTACTGTGTTACTTTGGCAAACTTGCCCTGCGGTATGCCCACGCCCATACCGATGTCCTCGTCCATCTGGCGGATGGTCTCTGCGCCCACGTTCTCCACAATGTAGGCGTCCAGCGTGGCCAGCACCGGGTTCTCACCGGCCACGATATGCCCGCCGAATACGGCGCCTTCTTTATCGCAAAAGGTGCCGTGCAGGTGCAGCAGCGTCTGGCCGTCGTCCGACTGGAAGACAATGCCGTGCATGCTGATTACCTCAATCGGGCCGGGGAGTGTTGCGGGGTCAGTGTAGCCGGCACCGAGCTTCGTATCCGGCTTGGGCGCCAGTATCTGGTAGGTCACCTTGCGTATGCTGCCGATGCCGAAGAGCACCGCGCCGTACTTGATGCCGTTTTCCTCGCAGACGGCCTTCAACCCGGCGGTGATATCGGTGTTGGTCCTGAGCCGTGCCGGAATCAGTTTACCAGCCTTGCCGATGGCATAATGCGCTCCAAGTTCTCCCATATCCTTATAGCCTCCTTTTTTAATTATATAATTAAGCTCTAAAAACGCGGTTTGCAGAGTATTTCCTTTACTTTCAAATCAAAGAAGTCCTGCGAGTTCACCGGCGTGAGCACCACCGCGGTATCGGAGCCGCGACCGGTGCCGCCGATGACGATTACCTCCTCGTCGGTGCGCACCAGACCGGCATCCGCCGCCATAATCGATATCTCGCAGACCACTTTCATCCCATCGCCAAGGAGCCGGAGCACGCTGGCGAAAAGGTCGCCGTCGACGTAAGTGTCGTACTTGTTGCGGATGGCGCGGCTGACGCCGGCAAAAAGGTGCGTGCCGGTATATATCACGCCGCCCTTGCTCTCCACCACCTTGCGGTTCTCCTCGGTGAATGAGTTGGCGTTTGCCTCGCGGAAGCCCTGGCTGTGGGTCACTATGATTACCCGGAAGCCCTGCAGTGCTTCCACCGCCTGTGCCGCGGTATCACCCCGCGTCGACGCCACCACTATCGTTTTGATGCCGAGTTCTTTGGCCCGCTGCCCGGCAATGCGCAGTACTTCACCAGTGTTCTCCTGGCCCGGCCGCTCAAAGTAAACAGTCTTCGCTTCCATATAGTGATGTCTCCTGAATGTGGGCGGCGTCGCTCAGGCCATGTAGTTGCGCAGCGTGCCGATACCTTCCACTTTTATCTCGACGGTATCGCCCGACTTCATCGGGCTGATGCCGGCCGGCGTTCCCGTGGAGATAATGTCGCCCGGGAAAAGGGTAATAAACCGGGAGATGTAGATTATCAGAGACGGAACATCAAAGATGAGGTCGCTCGTATTCACGCTCTGTTTGCACTCGCCGTTAAGGTATGCTTCCAGCACCACATTGCCCGGGTCAATATCCGTTTCAATCCAGGGGCCGCATGGCCCAAAGGTATCCGCGCCTTTAGCCCTTGTCCACTGCGAGTCATTTTTCTGCCAGTCGCGGGCGCTGACATCGTTGCAGCAGGTATAGCCCAGCACGTACTTCATGGCGTCCTTTTCGCTCACCTTCGTTGCCTGGGTCTTGATGACCACGCCCAGCTCCGCCTCGTAGTCGACCCGTGTGGACCCGGGGTTGTAAATCTTCTCCTCGGGGCCGATGACCGAGCTTGAAGGTTTGTAGAACATTATCGGTTCCTCGGGAGCAGGCTGGCCGACCTCCTTGGCGTGGCTGTGGTAGTTGAGGCCGATGGCTACAATTTTGGTTGGCTCGCAGGGTGCTAGGAGCTTGACCTCGCTGAGCTTGTGGGACTGGTCGAGCTTTTTGATTTCCGGAAACGGTGTTCCGTCGATAACTTGGATTTGCTCACCATCCAGGATACCGTACTCAGTTTTGTTGCCGATGCTGTATCTTACAATTTTCATAGTGGCATAAGTTTATCATCGCCGCCTGTGGATGTCAAATTGAGGTTGATAAGCAAGCGTTGCTTTGCGGTATCCAGTGTGATATATTTGGGTAATGAAAGCCGGATTTGAGTTCACGCCTTCGGGTACCGTTACTACCCCAAACGGTTTCACCGCCGGTGCAACGCACGCTGGCATCAAGAAAGAAGAAAACCTGGACCTGGCGATACTGGCTTCGGAAGTGCCCTGCGTGGCGGCGGGTCTGCTTACCCGGAATCGGATTAAAGCCGCACCGGTGGTACTTTGTCAGCAGCGACTCGCCGGCGGGAAAGCGACCGGGGTGGTGGTCAACAGCGGTTGCGCCAATGCCTGTACCGGGGAACAGGGGCTGGCGGATGCTAGGGAGATGGCCGCACTGGCAGTTGAAGCTATCGGTGCTCCCCACGAGCAGGTTCTGGTGGCAAGCACCGGTGTCATCGGGCAGATGATGCCGATGGAACGACTTCGCACCGGCATAAAGCAGATTTCGCTCTCCTGCGATGGCGGGCATGAAATGGCCAGGGCAATCATGACCACGGATACGGTGCCCAAGGAGGCGGCGGTGAGAGTAAGTGGAGGCGGCTACACCATAGGTGGAGTGGCCAAGGGTGCGGGGATGATTCACCCCGATATGGCCACGTTTCTCGGCTTTCTGGCCACGGATGCCAGGGTTGACTCCGCGTTTCTCCAGTCCGCTTTGAAACAGGCGGCAGGCGTTTCCTTCAATATGGTCTCCATTGACGGCGATACCAGCACCAACGATACGTTGCTGTTGCTGGCCAACGGACTGGCCGGCAACGACGTTATATCATCGGGTACGGAGCAGGCTGAAGCATTCCAGCAGGCACTTGACGGGCTCTGCATTCATCTGGCCAAAGCGATGGCGCGTGATGGCGAAGGCGCCACCAAGCTTTTTGAGGTAACGGTGCAGGGGGCGTCGGACAGGGCGGCGGCGCGGCAGATGGCACGGACCGTGGTCAGTTCGCCGCTGGTGAAGGCTGCCACCTATGGAAACGACCCCAACTGGGGCAGAATCCTGGCGGCGGCGGGGAGAAGTGGCGCCGAGGTGGTGGAGTCGAAAGTGGACCTTTATCTGGCTGATATCTGTCTGCTGAAAGCAGGCCGGCCACAGCCGTTTGACCATGCTGAAGCGGTAAAGCACTTGAACAAAACTGAGGTAACCTTTATTTTGAATCTCAACCTGGGAGACGGCAGCGCAGTTGCCTGGGGTTGCGATTTAACCGAGAACTACGCAGAAATAAACAGCCACTATACAACCTAGGCTGATAGCAATATAAGATATGGAACGCAATCAGGTTATTCTGGTGAAGATTGGCGGGGTGGTGCTGGGCAGCAATGACACGACCATCGAGGATATCGTCCACCTTCAGCAACAGGGTAAACAGCTGGTGGTGGTGCACGGTGGCGGCAAGCTCATCACCGAATGGCTGAAGTTGCACGGCGTTACCACCCGGTTCGTTGGTGGTCAGCGGGTAACCGATAAGGATTCTCTGGCGGTGACGGTGGCGGTGCTGGCCGGACTGGTCAACAAGGAAATCGTGGCGGCGGTTAACCAGCTCGGCGGACGAGCTATAGGTATAAGTGGCGTCGATGGCGCGCTGACGCGGTGCCGGATAGAAGACGAAAAACTCGGCTACGTGGGCAGAGTGGTTGAGGTAAACACGGAGCTGCTGGACACGCTGCTGCAGGCAGGCTATGTGCCGGTGATTTCTCCGCTGGGTATTTACGCCTTTGACCGGCCCGATAATTCCCCGCAGATACTTAACATAAACGGTGATATATTTGCCGGTGAAATAGCGGCTGCCATCAGTGCGGAGCAACTCGTCTTCCTGACCGATGTGCCGGGCATCTGCGACCGCTCAGGTAATCTGCTGTCCAGATTGTCCGTCAGTGAGGCCGAAGAACTGGTCACGTCTGGCGTGGCCTCCGGGGGAATGATTCCCAAAATACAGGGTTGCATCAGGGTGGCGGACATCGCCGCGGCGACCTGTATAATTGATGGACGGCAGCCTCACGCCCTGCGACAGCAGACTGAAGGGCGTGGCGGTGGCACAACAATTTATATTGAGTAACAAAACGCAGCATTACGCAAACAAAAGGGAGTGATACCATGAGTAACTGGCAGGAAATGGAAAGCAAGTACTTTATGCATACTGTTAATCGGGTGCCGGTGACGCTGGTCAAAGGTGAAGGGGCAAGGGTATGGGACGATAACGGACGTGAGTATCTGGACTTTGTTGCCGGCTGGGCGGTCAACAGCCTGGGTCATTGCCATCCCGTGGTGGCCAGGGCACTGGCGGAACAGGCGCACACCCTCATCCAGGTTTCAAATCAGTTCTATACCATCCCGCAGCTTCAGCTAGCTGAGATTCTGGTGCAGCACAGCTGCCTGGACAAGGTCTTTATCAGCAACAGCGGTGCGGAGGCAAATGAAGGGGCGGTCAAGCTGGCACGGCGCTACGGGAAGCACCACCGGAACGGAGCATATGAAGTTATCAGCGCCATGGGCTCTTTCCACGGTCGCACCCTGGGCATGGTGGCGGCTTCCGGGCAGGCGAAGCACCAGCAGCCGTTTCTGCCCCTCCCCGCTGGCTTCGTCAACGTGGATTATAACAGTGTCGATGCCATAAAGGCAGCCACTACCGATAAGACCTGCGCCGTCATTCTGGAGCCGTTACAGGGCGAGGGCGGAGTCAACCTGCCCGATGATGATTACCTGGCAGAAGTGAGGGAGTGGTGCAACGAAAAAGGAATTCTCCTTATCCTTGATGAAATTCAGACCGGCTTTGGCCGGCTGGGAAGCCTGTTTGCCTATGAACAGCACGGTGTTGAGCCTGACGTTATGACCCTGGCCAAGGGGATGGGGAGCGGGGTGCCAATCGGTGCCATTATGGTCAAGGATAGTGCCAACGTGCTTGTTCCCGGCGAGCACGGCTCAACCTTCGGCGGCAACCCGCTGGTCTGCGCCGCAGCCTATGCCACGGTGAAATACATCATTGAAAACAACATCGTGGAAAATGTTCAGAAAGTCAGCCAGTATTTTATCGGGCGACTGGAAGAGCTGAAGAGTAAATATAACTTCGTCACCGATGTGAGAGGGCGCGGGTTGCTCCTGGCGAT
>CAYZOI010000085.1:0-6016 GCA_964480145.1 uncultured Dehalococcoidaceae bacterium | reverse complement strand
CTTCACGATAAACTACCTCCATATAAAAATAAAGTAGCGTCCCTGGAGAGACTTGAACCCGTAACCCCCGCTGCTTAAAGGGCGATTGCTTTGTTTCATCTCCCGTTAGCTTCGAGGCAAACCCCTGCAAAACTGTAACCGGAGGGAGAAATTAAATAGCGCAGCGGCTCTTTTTCCTCGGTTCTGTCCGTCTCCTGATGATTCCGCTCATGTGATTGTACCACATGAATGCACTGGCCATAAAGTACCAATTCCTCGGCTGATGTATTTCTACCGGTTGCTGATTCGAAAAGAGCGGCGCAATTGCCCAGATGATGTCGTATAATGTAATATCGCAACTACAGAGGGAGATAAATCCTTGCGGGAGAATAGCTCTTGGTAATTATCGTGCTGGTAAAATACGTGCCGGACATGTCCAGGGTACGGTTCGATGTTGACCGGGGAAGAGTAGACCGCAGTTCCGCTGACCTCGAAATAAATCCATTCGACCTTAACGCTCTTGAAGCTGCCGTTCGAATCAAAGAGGAACTGGGGGGGCAAGTTTTCGTTCTGAGCATGGGACCACGGCGCACGGAATCGGCTCTCAAAGATACCCTTGCCAGAGGCGCGGATAGCGCATTTCTGCTGGAAGACAGGAAATTTGCCGGAGCCGATACTCTGGCCACGTCATATACAATTGCGAGCGCAGTCAGGCAGCTGGGTCATTTCGACCTCATTCTGTGCGGGGAAAAGACGGTTGATGGAGATACCGGCCAGGTTGGCCCTGAGGTTGCGGAGCATCTGAACATACCGCACATAGCCTGTGCCTACGAGGTAAATGTTACCCGTGAGAATATAACTGCTACCTGCGATATCGGAATGGAGCGCTGCACTTTCAAAGCCTCCTTCCCGGTATTGATTACGGTAACCAAGGATATAAATACTCCCAGGTTGCCGACGTTCCGGGATAGAGCCAGAGCGAGGCAAATGGCGGTACAGATGACGGGCGCTACCGTACTCTCCGGAAACGCTGACGTGACACGATTTGGCGTACAGGGCTCACCGACAAAGGTCTACAAGGTTGTGGTACCTTCAGATGAAGGGAGGGAAGGCAAAATCTTCCGGCAGGCGTCAGATGAGGCCGTAAGCGAGGTAGCAAAGCGCATTTGCCATCTGGTGAGTCCGAACGATAATGCTGGTGGTATATCATGAGTGACGATGGAGAGTTACTGGTTTTTGTCGAGCAGCGAGAAGGCGCCATTAATCCCGTATCATATGAATTACTGGGCAAAGGAAGGGAGCTGGCCGATAAAAAACGGTGCGCACTCACCGCTGTCCTGTTGGGCAGCGGGGTGGAGAACCATGCCCAGGAACTCATATTTTACGGCGCAGAAAAAGTGTACCTTTTTGACCATCCAGTATTCAACGACTGCGATTTATTGAACTACAAGCACAACGTTGTCAGGCTGGTCAGGGAGGTGCAGCCTGATATATTCCTCTTAGGAGCTACTTACTGGGGTCGCTCATTGGGAAGCAGGGTGGCGGCCGCACTCGGTACCGGTTTAACCGCTGACTGCACCGGTCTGGATGTTGATAAGCACGGTAACCTGATACAAATCAGGCCGGCTTTTAGTGGTAATGTTCTGGCTCATATCAGGACGCGGACAAGGCCACAGATGGCGACAGTCAGGTACAAAGTGATGCCCAGAGCCGTGAGGGGTGCTGACAGGAAAGGGGAAATAATCAAGAGGGCAGCCGAAATTGTACCTTCCTTGCTATCTTTCGTTCACAATAAGAAATCAGCAGGCGTTAATCTGGCTGATGCTGAAATACTCGTTTCCGGAGGCTCCGGCCTGAAAAAAGCAGACGATTATTCGCTCCTTTTGGAGCTGGCAGAGGTTCTTGGAGCCGCTCTGGGTTCCAGTCGGCCCCCGGTGGATAACGGCTGGATAGGAAGAGAGCATCAGGTGGGATTCAGTGGAACCACGGTGAACCCCAAAGTATACATCGCCTGTGGGATTTCCGGAAGCCCACAGCACCTGGCCGGTATGAGGTCATCCGAAACCATAATTGCGATTAACACGGACCCGTCAGCCCCTATCTTTCGCGTTGCGGACTATGGAATAGTCGGTGACCTTTACGAGGTAATACCGAAATTGATAAAAAAGATAAAGGAGTACCGTTATGAGCATAGTCAGTGATTTGGCGGATATTGTGGGGGAAGACTGGGTAATAACGAACCGGGAACAGACAGCGCGGTATCTCGCCGATGAAACGGCGGACGCCATCCGTCCCAAGCCAGCCGAAAACGTGGTGCTTATCAAGCCATCGAGTGCCGAAAATGTAGCTGAGGTCTTGAAACTGGCCAACCGTGAAAAAACTCCAGTTTTCGTAAGAGGCGGCGGCACCGGTATATGTGGCGGGGCTGTGCCGATTGCCGATGGAATACTCCTGTCGACGGAGAGGCTCGACGGGATTCTGGAAGTTGATAAAGACAACCTGATGGTCGTTGCCGGAGCGGGAGTACCGTTTGGCAACATGCTAAAGGCGGTGGAAGAAGCCGGCCTTTTCTTCCCACCTCACCCCGGGGATGAGGGCGCACACGTGGGAGGCCTCGTCGCCTGCAATGCCGGAGGGACAAGGGCCGTAAAGTATGGCGTTATTCGTAACTTTGTGAGGGGACTCGAAGTGGTAACCCCTACCGGCGACATAATAAACCTCGGAGGTAAGTTGCTCAAGAACAATCAGGGGTTCGACCTCATGCACCTGCTCATTAACAGTGGCGGTGCTCTGGGTGTGATAACCAAGGTGATTTTCCGACTTTGCCCCAAATTCAATAGCAGCGGCACACTGGTAATTTCGTACGATGAACGCCATAAAGCTATTAACACTGTTCCCCAGATATTGCAGAGCGGCGTAGTCCCCCTCGCTATTGAGTATGTCGAGCGAGACGTCATTGAAATATCAGCGAAGAGGCTGAATATGGAATGGCCGGCGAAGAAGGGCAACACCTTTTTAATTGTTATCCTTACCGGAGACAGTGAAGATGAGGTATATGCGCAGGGGGAGAAGGTATCCACTATATGTGAGGGAAATAATGCCATCGATATCCTGATTGCCGAAAGGCGAGAGGAGCAGGCCAATATACTGAAGATAAGGAGCGAGGTTTACTCGTCGCTGAAAAGCAATATTGCCGATGTGCTGGATATCACGGTGCCTCCGGCAAGTATCGGCAAAATGATGGACAAGGTTGATGAAATCGCCGCCAAATTCAATATCAAAATACCAACCTATGGTCACGCCGCTGATGGCAATCTCCATCCCCATCTAATGGCCGATTTAGTTGAAAAGGGGCTGCTCAGAGAGGTAAAAAGGCAGGTATACGAGGAAGCAATCAAGATGGGTGGCGTTATCACCGGTGAGCACGGACTCGGGGTTATCAGGCTTCCCGACCTTGACCTGTATCCCGACAAAAAAATGTGGGAATTGATGCGTGGAATTAAAGCGGTCTTCGACCCAAACAACATACTCAGTCCTGGAATTGGTGTATTATAGCCTGCGATGAAGTAGCTGAACAAGATATTAAAGCTTCTGATGTATAAATAGGTGAGAAAGGGCAGTAAGTCTGCCTGAAGGAGGAGATTATGAGTTCGTTGCAGCAGATATCACCTGAGCCCATCCCCGGGGACGTTGAAAAGGCGTTCCTGATGAAGTTGCGTTCGAAGATGTTCAACAGCGCTGTCCTGCTGGTGAAAACCGTTCGGACTATTCAAAAGAAGTACGGCGACGAGGGCGTAGAGGCAATTCATGGTGCCTTCAAAGAGGTGGCCGCTGAAAGAGGTGAAAAGATGGCGCGCGAGGCAGGTGCCTCCACCTTAAAGGCTTTCTGCTCTGCGCTCGAAGCGGGATGTGCCGGCAGCCACGAGTGGCGCAAACTCGAAGAGACGGATAAGCGGCAGGCTTATCGTTTCACGAGGTGTATGTGGGCAGAGATATTCGCCGAGCTGGACGCTCTGGATATCGGTTTCTGGCTGTGCGAGGGAGATGCTCCCATGGCCTCAGCATTCAATCCTGCCATTGGCTTCCAGCGAACAAAGACGCTGATGGAAGGCGACGATTGTTGTGACCACATATTTTACCTGGAAAAAGAGGGGTGAAATGGAGCGCAAAAAGATAACTCCGCAGGACCTGCTGATTAAGAAGGAACAGGGCCAGAAGATAGTACGGGTGGTGTGCTATGACTACCCGATGGCGTTGCTTGCTGACCGTGCTGGAGTGGATTCAATACTGGTGGGTGATTCGGTGGGGATGGTCGTGCTGGGAGAAACCAGCACCGTGCCGATAACCATGGAGCAGATGATACACCACTGTAAAGCGGTGATGCGGGCGGTCAAGTATGCCCTGGTGATAGGGGACCTCCCCTTTTTATCCTACCAGACGTGTATTCCAGATGCTATATACAACGCTGGAGCTCTGATGAAATATGGTGGTGTGGATGCGGTAAAACTTGAGGGAGGGGAGGAATTTGCTCCAACGGTTGAGGCAATTGTGAAGGCTGGTATTCCAGTGGTGGGGCACATCGGGCTAACTCCCCAGACCATCTCCAAGCTGGGCGGGTATAAGGTGCAGGGCACCGATATCGCCACCGCCCGTAAACTGGTTAAAGATGCCAAAGCCCTGGAAGCTGCCGGGGCATTCATGCTTACTCTGGAATGCGTACCCGACCGGGTGGCCGAACTTGTCTGTAAAGCATTGACCATACCAGCCACCGGCATTGGTGCCGGACCCTACACGGATGGGCAATCGTTGAATGTTTATGATTTGTTGGGGATTTTTGAGCGGTTCACCCCAAAGTTTGTTAAGAAATACGCCAACCTATCCGAAACTATATTGCAGGCGCTGCAGCAATACAAAGAAGAAGTGGAGCAAGGTGCGTTCCCCGGACCGGAACACACCTACCATATCGAGAAAAAAGTATTGGATGAAATGCTGGAAGATAAGTGAAATCAAGGTATAGTATAGGTAGCTGGAGTTTGCTCTCTGGCAATAATTATCAGGCGAGCGAGTAGAAAATCTCGTTGTTTTCACAGGCGCTCTTTACGGCGCCTTTCTTTTCGAGGTATTTCAGATGGGCTGCCGTTTCGCCAACGGCAAACCATTTCTGCGCGGGCGGGAAGTCAGCCCAGGAACGGCAATTCAAGTTCCAGGTTATATGGGATGCTATTTGAAAGGCGGTTTCCTTTCCGGTTTCAAGGGCCGATAGAATCTCATTGGCCCGGGCCTGGTGATGTGCCTGAAGTTCTCTTACCCTTTTTCGGTGGCTCTTCCCTGCCTTTCGGTGACCCGGCAAGACAATATCACATTCGAAGTTATAAATTTTGTCCAGACTGGCTAAATACTTGTTAAGTGAGTCTTCCATCTCAGGCCAGCACGTTATATTGGGAGTGATGTCAAAAAGGATGTGGTCTCCAGCGAGCAGCATTTTATTATTGGGCTCGTAGAGGCACATATGACCTGGAGAGTGCCCTGGGGTCTCAATGCAACGGAATGAGTAGTCTCCGATTTCGAGGGCATCTCCCTCTTTCAGAGTGGTGAAGGCGATGCGCTGTTTTAAGCCGAATCGATGAAACGGGTGGTGCTTTATTGCTTCTTCGAGTTCAGCTTTGGGAAAGCCATTTGATGTATAGAACGCGTAGCGTTTTTGCCAGCGTTTTTCGCTTTCGGAACGAGTACAATTCACCATGCGTGCTTCTTTTTGATTAAAATAGACGCGTGATGTGTCAGTCTTGAGCTCAGCCAGCAATCCCAGGTGGTCCACATGCAAATGGGTTATAAAGAAATCAGTACGGGCTAAATCCACCCCCAGTTTTTTCAGGCTGGTCAGCATTTCCTGCTTGCATTCTTCCCGGTACTGACCGGTTTGTATGGCCAGAATCAAGGTGCGCGACGAGGTAGTAACGGGGCGGATGCAGTCCTCCATTGCGCGGCGTCTGCCCTTCTTGCGAGATGGCTCAATGTATCCGAAATCCAGGAATTC
>CAYZOI010000084.1:0-6035 GCA_964480145.1 uncultured Dehalococcoidaceae bacterium | reverse complement strand
AAGGGAAACATTCAGAGCGGGCAAAAAGTTCTTATCAATGGCGCTTCTGGAAGTGTAGGTACTTATGCGGTACAGCTTGCCAGGTACTTTGGGGCAGAAGTTACCGGGGTATGCAGTACCACGAATTTAGAATTGGTGAAATCTCTGGGGGCCGATAAGATAATTGATTACACCAAAGAGGATCTTGCCAAGAGTAGTGAGGCCTATGATATCATTTTCGACACGGTGGGAAAGACTTCGTTTTCACGCTGTAAAGGCACACTAAAGCAGAAAGGGGTCTATCTTGCAACTATCCCTGGGCCGGTAATTCTTCTTCAAATGCTATGGACGTCAATGGTAGGCAGCAAGAAGGCAATATTTGCAGCCACAAGCTTCAAATACAGTACTGAAGACCTATCCTTCCTCAAAGAGCTTATTGAGGCGGGAAAGATAAAGTCGGTCATTGATAGACGCTATCCGTTGGAACAAATGGCCGAGGCTCACAGGTATGTCGAAACAGGACACAAAAAGGGAAATGTAGTCATAACTTTATAAGGTAAGACAATCTCCCAGACCCCAAGCCCCCGCGCCCTGGAACGGGGCTTGCTTTCACCCCGGGGCAGATACCTAACCGAGCATATTTGACATATCCATAACCCCGTAATTACAATGCCTAATGAATTCCACAAGCTGCATTGCGCTATATGCAGCAGCACGGCTTGCCACGCGAGGAATAGTACCTGCAGATTCAGAAAGGAGGAATATCAATGAAAGCGGCTGTGGTCAAAGGTAAAGGACTTATTACCTGCGAGGAAGTACCAACGCCATCAGTACAACCGGGGACACTATTGCTGAAGATGAGATACTGCTCTATATGCGGCACCGACCTTGAATATGTCGCCGGGCAGATGCACGGCAACCCTGTCAAGGCAGGAGCTATACCCGGTCATGAGTTTGCCGCCGAGGTAGCGGCTATAGGTGAAGGGGTCGATGGGTGGTCAGTTGGTGACCGGGTTACCACCGGCGACTACCTGCTGCCCTGCGGTCAGTGCTATTTTTGCCGACGCCAGTTACATCACCTGTGCCAGGGTAAGGATATATCGCCACGAGCATTGCCCCAAGTGATAAGGGAATACGCCAACCGCTTCGGGTCAATGGCTGAGTATTTCATCAGGCCGCCGCACGCCGTCCAGAGAATACCCGATAATGTATCCGATGAGGAAGCAGCACTGGTGGAGCCGCTCCGCACCGGAGTCAGCGCCATCAAGACTACCGAACTGAAGCCCGGGGAGTCAGCAGTCATCATTGGAGCCGGGAAAATAGGCCTTGGCACAATGCTATGCGCTAAAGCCGCAGGGGCAGGCCCTGTTATCGTCATTGACCCGATTAAGTCCCGTTTGGATAAGGCCCTGGAAATAGGCGCCGACGCGGTTTTTAATCCGAATGAAGTCGATGTCGTCTCCGAGGTCGTAAAGCTCACGGAGGCTGGCCCGGACAAGGTCATTATCTGTGTCCGCAGCGGAGACGTCTTAAACCAGGCGGCTGACATGGTCAGACGGGGTGGCACCATAGGCCTGGCTGGATACGGGCTACCAGCAGAAATCGACCCTATGGTTTGGTGGAAGAAGCAAATAAGATTTATCACTATCGCTGGTGGCTTCGGCGGGCCCAGCGGGTTGATATATACCTCCATGCGTCTGGTAGCAAGCAAACAAGTTGATGTCAAACCGCTTGTTTCGGAAATTATCCCTCTGAAGGATGTGCAGAGAGCTTTTGATTCTATGTACAGCGGAGAAAACCTGGCTCCCCTATTGAAGCCATAAACCTGATGGGGTCATCAGAAAGCTCAGTAGCTAAAGTCCGGCACAATCTTCCGCAGTGCAATTGAGGAGGCAGGAATGATTAAAAGAATCCAGCATTCCAGTTATACCGTCAGCAACCTTGACGAGGCACTTCACTTCTTCTGCGACCTTCTGGGCCTGCAGACGTCAACCATCCTGGAACCCAGAGGAGAACGCCTGGATAAGCTTTACCAACTTCAGGAGGTTGCCCAGCGGCTTGCGGTTATACGTACTCCCAGCGATGATATCATCCACCTTATCGAGTATCTTTCGCCAAAGGGGGAGCGGATAGACCCCAAACTGTGTAATCCGGGAGTGGCACATCTCGCCTTCGAGGTGGACGATATTCAGAAGACGTACGATGAACTTATTGCTGAAGGGGTGGAGTTCAACCATCCACCTTACTGGGGAGGTCAGAAAATAGAAGATATAAAGGGCTGGGGAGTGTGCTTCCTCAAAGGCCCGGACGGAATTCCCATCGAGCTAATGCAGGCACCAAAACAGGCAAATTAGTCTGGGCTATTTTACGCTAAAGGAGGAGTGTAGAAGTGAAACTGGACAGTATATTTGAAACAAAAAAGGCAGGGCTTTTTTCTCCCTGCCTTTGCTTCTTCCTCTGATAAGACTTTATCTGACTTATATTGCTGGCTACGCTTCTTCCTTGACACCCTGCTTCAGGTTACGCTTGATTACGTCCACAACCCCGAGGCCATCATAACGCTCCTGCATGACGCGGATGGTCTGCAATACTTTGTAAGTTATCTCGCCCTGTGCCCGCTCCAGTTCTTCGAGTCGTTTTTCAATTTCGGTTAATACCGGCTGCAGCCAGCCAGAAGCAGCGTAAAACTGCTGCGCCTTGTCCAGGTCTTCGGTGAGAACGGCCGCTTTCTGCTCCAGCTCAGCCAGTTCCTGCTCCTTCTGCCGGAGCATCTCGGCAAACTCTGCTCTTTTCGATTCGCTTGCTTCCAGTTTGCTCCGGGCAGCGCTGGCGGCCATTTTGACCTGCTTGTTTTCTTTCTCCAGCTCAAAATGCGCGGTCTGCAGGCAATTGGTACAGTAAATGGATTTGCTCTTGTCCAGTTCCGTACCACACTGAGAGCAGGCAAGTGGCTGTGTTTTGGTCTGTTTAACGGAACGGCATTCCTTGCAGCGGGAGGGCAGCTTGAAACCTTTTAACTCGTAGAACTCCTGCTCCGCCTTGCTCAGGATGAATTCACTACCACACTGACGGCATTTTAACTGGATACCAGCTTCTTTGACCATTTGAAGCCCCCCTTTGTCTCCAGCTTCCGGGTTTCAAACCAGGCTGACAGTTCGGACACCAGCATTATTCTGTTCTCCAGCCAGTAACCATAATATACCATAGAATATTCTGTTTTGCACTACTTAAATTTAAAATCGATTAAAATTTATTTATCTTTTATTAATATACGAGAAAAACGTCTCGATTGCCCTATTTGGCAGCATTCTCCCGAACGTAATCCATGTCCACCGTCACGCCAAGTCCGGGACGCTCCGGAATATCAAGATAACCGTCCTTCATAACAAACTGTTCCTGCGTTACCTTATCACGGAAGGGGTGCGGAGAGCGGTCATACTCAAAAAATGGCTCAGACGGAAAGCGGCGTTCGGGGAAGTTGGGCAGGGCGGCAAATAGCTGCAGGGCAGCCGCCAGCCCCACATTTGTCCCCCAGACATGCGGAATAACCGGCACGTTCCAGGCACTGGCCAACGCCAGGATTCGCATCATCTCGGTAAACCCGCCGGCGGCACAAAGGTCGGGCTGCAGGATGTCCACGGCACGCCGGGTAATAAGTTCACGGAATCCGAAACGGGTATACTCGCACTCGCCGCCGGTAATGAGGATGTTGGAATTCTGTTTCACTTCCACGTAGCCGTCAATATCCTCCGGGGGCACCGGTTCTTCCAGCCAGTAGACATTATAGGCCTCCATCCTGCGGGCCAGCCGGATTGCCTCGGCGGCATTGTAAGCATGGTTGGCATCAACCATCAGCATTATTTCACCGCCGATGGCTTCCCTCACCGCACGCACATATTCCATATCGGTGTCAATGCCGTAGCCTACCTTGAGCTTCATCGCCGAGAAGCCGCTTTTCTTGTAGCCAAGTGCTTCTTCCACAAGCGCATCTTTAATGCTGGGCACATGTTGAGGTTCATAGAGACCGGTAGCATAGACACGGGCGCGATGGCGATAGGCCCCGCCCAGTAGCTTATAGACCGGCACGCCCAGCGCTTTCCCCTTGATATCCCAGAGAGCAACGTCAATGGCGCTGAGGGCAGCGATGGGCAGGCCTTTCTGCCCCTGGTCTCTGGTCCGGTTGTAGAGGAAGTCCCATATAACAATGCTCTGAAAAGGGTCTGCCCCGATGAGCAGAGGGGCATAGCCATCCTGTATCATCGCGGCGGTTATAGTTGACGGCCCACCGACGAAAAACGCCTCCCCCACCCCTTCAATCCCCTCATCGGTGGTAATGACACACACGGCAGTCTGACGTCTATCGGTCACCCACAGCGACCAGCCAAAAGCCTGGTCGCCAAGCAGTCCTTCCAGCACGTAGGTTTTTACGCCGGTTATCTTCATCTTTTTCCTGCCTATTTTTTGGCTGCGTTGCGCGCTTTTTCCACAGCCTCTTTGGCACTACGAATGAGGAGAAAATCATCAGCTTCAATGGTATTATATTTGAATCCCTTTTTGATAGCCCACTCTATAGTATCCGAGATACAGAACATACCGGCCGGCTTGCCGTGTTTGGCCGCAACTTCCAGAACCCGGTCAAGGGCTGCCTGATACCTAGGTGCGTTCCAGTCCGGCGGCACACCAAAGCCGAGGCTTACCGAAAGGTCCCATGGGCCGATGTAGCAGGCATCGATGCCGGGCACGGAAAGAATCTCATCCAGGTTGTCCAGCGCCTGTTGCGTTTCTATCTGTACGGTGATGAGAAGCTCATCGTTGGCCGTCTTGAAGTAGTCAGGGTCGAACATGCCGGCACGCCGCGGACCGTAGCCCCGGATACCTTCCGGAGGGTACTTGCAGTATCTTACTGCATTCTCGGCATCTTCTCTGGAATTCACCCATGGGATGAGCACGCCGTAGGCGCCGATATCCAGCATCCTTTTCATCACCACCGGGTCATTCCACTGCGGCCGCACCATGGGCACGCAGTTGCTGCCGTTCATCGCCTGCATCATGCGCTGCAGGGTCTCGTAGCCTGTCGGCGCATGCTCGTTGTCAAGCAGCAGCCAGTCAAACCCCACACGTGAAAGCCATTCCGTCACATCCGGATGTCCAATCTCGATGAACGTGCCTATTACCGCCTCCCCTTTCTTCAGTTTCTCCTTGAGCGGGTTCTTCAATTCAGTTACCTCCTGTCAATTTGTAACTCCAGCCGAAACCGCCACATTGTAACAGACCTTTTTCCGACTGTCAAAACAGCACCTTTACGTTATCCGCAATGCAGGCCTGCTTTTACCTTGACAAACTTCTCTACCGTCAAATAATATTGGCCGAAGGGGGCGGGTGCCGGGGTAATACGATGAGAGGAGGTAAGAGACATGCCAAAGATCGGGTTTATTGGCGCGGGACCGGTGGGCACTGCGTTCGCGGTCAACCTGTCGCAGCGCGATTATCCGGTCATCGGTGTCTTTGATGTCGTCAAGGAGGCAGCACAGCGATTTGCCAACGATGTATCCGGTTGCCGGGTCTATGAAAAGGCCCAGGAGCTGGCTGACAGTGCCGACATGGTCTTTGTCACCACCCCAGATGATATCATCCCCAGGGTTACTGCCGAACTTGCGTGGCGCGTCGGACAATCGGTGGTTCACTGCAGCGGGGCCAGTACGGTACACTCGTTAGAGCATGCCGCAGAGCAGGGGGCCATGGTGGGCTCCATTCATCCCTGCCAGACCTTCGCCGGCAGGGAGCAGGCCATCGCCAACCTGCCCGGTTCTACCTTCGCCATTGAAGCCGAGGGGCCAATTAAACAAGTCCTCACTGAAATCGCCAGAGCGCTTGATGGCGACTGGGTCTACCTTACCTCCGAGGATAAAGCCCTCTACCACGCCGCCGCCTGTATTGCCTGCAACTATTTCTACACGCTGGTGAGCACCGCCACCGAACTCTGGCAGAACTTCGGCAAGACATCTGCGGAGGCCACCAAGGCCTACATCCCGCTCCTGCAGGGCTCGGTGAACAAC
>CAYZOI010000083.1:0-6142 GCA_964480145.1 uncultured Dehalococcoidaceae bacterium | reverse complement strand
CTACGGGAGAACGATTGTCCATCTCTATCTTGGTCCGGCTGATTATGAACCGGCTGATGACAGCCTGCCCCCGACCAGCGATGTGGCAAAATTAACCTCCGGAGCCGCGCAGAAAGAAAGGCTCTGCCTGCATTTGCTTCAGAGAGGCATCGCTACTATGGGCGGAAGGTTTTTTGTCCTGTCCGGTATGCATACCGAAGAAGAGCTTGACCAGGCGGTGGATATCCTGATTTCAAGCCTGGACGCGATGTCAGCGGAGGGGAGCTTAACGTAGCACTTCGCGGGTGGCTGCATAACTCGAGGGATATTCTTAATCCGGAACCCCGTCTCCCGGTATGTGGTTTTGCGTTTTCACACGTTCCGCATCACAGGTAAGGTGAAGTAAGTGACAACCTCAAACCGAACTCGTCACCCATCTCTCTTCTGACTTCGCGGTATAGCTCTATGCACTCTTTGTTTGGCTGTCCAGCCGCCACATCGAAGTACTCGGAAAACTTTTTCCCGGCCGGCGGGTCCTTTAACCCGCTTTCATATTTTTCGAGCAGCGCATTCACGATTTTGTTCGCCTCTCTGCGACTCATACCGACTGCGGAATGAGCTATCGCGTTGCCGAAGATATTCTCTAAAGGGCCGGAATTGTCCACAGTTATGCCTCTCGATGGTGGAGCAATTTCTACAGAGCCGCCGGATACCACTGAGGCAATAATCGCCGCGCTATATTCGTAATAACTCATCCTGGTCATCGGCCCAGCTATCGAATATACCGGACCGACCATTGGCAGTGCGCTGTGGCGCGCCGTGGCCTGATTCGCTATGCTCCGTGCCCAAATTGTATCGCGGTTGGAAGTTGTGCCCATCTCGATTGGGACCGCAAACGGATGCTGTGCCACACCTCGCAGGACAAGCAGGTCCACCGGATTATAGGCAGCGCTAACCACCGCCACGCCCGCTGGACCCCCGGCGAAACCACCCAGGATAACCCCGTTTTCCGCAAAGGTTAAATTCCCCACGGATTGCGCGTAGGCGACTTTGTTTAACGCATCCAGGTCTACCTTCAACTCGTGGACGGTCCCTATTTCCAGGAAATCAGTCCTCGGGTTACCAAACCCGTGACCGGCAACGTGCTCTTGAGCCCTTATCGCTGAGGCTACCTCATTCACTACGGGCATTCCCGGACGCCCTGCCCGGCGTAAAGCCTCACGGGTCAAAAGTATCGTCCTGATGGCGCCCTCCGTCCCCAGAGGGCTGCCTGCCACCAGCGGCTGCCCGTCCAGATTGGTCAGGCAAGGGGCGGTAATCCCGTCCGAAAGGGGGTCCTCAGCATATGTTTTGACTATATTGATTAAATTTAATTCGCTGGAGACAGGGCCGGCTCCCGAGCCGGAACACCAAGGGGGCGTTTCATCTTCCGGGAAACGCCGTGGCATGACCCGGGCGTCTTTTCCTTCACCATACACGGCATTAACCGGCGCCGATTCAAGGGCCCCTTCTATTTCCTCCCGGCTGAACAGGATACGTCTTTCCGTATCAAGACAGTAAACCCCCGTAGCAACGAGAAATTCCATGGCCGCTTCCCAGACCCTGTCCGCCAGGTCGTCATCTGTGGGGACCGGAGTCTGCGGGTCGTATTTAATACCGTATTTCTCCAGGATTTTGCGCAGATTGGGCACAAAGATACCAAGGTCGAAATCCCGCTCCGTGCAGATCGGACCGTTTATGGCTCGTTCAACAACCGTCTCGAAACTTATCATCAGCTGGCCTGTTCTTACCGTTTCCGAGAGATTTGTTTATTTATCAGGCTTTAGACGCCACCAGTTGCTTCAACCGGCTAAGCGGCACGGCGTTCTGCTCTCGGTCAAAAGCATCGACGCCACCTGTCTTCTCACCGGTTATCCCGTCCACGACGCCTTTTGAGTTCAGCACCCGAATCAGGTCTTTTTCCCACTCGGCTGACGGGACAAGGTCTTGCTTGCATAATAGGGACAGCGCGGCCAGTAATCCATACGCTCCCCAGTTGGAAACGGAGGCGATAATAAGCTGATTGACCGGGGTAACTGCCGGGTCATCCGGCAGGCTGGGTGTCATCTTAATTTGCGCGACCACATTACCCATGCCGATTTCGTTACCGCCATCCCCAACGCCCAGAGTATTTTCCGTTGCCGGGAAGAGATAATCCACTTTGGCGATGAATTCGGAGATGTCTTTTCCTCTCATATTCAGGTAACGACGATTCTCGGTGAAGCCGCATCTTTCCACGGACATAACCATGGCTGGCTTGATTTCAGAAAGAAGGTTCTTGGCAAATCGAGCGCTTTCCGCATGGTCGGCGATTGGAAATTCAATAATCTCTCCCCTCTCCTCACCACCGATATCAAGGAAAGAGAGGCAGTAACGGTCGGTTACATAGAACACCCTGAAGCCAAGAGTATCGAGTGCCCGGCCCAGGGCAATAGCTCCGGGCGGGCCGTCTGTCTCCGGCGCTTGCGAGCTGAGGATATAAAAGCCGGTGGTGATGATTACCGGTTTCTTTGTGGAATCACGCCGTGCTAATATCCACCGGGCTGCTTCCTGACAATAATCGGCGGGCAGGAAGGGTCGCAAAGCGGAAACACCCCGATTATCATTATCGAGGATGATGTCTTCTATTGAAGGATTTTTGTTGTTTGCAACCATTGTTTCACCTCCGCTTGTATAGCTTCTCCAGATTGCCAGAAAAGGGTCAGTCGTAAAGGCGTGATTTAATCGTTTCCATTTGCTGCTCGTATTTTTTTAACAAAGTAACGGCCTGCTCTTCGTCCACCTGTTGAAATCTTATCTTATCTCCCGGCTTTGCCTGTGCTATTCTGGGTATATCCACGCTGATAGTAGTAGCAATTTTAGTATACCCACCTGTGGTCTGCCGGTCAACAAGTAGAATTATGGGTAATCCATCTCCGGGCACCTGGATGGCGCCCAGCGGAATGCCGTCCGATATGATGTCGGCTCCTTCCCGATGCTGTATGCGGGGGCCTTCAAGGCGATAGCCCATACGGTCCGCTTGAGTGGAAACGGTATAACCAGAATTAAGAAAGGTGCTGATACCTTCCTCGGTAAAGAGGTTATCCTGGGGCCCGAGGATAACCCGAAGCGCTATCTGGTTTCCATACACCGGTATGTATTCAGAAGGTATTCTAGCCACTTTTGCGGAGGCGGCGCTTTTGCTGGCTCGCAAAACATCTCCCTTGCGCAAAGGCCTGCCGCCGAACCCCCCGATGCCCGCTTTGGTATAGGTAGAGGTGCTTCGCATCACCTGTGGAACGGCGATACCTCCGGCCACGGCTAAATAGGCACGGCAACCGCCGTTTAACCGGGGGAAAGAGAGAACATCACCGCGTTTCAGCGACAGGCTTTCCCAGGCGGGAGCAGGCCCGCCATTTATGGTCGCCGCCAGGTCCGCCCCGGTGATGGCAATCCTTGTCTCCCGAAGTGCGCGTAACTGGCAGCCAGGCAATGTTATTTCCAGCGAAGCCGCCCCTTCCGCGTTGCCGACCAGAAGGTTGCCGACGCGAAAAGCGTAATTGTCCAGCGCTCCCGAGGTCGGCACGCCGAACTGCTGGTAGCCAAAACGTCCGAGGTCCTGTATCGTGGTCAACGGCCCCGGCTGAATGACTTCAAAAACTTTTATACTCACTTAAGTGATATCCCTCTCAGTAAGTTGGTATGTACCATTTCGGACCGACCCTTTCACAATGGTGAACTCTTCCGGGGTAACGCTGACAAAGGTCAGGTAATCGCCCGCCTGCAGTATTGAAGTTGGCTCCCGGGTGGGGTGAAAGAGTTCGAGCGGCGTTCTCCCGATGATTTGCCACCCGCCGGGACTTTCCGCCGGATAGATACCGGTCTGGTTGCCAGCGATGCCTACCGAGCCGGCGGGTATCTTCAGGCGCGGCGTTGCTTTTCGAGGCGTCGCAATATTCGGTGACATACCGCCCAAATACGGAAACCCCGGCATGAAGCCAATCATATATATCAAATAACGCGCGCTGCTGTGTATCCGGACCACTTCGGCGGTGCTCAGGCTATTGTGGCTGGCGACCAATCCCAAATCCGGACCGAACTCGCCACCGTAGGTGACCGGTATCTCAATGAGCCTGCGTTTGGGCAATTCACGACTGGTTAAAGATTGGAGCAGGTTGCATATGGCTTCTCGAAACTCCGTAGCGCTTACCTGCAGTGGTTCAAAGTAGACGAGGAGAGAACGATATGACGGAACCGATTCTACTACTCCCGGAATGCCGGCCTTTTCTATGGCAAGCTTCAGGTTCCTGACGCGCTGATTTACGTCCGGGTCAATGCTATCCCCGAACTCAATGAAGATAGCGCGGTCGCCGCCGCTGAGGAACCGAGGTTCTTTGTATATCATGACCGGAAATCAGATAAACTGGCTTATTGGTATAACCTGAATCCCCGCCCCCTCCATCCTCTCCCTTAGCTTGCGTGCCAGCTCGACGGCGCCCGGCGCATCCCCGTGCAGACATATGGTGTCGGCTTTAATCGGGATTTCCTGGCCGTCGATGGCGGTGGCTTTCTGCTCCAGGACCATTTTTAAACTGGCCGCGATAACCTGCTCCGGGTCTTCAATAACCGACCCGGGCTGACTTCTCGACACCAGAGTGCCGTCCGGATTTAAGGCGCGGTCGGCAAAAATTTCACGGGCTACTTTAAGTCCAACCTCCTCACCGGCTTCAATCCAGACTGAACCGGAGAGTCCAACCAGTATCATTCCGTCGTCAATTTCAACAACCGCCTCGGCAATAGCCCTCGCGATTTCTTTGCTGGCCACCCCCATATTATACAGAGCGCCATGCGGCTTTACATGCTGCAATCGTTTTGACCCGGTGAAAGCCTGAAGGGCCCCGATTTGATACTTCACGTAATTTTTGGCTTCTTCCGGCGTTACTTTCATCTCTCTGCGCCCGAAGCCGATGAGGTCGGGAAGGCCGGGATGTGCGCCTATGGCCACGCCAGCCTTTTCCGCCAGTCCCACCGTTCTCTGCATCCACATCGGGTCGCCGGCATGGAAGCCACAGGCGATATTGGCCGAGGTAATGTACGGCATCAACTGCTCGTCAAGACCGAGCTTATAGCTGCCGTAGCTCTCACCAAGGTCGCTGTTGAAATCAATTGTCCTGGCCGTTTTGTACCTCCGGAACTGTATATTTATTCTTTACAGGACCGCCAGGTCCTCGTCACGCAGGTCGGTGATGAACATATGTCCCGGCGAGTGGGTAATCATCTGTACCGGCTTTGATTCCAGCGCAACTGCCTGAGGAGTGACGCCGCATGCCCAGAATACGGGTATTTCATTTTCCCTGATGGCAGCGGGGGCACCATAGTCCGGCTTTGACAGGTCGGTAATCCCGATTATCTCCGGTTCGCCGATATGGACCGGAGCCCCGTGCACTCCGGGATACCGTGAGGTAATCTGCACCGCTTTCACCACCTTGTCCCTGGGAATGGGACGCATGCTCACCACCATAGGCCCGTGAAACATTCCGGCAGGAGCAGTCTGAATATTGGTGACGTACATGGGCACGTTTTGCCCTTCATCGATGTGGCGCAGGGCAATGCCCGCCCTTATCAAGGCGGTTTCAAAAGTGAAGCTACATCCCAGCAGGAAAGAGACCAGTTCGCTGTTCCAGTATTTTTTTATATCTTCGGTTTCGGCGGTGAGCTTACCATCCTGATACACCCGGTAGAGAGCAATGTCTGTCCGGATATCAGCTTCAGGCGCGGTTAAGACCGGCTCATAGCTGCCGGGTTCGAGCACTTCCAGGACAGGGCAGGGCTTGGGATTACGCTGACAGAAAAGGAGGAAATCAAAAGCATACTCCCTGGGTAGAACCACCAGGTTGGCCTGAGTGAAACCGGGGGATAGTCCACAGGTGGGCTTCAGCAATTTCCCCTGTCGGATTTGCTGCCTTGTCTCCTGAGGTATATTATTCGGCATATTCAGACCCCCTCAAACTCAGCAATTATTTATGTTGTTCCGCAGTGTCGTTCTCTTTTATCGAACATTTCTAGCGTAACTATTATATGCCTTGTGATTGTCAATTTCAAAGCAATTATAGCCCATAGATGTCCGCTTTATCTATGCAGTTTC
>CAYZOI010000082.1:0-6173 GCA_964480145.1 uncultured Dehalococcoidaceae bacterium | reverse complement strand
CATCGGGCAAGCCGACAACGGTCATGGCGGGCAGGCCGCTGGAAATGTCCACCTCCACGTCCACCATATAACCTTCCAGCCCGACAACGGCGGCGGTCTTGACTTTGGCTAACATGGTCTGATGTTACCTATGTTACTGCGTCGGTTTCGGTGTGTCAAAACCGTCGGGTTATTACAGCGCCGCCGCTTCGCCAATCAGGCCGAAGAGATGGAACACGACTATCACAATAAGCACCGAAAGCAGCGCTCCGGCCACTGTCTGGCCCAGCGAGTGATATTTCAGTTCGATTCTTGACCAGGCTATGGGCGGCACCAGTACTGCGGAAAATGCGCCGGTGGTGCCGTACAGTAGGATAAGAACGGTGACGGAGCCGGCGGCAAAAGCGGTGTGCAGGCTGATTTTCCAGGTAAAATTGATGAGCATGAAGACGAGCGTTGCGGACAGCGCCGACACCGTGGTGGCAAAAAGGACCAGCGGCGCACGAAGGGAGAAAAGTATGGCACAGCAGGCGACGGTGCACAGGCTGGCCAGCAGATATATCTGGTTCCTCTGCTGACGGACTTTAATGAAAATACCTTCAAGTTTATCTTTGTGGACGAGATAAATGATAACCAGAGAAACGGGCAGCACGGTGACCCCGACCAGAAGCAGCGACCATTTGAGGCCATCACTGGTGCTGGACGTGGACTGAAATGAGAGGAGCACCACAAAAGCCAGGCTTAGGATGATGGGGTTCAGTACCGCAGAGGTATAACGAGCCAGCTGTTGTTTCATCTGATTCCCTTTTTATTCACCGTAACTTAATCATTATACTACAACGGAGGGTTACCCGTCGCATTTTGTCCGTCAATGCTCCATCGAACGCTGTCTTTGAGCGTGATTTTAAGCTGTGATATAATACGGTTGAGGCCATTCATACCATGCTGGATAGACTGGAGAGAATAGAACAGAGATACCGGGAGATAGACCGGCAGATGTCCCAACCTGAAATTGCCTCCGACCTGAAGCAGCTGCAGGAGCTGGCACAGGAGAGGGCCGGCCTTGAGAAAGTGGTCGCCAAGTACCGGGAGTATAAAACTGCCTCAGAATCGCTGGCGGAGACCAGGGCGATGCTTGATGATAGTCCTGACGGGGAGATGGCCGAGCTGGTCAAACAGGAAGTAACCAGCCTTGAGGCGGAGCAGGAACACCGACTCGAGGAGCTCAAGCTTGCCCTGCTGCCCAAAGACCCCAACGACGAAAAGGACATCATAGTGGAAATACGCGCCGGGGCGGGAGGCGAGGAAGCCGGGCTTTTTGCCGCCGACCTTTTCCGTATGTACAGTCGCTACGCCCAGATTAAGAACTGGAAGATAGATGTCATCAGCGTGAACGAAAGCGGCATCGGGGGTGTCCGGGAAATCATCTTTGAGGTAAAGGGGAGGGGGGCTTACAGCCGGTTGAAATATGAAAGCGGCGTGCACCGGGTACAGCGCGTGCCGACAACCGAGTCCTCGGGGCGTATTCACACCTCGACGGCGACGGTGGCGGTTCTGCCCAAGGCGGAAGAAGTGGACATTGAGGTTAATCCTGATGACCTGAAGGTAGACATTTTCCACAGCGGCGGTGCCGGCGGCCAGAATGTGAACAAGGTAGCCACCGCCGTCCGCATGACCCACCTTCCCACCGGTATAGTCGTTGTCTGTCAGGACGAGCGCTCGCAGCTTCAGAACAGGCTGCGGGCGATGTCCGTGCTGCGCACCAGGCTCCTCGATACCGAGCGGCGAAAGCAGGAGGAGAAGATAACCTCGGAGCGTCGTTCGCAGGTGGGAACGGGCGACCGCGCGGAAAAGATACGGACCTACAATTTCCCCCAGGACCGTATTTCTGACCACCGCATCAACCTCACGGTACGTAACCTGCCCCGAATTCTTGAGGGAGAGCTTGACGAACTGGTTGATGCGGTCGCCACCAGTATCCAGACAAGACAACTCGAGGAACAGGTAGCGTGACCCTGAAGCAGGTTCTTGACCAGGCCCGGCAGATTTTCACCACGAACCGAATTGAAGATGCGTCGCTGGAAGGTGAAATCCTGCTCAGACACGCGCTCAAGATAGACCGGGCAAGGCTTTATTCTGATTTTGACCGCGAACTCGGTGACGACCAGAAAGATAGATTCTGGAATCTGGTTCAGCGACGTGTAAGCGGCGAGCCAACAGCCTATATTACCGGGCACCGGGAATTCTACGGCCTTGACTTCTATATCGACCACCGTGTCCTCATACCCCGACCGGAAACCGAACTGCTGGTGGAAAAAGCCCTCGAGCTGGCGCAGGCCCGAACCATGGTTGCCGTTGCTGATATCGGGACCGGATGCGGCGCCATAGCTATCAGCCTGGCCCGGCATCTTCCCCGATTAAAAATCTACGCCTCCGATGTATCCGCTGGCGCTCTGGAAGTGGCCCGCATAAATTGCCAGAAACACGGAGTGGTCGACCGCATACAGTTACGGCAAGGCGATATGCTGGAACCGTTGCCGGAGCCGGTCGACCTTATCATGGCCAATTTGCCCTACGTGACCGGGGAGGAAATCTCACGGTCAGCGCTCGCCGATTTCGAGCCGCTTATCGCGCTGGATGGCGGTGCCGATGGGCTTGATAAGATAAAGCGGCTATGCGAGCAAGCTACGGATAAACTCAGCCATGACGGCTGCATATTGCTGGAAATAGGGCTGGGACAGGGCCGGCCGGTGGTCGGTTTAATACATCGGCATTTCCCGTCGGCATCGGCGGAGGTGATACCGGACCTTCAGGGCATCGAGCGTGTTGTCAGCCTGTGTTTGACGCCGAATTAGCCCGGTGCTAAATTAGTTTTTTGGATTCTGGCTGTTTAATAATAAAGAGAGGTAGGCGGAACCGTGAATATAATAGTCTGTGTAAAGCAGGTAATAGACCCCGAGGCACCGCCGTCCAGTTTCAAGGTCGAAGAAGCCGGTAAGAAGGTGGCGCCGCCACCCGGGGTGCCCCCCGTAATCAGCCCCTTTGATGAGAACGCCGTGGAAGCGGCATTGAGAATCAAGGATGCTCAGGGCGGTAAAATCACCATTCTCAGCATGGGCGTTAACTTGCTGCGCGAAGTGGTGAAAAAGCCGCTCTCCATGGGTGCTGATGAACTTGTCCTGCTTGAGGATGAGGCCTTTGCCGATGGCGATGGCTGGTCAAACGCCCAGGCGCTGGCGATGGCCATCAAGAAAATTGGCGAATACGACCTCATTTTCTGCGGACGGCAGGCGGCGGACTGGGATGATGGTCAGGCGGGCTTGGGTATCGCCGAGATGCTGGGATTGCCCAGCATTACGTTGGCCAGGAAAATCGATGTCGCCGATGGCAAAGCACGGGTGGAGCGGGTGATGGCGGATGGCTATGAAGTCATTGAAGCGTCGCTGCCGGCACTGATTACGGTCAGCAATGAGCTTGGTGAAGCCCGCTATCCGACCATAAAAGGTATTATGGCGGCGAAGAAGATAGAGCCGATTGTCTGGAAGCCAGTCGATATCGGTCTTGAGCCGGCAAAGACCGGGGCGGCGGGCCGAAAAGTAAAACTGGAAAAACTGTACCAGCCAGTTCACGAGGGTAAGTGCGAGCTCATTGAAGGGGAAAGCCCGGAGGAAGCCGGCGTTAACCTGGCGCTTAAACTCCGGGAAGCGAAGTTATTGTAAGAGATGACATCTACCACGATATCTGGAGGTAATTAGCTATGGCGGAATACCAGGGCGTTATGGTTCACGCTGAGGTTGCGGAGGGAAAACTGGCGGCCATTGCCACGGAATTACTGGGCTGCGGTCGTAAAATGGCTGACGAGCTCGGCGAGGAATTGAGCGCCGTCATCGTTGGCAGTGGGGTCAGTAACCTGGCCCGGGAAGCATTCGCCTCTGGCGCCGATAAAGTATACATTGTTGATGACGCTTTACTACAGGACTACCAGACTGATGCCCATGTCACGGTGATGGAGAAAGTGGTCAGGCAGGCGATGCCCGGCATTTTACTTCTCGGGCAGACCTCTGTGGGTCGTGATCTGGCACCACGGCTGGCTTTCCGACTGGAGACAGCCGCCACCATGGACTGTATAGAGCTGGCCATTGACCCCGGCTCAAAACGCCTGCTGCGCACCAAACCGGTTTACGGCGGCAATGCCCATGCTGTTTTCACTAGTGAGGTTGACCCGCAGATAGCCACGGTGAGAGTTAAGGCCATGACGCCGCCTGAGCCGGATACGGCAAGGAAGGGAGAGGTGGTGAACATTGAGGCGGGGCTGGACCCCTCAACAATAAGAACCGGAGTCCTGGAAAAGGTGAAGGAAGAGGTTGAAGGTATAAGCCTTGAAGCAGCTGATGTGGTAGTCAGTGGCGGGAGGGGTATCGGCAGTGCCGAGGGCTTCAAGCAACTGGAGGAACTGGCGGGGCTGCTGAGGGGGGCGGTGGGTGCCAGCCGGCCACCCTGCGATAACGGCTGGGTGCCCGATGTACGCCAGATAGGGCTCACCGGTAAAATAGTGGCGCCCGACCTTTATATCGCGGTTGCCATTTCCGGTTCCAGCCAGCATATGGCAGGCTGTTCCGGATGCAAGAACGTCGTGGCTATCAATAAAGACCCTGAGGCCAATATCTTTCGGGAGGCACGATTTGGCATTGTAGGGGACTGGAAGAAAGTGCTGCCGGCCCTCACCGAAAAAGTCAGGGAGTTATTGGCCGGATAGTTGCCCGTAAGCGACCGGATGTTGATTTTTCAATTGCATTTGTAGTATCATATAAAATCGGTATACCAGAAAATCCCAATATACGATAAGTGAGGTGGCAACGCATGCAAAAACTGAGAATCTTCTGTCTACTGCTGGTAAGTCTGCTAGCGATTTCTCCGGTCGGTGTTGTATTTGCCCAAGAAGAGGAAGAACCCCCTACTCCCGTACTTATCATGGAAGAAGAGCCCGAGTATGCATTATTGCTCACTCCCGCCGACGGCGTTTACAGTACCATCATGATGGCGGGCAGGGATAAGGACATAAGGGTGGACCTGGAGAACATTGGTGATGAGGCGGTCACCAAAATTTCCATCATGAGTGAACTGCCGGACGGGTGGACGGTCAACTATGACCCGCCCAGAATAGCATCACTGGCCGCTTTTGACAGCGAGCGAATTTATGCCTCGGTATCAGCGCCTGCTGATGTCGTGACCGGGGATTACTTTGTTAAGCTCTGGGTTGAAGGTGACCAGGCTTCTACGGAGCCAATCGATATCAGGGTTACCGTGAGGATAGTAGAGAAGGTAGAAGCACTTGATTTGCGGGCTATCCATCCAAGTGTTGAGGCGATTGCCGGCAATGATTTCGTTTTTGAGATTGAGTTCAAGTACGTGGGTGATATGCTGGGTCCACCCAGGTCATTTGACCTTGTTACCGCCGCACCCCAGGGCTGGGAAGTCTATATGACTCCCCAGTTTGAGAAAGAGAAAAGGGTGTCTGCTATTGACCTCAAACCTGGCAGCGTTGCCTATTCCGATAAGACAAGGCTTGTTGCCCGGGCACCGTTCTGGCCTCTGCCCGAGCCCGGTGAATACAAGATAACTCTGGACGTAATCTCCGAGGATGTAGAAGCCTCCGTTGAGCTGACCGCAGTGATTACCGCTGCCTATAATCTGCTCCTGGCTCCGGCTGGAGAACGATATGATACCAAGGCCAAGGCGGGCCGGGATAATTATTTCTCCCTTAATGTGGGGAACCTGGGCACGGCACCCATTGATAAAGTCACCTTTACTTCTGATAAACCACAGGGATGGTTGATTGAGTTCTCGCCGGACCAGGTGGACTCGCTGGAACCGCTGGCAACGCAGACCGTGGATATAAACATCAAGCCACCGCCAGAGACGATAGCTGGCGACTACCTGATAAGCGTCCGGGCTTCTGGTGTCCAGAGGACATCCGAAAAGATTGATATCAGGGTTACCGTTGAGACGCCCACCGTCTGGGGATGGGTTGGCGTTGCCATCATCGCCATTGTCGTGATGGGGCTGGTGGTTATCTTCATGCGATTTAGTCGGCGATAGTCTATGAGTGATACATTAGCCATAGAAGCAAGCGAACTGACCAAGCGCTACGATGGGGCTACGGTCGTTGACCGCCTCAACCTTGAGGTGAAGGA
>CAYZOI010000081.1:0-6295 GCA_964480145.1 uncultured Dehalococcoidaceae bacterium | reverse complement strand
CCTTTATCAATCATGGGTCAACTGTCTTTCAAGACCTGTTTGCTTAGCACATGCTACGGGTTTTCATTATCGGCAAGATAGAAACAAACAGTTACGAGCATTTTAAATGGCCTGACCCTCTTGGTCAAGGCTTGCAAACCGGATACTTCGTCAAATCGTACGGTCCTGGAAGGACGCGATTTCCTAAATATTGACAATTTCTTGCGGGAGAACTAAACTCCAATCTCAAGAGAAGTCGTATCCCATAAAGTTAACATAACACAAGGAGCTGGCATTAATGGTAATGACACATAAAGCACGTATATTGGCGGCTGCCGGAAGACAAGCGGTGGACAAATTGCCTTTTGGAGCTCGCATTGACCTGTGGTACAACTATCATGGGGCTAAAGGCACTTTACCAGAAAAATATAAGGGATGCACTGAAATTGATATTTTACGGGATCTGGGGGCTGGAGGCATGGTCGTTCTTGGTGGTGAACAGGTCAGGACAGGTAACAGTTCCAAGGCAAGGTTAATTACATTGTGGGAAACGACCTTTAAAAATGTGAATGCCCAAAGCGATGAGGAAGGGCCAATAAAGACGGTTACGTATGTAACGCCAAAGGGTACGGTTAGTACCAGAACCGAATTCAATAGAACAGAAGGATATCTACAAGGCTACGTGGTAGAAAGGTTATTTAAAAACGAGGAAGATTACCCGGCCATAGAGTACTTGCTGGAGGATTCAATGCTTGTCCCGGACTACGTTGAATACATGAGGCTGGCTGATTCGATTGCCGATGACGGAGTAATTCGATGCGGACTGCGGACATCACCGATGCAGTATATAATGCGTGACTTAATGGGCTATGAGACTTTCTTCTACGAACTGGCTGACCACCTGCAGAAAGTGGAGCATCTTTATGAAACAGCCAAGGAGCTCTGGAAGAAACACCTCGCTATATTAGCCGATTCTCCCGCTAAACTACTCTCGATTTGTAGCAACTGGAGTGACGAGATCCATACGCCAGTCTTCAGGAAGTACTTTGTGCCCTGGCTGCAGGAAGCCACTGAATTCCTTCACTCTAAAGGTAAACTGACACTGATACACGCCGACGGTGAAATGAGAAGACTTATCCCTCTGGTACTGGAGTCAGGGATTGATGTTGCCGAAGCGTGGAGTCCAGCGCCCATGACCTCGGTCACCACAGCAGAATTAAGAAAAGCCTGGGGTGACAAAATAACCATATGGGGTGGTTTGCCCACACTGATTTTTGAGCCCACCTGCAGTGATGAGAAATTTGAAGACTATGTCGTTAACCTGTTTCGGGAGGTTGCCCCGGGCAATAATTTTATTGTGGGAATGGGGGACAACTTCCCAATTGATGGGGATATCAACCGCATTCTACAGATTGTGGAACTTATTGAGCAATACGGTATCTTGCCTATCGAAATATAGGCTGACATCAATCGCGACTGGCCTTGGCCTGTGCGTAGTTTTCCCTCAACTAATCCTCTGGCTGCCGGCACAGATGATTAAATAGCGCCGGTCACTACAATTATTCTGAAACTCCAGGAAAAAAGCTTCCGCAGTGGTCGATTTTGCCAGGCACGTTATTAGGAACTTGACAATAGCGTAGATAGAGAGGAAATGTGAGCCATCAAGATTATAGAAATAATGGCGTCGTGCAAAGACGCCAAAATTGCAAAGACTTAATGTATTAGCCAGGGAGGTGATTGGCATGAAACGACTATTCTATTTATTGATACTTGTGCTCCTTGCCCTTTCATTTATTGCCAGCGGATGTAAAGGAGAGACCGCCGTCCAAAAGGGCCCTATTACCGTGGGCTCCAAGATTGATGTTGAAGGTTCTCTGCTATCACAAATGATAATCCTGATGTTGAGAAGCGAAGGATTCGAAGTGGTAGATAAGTCACAGTTTGGGCCGACCAGCGTCGTCAAAAAAGCCCTGGAAACCGGCGAGATTGACATCTATCCGGAATACACGGGCAACGGTGCTTTCTTTTTTGATGAAGCTGATTCGGACGTCTGGAAGGATGCCCAAAAGGGCTATGAGCGGGTTAAGTTGCTGGACGAGGAAGCCAACGACGTCATCTGGCTGGAAACGGCACCGGCTAATAACACCTGGGCTATTGCTATTCCCAGAGCACTCGCTGAGGAACACAGCTTAAATACTCTTGACGATTTTGCGGCGTATATCAATAGCGGTGGCAAGGTAAAATTAATTGGCTCTGAAGAATTTGTTAATAGCCCGGCGGCACTGCCAGGGTTTCAGGAGGCTTACGGGTTCACTCTCCGCGAGGATCAGATTCTCACTGTGTCCAGCGGCGACACAACTCAAACCGAGAAAGCGGCCGCCGAGGGCACCGATGGCGTCAACGCCGCAATGGCATACGGTACCGACGGCGCAATCGATGCTTTAGATCTGGTTATCCTGGATGACCCGATAGGTGTACAGCCGGTCTATGAGCCGGCACCACGTGTCCGCGGACAGATAATGGAGGATTATCCTGAGATTGCCGATATTCTTAACCCGGTATTTCAATCTCTGAACCTGGAGACACTCCAGAGCCTGAATGCCCGGATTGGCGTTCAGGGTGAGAACCCGGCAGATGTGGCCCGGGAGTATCTCATCTCAAAGGGATTCCTGAAAGAGTAATACGAAGATTTTACGAGGGAAAATGCTCCTGCGATTAGCTAATCGTGACAATGTCGCGGTGGCTGGTTCTCTTCTTGGCCTTGCTTCACTGCTTTTTGGCTGGTTGACACTGAAACCCAACCGTATTGCCACCGGTACAGGCCTGAACCTGTGGCAGGGCTTTGATTGGCCTGGTGCTGCCGTCATCATAGCACTCTGGGTACTCAGCTTCGGGCTCAGCCTGGCGGGGAGAAAAAGACTACGGGCGCTGAGTCTCGGTATCATTGCCAACATTATCATTATAGCCAGCTTTTTGTTCGCCGGGCTTTCCGCCACCCGACTTCTTGAGCAGGAGGCTGCCGCTTCCACCCGTGTTTCGCTGGGCGCTGGTTTCTGGGTCACCCTTGCCGGAGCTTATGTGGTGATATTTGGCGCTCGCCATGCCGTCGGCGATTCACGACTCTGGAAGAACGTTATAACCTGGACCGGGCTATCAGTTACGGTGCTACTGCTACTGGCAGGCTGGCTCAATAACCTGTCGGTGATGCAGGAGTTTATCGGGCGAGAAGAGCGTTTCTTCCAGGAACTTCTGCAGCACGTTTTTCTGTTTGGCGGCAGTGTTGTTATAGGTACAATAATTGGCGTTTCACTGGGTATCTGGGCAACGCGAAGCCGGCGCGCGGGAAAGCCCATTTTTTACTTTTCCAACATTACCCAGACCATACCCAGCCTGGCACTGTTCGGTCTGCTTATTGCGCCGCTCTCGGCGCTGTCGTTCAGCTTTCCCGTGTTGCGAGACATCGGTATACGCGGCGTTGGCCCGGCGCCGGCCTTTATTGCCCTGGTTATCTACTCGCTGCTGCCGATTGTGCGCAACACCTACGTTAGCCTGCGGCAGGTTGACCCGGCCGTAATCGATGCCGGACTTGGCATGGGGATGAGCCGCCGCCAGGTGTTTCGCAAAGTAGAGATACCACTGGCAACCCCCATCGTTCTGGAGGGGGTAAGGATAGCGTCGGTTCAATCCGTCGGACTGACCGCCGTAGCGGCTCTTATTGGCGCGGGAGGACTCGGCTGGTTTATCTTCCGTGGGGTGGGTCAGGCGGCCAGCGACCTTATTCTCCTCGGTGCAATTCCCATAATAATACTGGCTTTAGTTGTGGATGCCACGATGCGGGCAATCATCAAGGTGGCTACTCCAAGAGGGCTGGCGGGAGTAAATCAATGATACGTCTCAGAGGTGTAACCAAGCACTATGGCGATACCAGAGCAGTCGACAACCTCTCTTTTAGCGTCGCCGAGGGAGAAATCTGTGTCCTGATTGGCCCTTCCGGCTGTGGCAAGACAACAACGTTGCGGATGATTAATCGCCTTATCGAACCGACCAGCGGGCAGATTTTCGTTAACGGCCAGGATATAAGTCAGAGAAGCTGCGGCAGTCCATTGGCTATGCTATCCAGAGCGTAGGGCTGTTTCCTCACATGACAGTTGGCGCCAATATTTCGGTTGTGCCGGAACTGCTGCACTGGGACAAAGAGCGCATCGTCAGAAGAGTGGAAGAGTTGCTGGTGCTGATTGGCCTCGAACCCGGGGAATATGCAGGGAAATACCCCAACCAGCTTTCCGGCGGCGAAGCCCAGCGCATAGGTGTTGCTCGTGCTCTATCCGCCGACCCGCCGATATTGCTGATGGATGAACCTTTTGGTGCCGTTGACCCTCTAACACGCGAGCGACTCCAGGTGCAATTCATCGACATCCAAAAGAAGTTAAGAAAGACCATCATTCTGGTCACCCATGACCTTGATGAGGCAATCCGGCTGGCTGACCGCATCGCCATTATGGCATCGGGCAGGCTGGTACAATACGATACTCCGGAAGCCATTCTGTCTAAACCGGCGGACAAGTTTGTCCACGACTTCATCGGCACTGACCGGGCACTGAAGCGCCTGTCACGCATCGGCATCGAAAATTTTGTGAAGACCTCGCCTTCGATTGGATTAGATGCCTCAATGGGAGATGCACAGTCGGTCTGCAAGCGGCGCCGCTGGGCATGGGTGGTGGATAAGGATAAAAGATTGATTGGCTGGATAGACAGAACCAGTTTGACAGGTGCTGCATCGGTCACGGAGGCAGTAGTTACAATCGACCGGGATACCATTGCCATTACTTCAGGGGCGACCCTGAAAGAGGCGCTCTCACGCATGCTAAGCCAGGGTTTAAATAACATTCCGGTGGTAGATAACCGCGGGCGCATTACTGGCGAAATAACTCTGGGTGATATTGAAGCGGCGACCAAAGAGACGGAGGTGTAGATAATAGATACGCAATTGCTCAGGCGCTGGGCGATTTTTGCCTTCCTGGCCGCACTGTTCTTTGTTCTTATTGCCAATCTGGAATGGTGGGAGGCATCATTGCGTTTCCTCTTCCCCCGGGAATCACAGGTGGTACACCCCCGTGCTAGCCTGCTGGTGCTTGTCTGGGAGCATATCAGGGTAGTCGCCATCTCCAGCACAATCACGATTATCATAGGCGTACCGGTGGGTATATGGGTTACCAGGGCCAGCGGCAAGGATTTCTTACCGATAGTGACTGACCTGACTTCTTTTGGCCAGACCTTCCCGCCGGTAGCGGTGTTAGCACTGGCGGTACCGATGCTGGGATTCGGACTGCTCCCTACAGTGGTTGCCCTTTTCCTTTATGGCCTTCTCCCGGTTGTTCGCAATACGATTGCCGGTTTGCAGGCGGTCCCGGCCAACCTGCTGAATGCGGCCCACGGCATGGGAATGAACCAGATGCAGGCGCTGTTTCGTGTTGAGATTCCGCTTTCAGCACGCGTGATTCTTGCCGGCGTCAGGATTTCGGTTATTATCAATATCGGGACAGCCATGATAGGAGCCGTTATCGGTGCGGGTGGGCTTGGCTCCCCGATAATCGCCGGCCTGGTGCAGGACAATGTAGCTTATATCCTGGAAGGCTCAGTGCCGGCGGCATTATTGGCCGTCCTGGCTGACCAGTTCCTAGGAACTGTGGAAGCGACCTTCGCTTACTCAAAGGGCCTGGATTCACTATCCCCAAATACCTAAACTTATGCTGTAACTCTATGGTATTGTTATTACTTCACCGACAAAAGAGGAGGTAAAAATGGAATGGAATGATTTGCTTTCAGATGGTTATGGACGCGTGCCTGAAGTGCTGGAAAGAGTACTTAAAGGACTTACTCAGGATGATCTGGACTGGCAGCCTCGCCCGGATTGCAACAGCATTGGCTGGTTGGCCTGGCATCTGACACGTCAACAGGATGCTCAAATCGCCGCTTTGACGGGGGAGGAGCAGTTATGGGTTAAAGATGGATGGCATGTCAGGTTCAACCGCCCGCCCGACGCTGGAGATATCGGTTTCGGTCATAGCCCGGAGCAGGTAGCTGCGTTCAAATCTCCAGATACCGAGACCCTTCTTTCTTATCAGCGGGCAGTGCTGGAAAGGTCAAAGCAATACTTTCTCACGCTATCGAAAGCTGACCTTGATAAAGAGCTTGATGAGCCGTGGTTCCAGCCGCTACCCACCGTTGGGGTACGACTCATCAGTATCATGGATGACGCCATAATACATGCTGGTCAAGCGGCCTACCTGCGCGGCCTGCGTCAGGGCAGGGGCTG
>CAYZOI010000080.1:5640-6331 GCA_964480145.1 uncultured Dehalococcoidaceae bacterium | reverse complement strand
ACCATGAGCGGTTTCACCATGTGCCCGGAGTGTCAGGCGGAATATGATGACCCACTCGACCGTCGCTTCCATGCCCAGCCCAACGCCTGCTCGAAATGCGGCCCCAACCTGCAATTGACGAATGGTGATGGCGCCTCGGTACTCAGCGAGGACCCGCTCCGTAAAGTCGCTGAACTCCTCCATCAGGGTTACATCGTCGCGGTCAAGGGCCTGGGCGGCTTCCAGCTTGCCTGTGACGCCACGAACCAGGGAGCCGTGGCGCGCCTCAGAGAGCGGAAAAAGCGCCCCGGCAAACCGTTCGCCCTCATGATGTCGTCAATCACGGAAATCGAAAAGCACTGCCAGATATCACCTGAAGAGGCCGGATTACTCCTCTCGCCGAATGCGCCCATCGTCCTGCTGAAGTGGCGAAAGGACGCCTCAAATGTGATTCCATCAGTCGCTGAAAATAACAAATATCTCGGTGTCATGTTGCCCTATACACCGCTGCATCACATCCTCCTGTACTACGCGCCACGGCCACTGGTTATGACCAGCGGTAACCTCAGCGAAGAACCAATCTGTCAGGATAACGACGAGGCCCTGCGCCGACTTCATGGCATCGCCGATTATTTTCTGCTGCACAACCGCGACATCCACGCCCGCTATGATGACAGCGTTTATCTGGTAGAGAGGGATATTCCAAGAGCCA
>CAYZOI010000080.1:4428-5630 GCA_964480145.1 uncultured Dehalococcoidaceae bacterium | reverse complement strand
GTGAGTTTCGGCGCGCGCCATCAGGCGCGCCCGCGGCTATGCACCGTCTCCCATCCATCTCCCTTTCAAGGCCAGACAGGTGCTGGCCTGCGGTGCCGAGGAGAAAAACACCTTCTGCTTGACCAGGGATGATTATGCCTTTCTGAGCCAGCACATCGGTGATATGGACAATGAAGAGACGGTGGAGCATTTTGAAAACACCGTCGACCTTTACCAGCGACTGTTCCGCGTCCAGCCCGAAGTCATCGCCCATGACCTGCACCCGGAGTACCTCGCCACCAAGTATGCCCTGAAATGTGCCGCCGATAAAGGATTAAGAACCATAGGCGTGCAGCACCACCACGCCCATATCGTCAGCTGCCTGGTGGAAAACGGTTTCAGGGAACCGGTCATCGGCGTTGCCTTCGACGGCGTGGGATACGGCACCGATGGCAACCTTTGGGGTGGCGAGTTCCTGGTCTGCGACTGTGGCAGCTTCGAGCGCACCGCCCACCTTGAGTATGTCCCGATGCCAGGCGGCGTAGCCGCCATTCGCAAGCCATATCGCATGGCGCTCGGTTACGTTCATTCACTGCTCAACCCGGGAACGCTACTGGATAGCCTCCCCATTATGAGTAAAATACCACCTGAAGAAACGAATATTATTAAAACCCAGCTGGAGCGGAGGCTCAACTCCCCGCTTACCTCAGGGGCGGGGCGGCTTTTCGATGCGGTATCGGCATTGGCCGGTGTCCGAGGTCAGGTTGACTACGAGGCCCAGGCCGCCATCGAGCTTGAAATGCTTGCGCCTGATGACGTTAGCCGGTTTGAGCCATACCCCTTCACCATCTCCGAAAATGAAAAGCCAGCAGTGATTAAATTGAAAGAGCTCGTTTTCGCAGTGGTGAACGAGGCACGAAACGGAGTCAGCCCGGGTGTTATCTCCGCCAGACTCCACAGAACAATGGCAGAAATCATTCTGGAGGCCTGTCGATTGATTTCCCGACAGTCGGGACTGAAAACGGTGGCCCTGAGCGGCGGCGTTTTTCAGAATCGCCTGCTTTTCAATCTGGCGCTCGATATTCTTGAAAAAGAAGGGTTTCGGGTATTGAGTCATCAAATGGTACCATGCAACGATGGCGGCATTTCCCTGGGGCAGGCGGTTATCGCCAATCATAAAATGAATAACGGCAAGGAGTAAGTTACGTGTGTCTGGCCATACC
>CAYZOI010000080.1:0-4418 GCA_964480145.1 uncultured Dehalococcoidaceae bacterium | reverse complement strand
AATCGATAGACGGGACCGATGCCGAGGTTGAAATCGGCGGCACCACCCGGAAAACGAGCCTGATGCTCACCCCTGAAGCCCGGGTGGGCGATTATGTGCTCCTCCACGCCGGCTATGCCATCAATATCCTTGACCAGGCCGAGGCGGAGGAGACGCTCGCCATTTTTGTTGAAATGAGCAAACTCATGGAGGGTGAATGAAGCTGGTCAGCGAATTCCGCCAGTCCGGACTGGCCGATGGGCTGGTGCGCAGCATCCGGCAACACGCCCGCAAACCAGCGCGCTTCATGGAGTTCTGCGGCGGGCATACCGTGTCCATCATGAAATCCGGCCTCAGGCAGCTACTGCCGCCGGCGCTCACCCTTACCTCGGGGCCGGGCTGCCCAGTATGCGTCACGGATAATGCTGACCTTGATAAAGCCATCGCCCTGGCGTCGCTGCCCGATGTCATAGTGGCGTCTTTCGGCGACATGGTAAGAGTACCCGGAAGTCGCTCCAGTCTTCAGGAGGCAAAAGCAGCCGGCGGGGACATACGCGTTGTCTATTCGCCCCTCGACGCGCTCTCGCTGGCCAGGGAGAACCCGGAGAAATCGGTGATATTTCTAGGCATCGGCTTCGAGACCACCGCCCCGACCGTTGCCGCCTCAATTCTGCAGGCGGAGCAGGGTGGCCTGAAAAATTATTACGTGCTCTCCCTGCATAAACTCTGCCCACCGGTAATCAAGGTGCTTCTGGACTCCGGCGAGGTCAATCTGCAGGGTTTAATCTGTCCCGGCCATGTCAGCGCCGTCATCGGTTCAAGGCCTTGGGAGTTCATCGCCCACGACTACGGTATACCCTGTGTCGTTTCCGGCTTTGAGCCGCTGGATATACTGCAGTGCATCGATATGCTGACACGGCAAGTGGCCGATGGCGAAGCGAAGGTTGAAATCGCCTACCGGCGCGGTGTCAGCCGGGAAGGAAACCAGACCGCCATTGAGATTATGGAAAAAGTATTTGAGCCAGCGCCGGCACGCTGGCGCGGCTTTGGCGAGGTGGCAGCGAGCGGTCTGAAGCTGCGACCGGAGTTTGCCCGGTTTGACGCTGAAGCGAACTTTGATTTCGACCCCGGCCCAACGGCAATTCCGAAAGGTTGTCTATGCGGAGAGGTGCTGCGGGGAGTTAAATCACCCGGAGACTGCACGCTGTTCCGCCGTGACTGTACCCCGGCAAAACCAGTAGGCCCGTGCATGGTCTCGGCAGAGGGGACCTGCGCCGCTTATTATCATTACGGTGAAGACGATGTCCGATAGAATTCTACTGGCACACGGCAGTGGCGGGAGGCTGGCCCATGACATCATCCGCAACAGTTTCGTTTCTTCTCTGTCGAACCCCGTCCTCGCACAGCTTGATGACTCAGCAGTGATTGAGCCTGCGGGCAGGCTGGCCTTCACTACCGACAGCTACGTCGTCCAGCCCATTTTTTTCCCTGGGGGTGACATCGGCAAGCTCGCGGTCTGCGGCACGGTAAACGACCTGGCCATGGTGGGAGCAACGCCGCTTTATTTAAGCCTGGCTTTTATTATTGAAGAAGGTCTGCTCCTGAGCGACCTAGAAAAAGTGGTGGATTCGATTAAAGAGTCCACCACGGAGGCTGGGGTGGCCGTAATCACCGGCGACACCAAGGTGGTAAATCGCGGCACCGCTGACAAATTATTCATAAACACCGCCGGTATCGGCACGGTACCGGCAGGACTTAACGTTTCCGGGCATAACGCCAGGCCGGAGGATATACTGATATTGAGTGGCTCCGTTGGCGACCACGGCATTGCCGTGCTCAGCCAGCGCGAAGGGGTCAGCTTCGCCACGAAACTGAAGAGCGACTGCGCGCCATTGAATGGTCTGGTGGCGGAGATGCTGAACGCGAGCGATAATATTCACTGCCTGCGCGACCCGACCCGCGGCGGCCTGGCGACCACGCTAAACGAAATCGCTGAGCAGTCGGGCGTGAGCATACGCATAGATGAAGATAAAATACCGGTCCGGGAGGAAGTCGCCAGCGCCTGCGAGATGCTCGGGCTGGACCCGCTCTATGTAGCCAACGAGGGAAAGCTGATAGCCGCAGTGGCTCCTGAAGGTGCCGAAAAGGTTCTGAAACGAATGAAAAAACATCGATATGGTCGCGACGCTACAATCATCGGCGAGGTAAAGGAGGAGAACCCGGGGCGGGTGGTCATGAAGACAGGCCTCAGCACGACACGCATCATTGATATGCTGGTCGGTGAGCCGCTGCCCCGGATATGCTAGCCATGCATGAGATGTCGGTAACCATGAGCCTTCTGGACCTCGTCCTGGATGAGGCGGCCAAAGCCGGCGCCAGCAAAATAAGCGGGATAAATATCGTCCTCGGAGAGATGACCGGCATCATAGACCATTATGTCCAGGCGAACTTTGAACTGCTCAGCCAGAACACGTCCGCCGAAGGAGCCGCGCTTTCCTTTCGCAATATACCGCGACAGGCACGCTGCCGTCACTGCGGACATGCATTCCAGCCCTCCGATTTCGAATGGAACTGTCCTGAATGCCAGTCTCTGGAGATGGAAATAACCGGCGGCAATGAGCTTTACGTCGAGAGTATTGAGGTGGAGTAATGGAAATTAAAGTACTGAAAGACATCCTGAATGCTAATAACCAGATTGCGGAACAAAATCGACAGCTCCTGACCAGCAAACAAATCATGGCCATCAATCTTATGTCATCACCAGGCTCGGGGAAAACGACTCTTATTATGCGGACGGTCGAGCAGATGAAGGGCAGGGCCCGGGTTGCCGTTATCGAAGGAGACGTGAGTTCCAGCATTGATGCCGAGAAACTGGGCCAGGTCGGAGTCACCGCCGTTCAGATAAATACCGGCGGTGGTTGCCATCTGGACGCGAGCATGGTAAACTCGGCGCTGGCCAATCTGCCCCTCGATGATATCGACATCCTTTTCATTGAAAACGTGGGCAACCTTATCTGCCCGGGCGGCTTCGACCTTGGCGAGTATCTTAGAGTGGTCATTCTCAGCACGCCCGAGGGCGACGATAAACCGCACAAGTACCCGCTGCTCTTTTCCCAGGCCAATGCGCTGGTAGTGAATAAGACCGACCTGCTACCACACGTCGGCTTTGACATGGAAGCTTTCGTCCGTGTGTTCCAGGGGCTCAATCAGCAGGCGGCCCTGCTCAAAGTCTCCGGAATCACCGGCGATGGCATCGAGGATTGGGGGAAATGGGTAATGGCTAACCTGCAAAAGTTGCGCTCACAGAATAGCACAAGATAGTCGGACGGAGAAGAGCGATGAAAGACCAAAAAATCGTGAATATCGGTATCACCGGAGCTTCCGGCCATATTGGCACCACGCTGGCGGAAGGGCTCCCTGCTCATTACAAGCTCACCCTGTTTTATAATCGTCGCGAGATAAGCTCCGACCTTGCCGGCAGGCATAAAACGGTACCGGCGGACTTCTCCAAAGCGGAGCAGGTCCAGGGCGTATTTGAGGGGCTGGATGCAGTGATTCACCTCGCCGCCGACCCCCTGACCGAAGCCGGCTGGGAAAGTGTCCTCCACAACAACATTATCGCTACCTACAACGTGTTTGAGGAGGCAGTACGAGCCGGTGTTCTGAAAATCGTCTTCGCCAGCACCAACCACACCCAGCACGACCACGCCGGCAAGACACCGATGACGATAGACCGCTTCTTCATACCGACTATGGGGAGTGTAAAGCTGAGCGATCCACCGGCGCCGGATTCGTACTATGGCATTTCCAAGCTATTCGGCGAAAACATGGGCTGGTACTACTCCCGGAGATGTGGCATTCAGTTTATCTCCCTGCGCATCGGGTCAACTTTCCCCCAGGATGACCCTTCAATCTGGAAAGGCACGGAAAGAGAGGACCACGTGCGGGCTATATTCCTGAGCAAGCGGGACTGCGTCGAGGCCTTTGCCAGAGCCCTCGCGGTCAACGCCGACTTCCTGCTCGCCTATGCCATCAGCAACAATGACCGCCGCTGGTTTGACCTGACGGAAACCAAGGAGAAGCTCGGTTTCTACCCCAGAGATAACGCCGAAGATTACTTTTAATGCCGGCTAAAGACTGATAAAAAAGTCGCCCCGCCATACTCGTAGTTCATATAAGGAAAGCGCCAGACATTTCCCAGACCGATTGCCGAATCTATGGCCGTTATCTATTGACATTAATGGCAAATTATGGTGAAATATTATATGGAAGCTTGTGGCTCCCGAATCTTTACGCAGAGGAGGTGAGGCTGTGAGACTTCACGAGCTCTTCGGAGTATGGCAGGTGGACAGGTGGTGCCCAGCCTGACGGCACGGCGGGCCGCCCGCGCACTCCCCTCCAGTTAGAAAAGCAGAGGTCCGTCGCAGGAATGAGAGGCC
>CAYZOI010000079.1:0-6401 GCA_964480145.1 uncultured Dehalococcoidaceae bacterium | reverse complement strand
GATTATGCTAAAGTGTTCGGTTAGAAAAGTGTCCCATTTCGCTGACTGCTAACACACACATACCTGTAGGCTCTCGGTCGGGATGATAATAACAATTCATTTCGCCCTCTTTTCTTCTATCCTAGCCTGTTTTCCTGGGGGATTATATAACATATTCCTACTATCTACTAGTCTTTTTTCTTCTAGCCGTTTTTGGTGTTTCTTTAGGCATATAATTCAATTCCTTTCCAATTACGATTGACCTGCCCCCATAAAGGATACCACACTTTAAGTTAGAGTTATCGGTAAAATAGTCAGCTTGGTTGAATAATCTGTTGGATAGTTCAACGTCTACTAAAAAGAAACAATAGTCATTAAGTATGTGTCGTCAAGAAAAAGACGTTAATCTACGCTTTAGATTCGTACACTTCAAAAAACCGACGAGTCGGTCGCGCCTTGGCGATGCTACTCACAGCCTGTTCTAATTTAGGACCTAAGACCGCAGAGGCGGCCTTGGCGTCTTCCCACGACTCCCATAGACTTAGGGACCCATACTCACCGACTATATCATCACCAAAGAATGTTACTTCTTTGAATCCTTTTAAGGTTCTGATGGCAGGAGCAAACTGGTCAGCTAGTTTCTCCCCAGTCGACCGGGCTCCTGGTCCAAGCGTTAACATGACTAACTGTGCAAACATAGTTCATTCTCCTTTCGTCCAATATTGTATGCAAATGCTACTCCTCGGATTAGGGATTGTCAATAGTCGGTAGAAACAGCGATAGGTATATCTAAGGATTTCTACAATGTAAAAAGGAACCATTTTAGGCCCCAGTTATTTGATATTCTGGCAATAAAAGCATAAAATCAGGGTGTCGGTTGACCTAGTGTCTTGACACCCTGATTCTCTTGAAAACTCCCCGGCGGGGACGGTCTTCTGAGAGTGTAGGCCGTACAGGTCTCGAACCTGTGACACCCTGATTAAAAGTCAGGTGCTCTCAATACTATTAAATCAAGTGAGTAATAAATCCCACAATGGACTAATAGCACTCCCAACGAATTTCACTTTTGTTTTGGTTTGACATCTAACTCGGTTAAGAATGGTATAACATGGGTCGGATTATCTGTTCCGCAGGGGGATAAAGGGGGAGGGTTACCTAATAAAAGAATTGGGGATAGAAAAATGATAGTTCAGATGCAGACGGGCGTTGAAGTCCAGCAGGTTGACGGCGTGGTGCAGCGTGCCAAGTCGTTTGGCTTTCAGGTGCAGCTGAACATCGGCACGGACAAGATAGTAATCGCCATCCTGGGCAGCAATACCGGGCAGGCGCCAACGGAAACTTTTGCCGTTCTCCCCGGTGTGGAAAGCGTCACCCGTATCATGAAGCCGTACAAGCTGGCCTCCCGCGAGTTCAAGAGTGAGGACAGCCTGGTGGACGTGGGCGAGGTACAGGTCGGCGGTAAGCGTGTCGTGGTAATGGCTGGCCCCTGCGCGGTGGAGAATGAAAAGCAGCTTATGGAAGTGGCCAGGGCGGTGAAAGAGGCGGGAGCGGCCGTTTTGCGTGGCGGAGCCTATAAGCCGCGCACCTCGCCGTTCAGCTTTCAGGGTCTGGAGGAGGCGGGGCTGGACCTGCTGGCTAAAGCCAGAAAGACCTTTAGTATGCCGGTGATAACCGAGGTGGTTGACCCACATGACGTTGAGCTGGTGGTCAAATCGGCGGATATCCTTCAGGTTGGTGCCCGCAACATGCAGAATTTCGCCCTGCTGACCGAGGTGGGGAAGAGCAAACGCCCGGTCCTGCTGAAACGCGGCTTCTCCAGCACCGTCACGGAATGGCTGACCGCCGCTGACTATTTGCTGGCCGAGGGCAATAACCAGGTCATTCTCGGCGAGCGTGGTATCAGGACATTTGAGGACAGCGTCCGTTTTTCACTGGATATCTCTTCGATACCAGTGATAAAGAAGTCCAGCCACCTGCCCTTGATTGTCGACCCCAGCCACGCTGCCGGGCACTACTCGCTGGTGCCGGCAATCGCCAAAGCCGCGGTGGCGGCTGGCGCCGATGGCATCCTCATTGAAGTCCACCCCAACCCGAAGGAAGCGCTGGTGGACGGCTTGCAGTCGCTGACCATATCCGATTTCACCCGGCTGATGACAGAATTGAAAGCGATTGCCAAGTCGATTGGCAGAGATTTATAATCATAAACTGTTTATCTATGATGGAAAAGGTCATCGTATCCTGGAGCGGGGGTAAAGACAGCGCCCTCAGCCTTTATGAGATACAGCGAAACGGTAAGTATCAGGTGGTGTCTTTGCTTACCTCGATAAATGAGCACCACGACCGGGTGAGCATGCACGGTGTACGCCGGGAAATGTTGGAACAGCAGGCGCGGGCGCTGGGCCTGCCCCTGATAAAGATACCGTTACCCAGGGACTGCTCGGAAGAGGAATATGAATCACGGTTGATGGATGTTCTCAGTCAGGTGAAATCAGACGGCATTGAGCACGTGGTTTTCGGTGACATTTTTCTGGAGTGGATAAAAGAATATCGGGAAAAGAACCTGGCCAGAGTGGGAATGACGCCCATTCTTCCCATCTGGGGTCGTACTACCAGTGAACTCGCGCAGTCGTTCATTGCCTTGGGTTTTAAGGCAGTTATCACCTGTGTTAATACCAAAGCGCTGCCGAAGAGCTTTCTGGGCAGAGTATTCGATGAACATTTGTTAGCTGAGCTTCCGCCCGGCGTTGACCCCGGTGGTGAAAACGGTGAGTTCCATTCCTTTGTTTTCGCCGGGCCGATTTTTCGAGAGAGCATACCGTACACCCTGGGCAGGACCGTTTTCAGGGACTCCTACGGTTTTCGCGATGTGTTACCGGGGGAGGGATAGTGCAAATGAAAAATGAGATAACGTTTGGTACGGACGGCTGGCGGGGCATTATCGCCCGTGATTTTACCTTTGACAACGTGCGGATTTGTGCGCAGGGGACGGCTGACTACCTGAAAAAATCGGGGATGAGCGCACGGGGATTGATTATTGGCTATGATACCCGCTTTGCTTCCGAGGACTTCGCCGCCGCCGTTGCCGAGGTGACCGCCGCGAACGGAATAAAGACCTATCTCTGTGATAAAGCGACCCCGACGCCCGTGGTCAGCTACGGCGTGCTGGCCAAAAAGGCAGCCGGCGCTATCATTATCACGGCGAGCCATAACCCGGGCGCATGGAACGGCTTTAAATATAAAGACCAGTACGGGTCCAGCGCGCCGGATGATATTACCAATGAAATGATAAAAGCCATTGACCAGATATTGCCCAAGGGGCCGCCGGAACGGATACCGCTGGAAAAGGCGGTGGGACAGGGGCTGGTGGAGCAAATTGACCTGGCGCCGGTTTATATCGAACAGGTTAACAAATTGGTTGACCTGCCCGCGATAAGGGAGGCAGGATTTGACATAATAATAGACTCCATGTATGGCGCCGGGTTAGGTTATCTCAAAGGGATGCTGCAGGGCTGCAACAGCAAAGTGACCGAAATCAACGGCGAGCGCAACCCGCTTTTTCCGGGCATGGTCCGGCCTGAGCCAATCGCGCTCAACCTGAAGAAACTCTCGTCGCTGATAAAAGGGCAGGGGGCGAACGTCGGCCTAGCGACAGACGGCGATGCCGACCGCGTGGGCGTAATCGATGAAAAGGGCAACTTTATCACTCCGCTGCAGACGTTCGCCTTGCTCTGTCTCTACCTTCTTGAAACGCGCGGAGAGCGGGGCCCGCTGGTCAAGACCATCACCAGCTCCAGCATGCTCGACCGGCTGGGTGAACTGTATCATGTGCCGGTCTTTGAAACGACGGTGGGCTTTAAATACGTGGCGCCAATCATGCACGCCGAAGATGCACTCATTGGCGGTGAAGAAAGCGGTGGGTACGGCTTCCGCGGCCATGTTGCCGAGCGCGACGGAATTCTGGCCGGTCTCTACTTTCTCGATTTCATGCTCAGGACAGGAAAGACACCCTCGGAGCTTCTGGCCTTGCTCTACAGCAAGGTGGGGCCGCACTATTACCAGCGTATAGATGCCGAATTTCCGGCGGTAGAACGCCAGACGATTATCAATCGACTGCGCGACAACCCTCCGGAATCAATCGAAAAGGTGAAGGTGGCTAAAATAGACACCGCCGACGGCTTCCGGTATATTCTGGAGGATAATAGCTGGCTGCTGGTCAGGTTTTCCGGCACGGAGCCGGTGCTCCGCATCTACGCGGAGAGCAGCTCTGACGCCAGAGTGAAAAAGCTGCTGGAATCAGGGAAGAAGCTGGCGGGGGTTAAATAGACCGCAATAGAATACGCCATATACCAGCCGTGGTATAAAACGTGGTATAAAAAGAGAGGGGCTTAAAACCCCTCTCTTATTTATTGATGCCGCTGGCTTGTCGCTTAACGCTTGGTATACTGAGGTGCTTTGCGTGCCCGCTTGAGACCGGGTTTTTTCCTCTCCTTCACCCGCGGGTCGCGGGTAAGCAGGCCATTCTGGCGCAGGATGGGCTTTAGGTGTTCCTCCGCTAAAATAAGCGCGCGTGCAATGCCCAGCGAGATAGCCCCGCTCTGGCCGGTGATGCCGCCTCCGTTCACCTTGACCATGGCATTGTATTTGCTCAGGCTTTCCGTGACCACAAGAGGTTGCAGTATCGCGCGGCGGTGTTCCAGGCTGGTGAACAGCTCTTCATAGGGCATGCCATTGACGATTATGGCGCCATTGCCCGGCATAATTCTTACCTGAGCTATCGATGACTTTCTCCGTCCGGTGCCGTGAAAATAGGACTGTTTCGTTGCCATTTAGCTTATCCTTTATTCTCCTGTCTTTGACTCGGTGCCAGATGATTGTGCTACCTGCGAGAGGTGCGGGTGCGAATCACCGGCATAAACCCTGAGTTTCTTCCGCATCTGGGCGCCCAGTCGTGTATGTGGCAGCATGCCCTTGACGGCGTGCTCAATAACTCGCGTTGGGTTATCCTGCATCATTTTTTCCAGAGATATGCTTTTGAACCCTCCGGGGTAGTCGGAATGCCGATAGTACTGCTTCTGCTTCAGCTTCTTGCCTGTAACCTGTACTTTTTCGGCATTGATTACGATAACGTTGTCCCCGGTATCAAGGTTGGGGCTGAAAGTGGGCTTGTGTTTGCCCATGAGCAGTGAGGCAGCTTCCGTGGCCAGCTTGCCCAGCGTCCTGTCGGAAGCATCAATCACGTGCCACTTTCGCTCAATGTCTTTGATTTTGGTGCTGTAGGTTTTCAATTGCGCAGTTCCTCCCAGGAATGTGGATAGTTCACCCGCATCAAGTATAGCCCGTGGGCAGGAGCGGTTGGCCCTGCCATCCCGGGTGTCCTCGCTTCTAATATACTACGAAATTCGTCGGCTGTCATCTTTCCCAGGCCAACCCTGAGGAGCGCCCCAACGGTATTCCGCACCTGGTGGGGCAGAAATGAGTTGGCGATGATACGAAAAGTAACCAGGTCACCATTCTTAATCACGTCGGCCTGATGGACACAGCGCACCGTGCTTTTTATCCGGCTTTCCAGAGCCGTGGCGAATGAGGCGAAATCATGCTCGCCGACGAGGTGCTGACAGGCTTCATTCATCGCCGTAATGTCCAGCCTGCCCGGAACATGATGGGCAAAGCGGTGCTGAATAGGGGAGCGGGCGGCTCGATTCAGTATAAGGTAGTGGTACTCACGGCTCACCGCATTGCGGCGGACGTTAACGGTATCGCTGACTCTGAAAGCATCGCTCACGGCGATAGCGTCAGGCAGATAGTGATTCAAGCCACCGATGAACGCATGTTCTGGCAACGATGACGTCGTGCGGAGGCTAACCACCTGCTCCCGGGCGTGTACGCCGGTGTCGGTGCGACTAGCGGCCAGCACGCGGACTTTTTCCCCGGTCAGCTTCAGCAATGCCGACTCAATCTCGCCCTGAATGGTGGGCTGGCTGGCCTGCAGCTGAAAGCCATAGTAATTTGTGCCGTCATATTCCATAATCAGTACCATCTTGGTGTGCTCTGCCAAGCTGACAACCCCTTATTGTCATAATAGTTACGGTGGTTACACGACCAGTGAAAGCTGCACCATGGGTGCTCCGTCACCAAGTCTGGGGCCCAGTTTGACAATGCGGGTGTAACCACCGGGTCGCTCGGCGTATCGTGTGGCCAGTTCGGAAAAAACCTTGTCCGCCACATTCTTGTCATAGATGAATGTCAGTGCCTGGCGAAATGAACTCAGACTGCTTTCCTTGCCCAGGGTAATCATCTTTTCGGCAAGTCCGCGTACTTCCTTCGCTTTGGTCTCGGTAGTAACGATTTTCTCATATCTGAGCAGATCGGTCACGAGATTGCGGTACAATGCCCTGCGGTGACTGGTCGTCCTGCCCAGTTTT
>CAYZOI010000078.1:0-6431 GCA_964480145.1 uncultured Dehalococcoidaceae bacterium | reverse complement strand
ATTTAAATAAGGGTAAGGAGGTGTTACCATGTCCAGAGTAGGTATCGTCACCGACACTACCAGCTGTCTGCCCCCAGAACTGGTCGAAGAGTATGGTATCCGCATCGTGCCGGTGGGCCTGGTCATTGGCGGCCAGCATTACAAAGACACGGAACTGACTAACGAAGAGTTCTGGCAGCTTTTCTATGCCGCCAAAGGCTCAAGCACAACTGCTGCCGCCAGTCCGGGTGACTTTGCCAGCATTTTCGAAGAGCTGAGCAAGTCCACCGACAGCATCGTCTGCATAGTTGTTTCCAAAGCGCTCAGTGCCACCTTCGAGGCCGCCACGCAGGGCAAGGAACTGGTAAGAGAGAAAAACCCTGAAGTCAATATCGAGATTCTGGATAGCAGGACATCGGCGGGGGCCCTCGGTTTTATCGTGCTGGAGGCAGCTCGCGCTGCCAAAGCCGGTAAGAGCCTTGAAGAAGTCCTCCGGACCGCCAACGATATGATTCCAAGGGTGAAGTTCGTCACCGCCATGGACACGCTGAAATATCTCATTAAAAGCGGTCGCGCCCCAAAGACAGCGGTTATCGGAGATGTGCTGGGCGTGAAACCAGTCATAGGCATGGTCAGCAATACCGGGCTGGTGGAGAACCTGGGCAGGGTCAGGGGGAAGCAGAAAGCTCTGGCTAAAATCGCCGAAATCGCCAAGGAGCACACGGAACCGGGGAAAAAGGTGCACGCCATGTTTCACTATACTGATGGTATAGCTGCCGGCGAGACATTGCGGGATATCATCACCTCGCAGATAGACTGCGAAGAGGTATACTTAACACCTTATACTCCGGTAATGGCCTCGGCAACCGGCCCGGTGGTGGCATTTTCCTTCTATTCGGACTAGAGACGACTGGCCATACGAAGCCTCAAGTTTTTCATCCGCGTCGGTTTATTAAACCGAGCAAGTTTTTGCGACTTCATTTACAAAAACGTTGCCGGGTATCTTCGGTAACGCTCCCTGACGTGCTATAATGGCATAAAACCCGTGCTTTCCTCGCCGGGTCGGGTGATATTCCTGAGATAACAGTATTTCAGAATAGATAGGAGACATCTGTATGCCCAAAAGAGATGATATTCACAAGGTAATGATTATCGGTTCCGGGCCCATAGTTATCGGGCAGGCCTGCGAGTTTGATTATTCCGGAACGCAGGCGTGCAAAGCGCTGCGCAGCCTGGGCTACGAAATCATCCTGGTGAATTCCAATCCGGCCACTATCATGACTGACCCGGGGACGGCTGATGTCACCTATATTGAACCGTTGAACCTGGAGTCGATAAGTAAAATCATCGAGACTGAGCGCCCGGATGCCCTGCTGCCCAATCTCGGTGGACAGACCGGCCTGAACCTGAGCGCCGAACTGGCGCGTGCCGGCATTCTGGATAAGTACGGCGTTCAGGTCATTGGTGTTGAAATCGACGCCATCATTCGCGGCGAGGACCGAATCGCCTTCAAGGAAACAATGCAACGCCTAGATATTGACATACCCCGCAGCGAAGCTGTTTACAGCATTGAGGATGCGGAAAAGGCAGCGGCCGAGCTTGGCTACCCAGTGGTGATCCGCCCGGCATACTGTATGGGCGGTACCGGCGGGGGACTGGTCTATAACGTCGAGGAGCTGCGCACGGTGGCCAGCCGTGGCATCGCCGCCAGCCTCATCAACCAGGTGCTCATCGAGGAATCGGTCCTCGGCTGGGAAGAGCTGGAACTGGAGGTGGTGCGTGACGCCAAGAACCAGATGATAACCGTCTGTTTCATTGAGAACGTCGATGCCATGGGCGTCCATACCGGGGACTCGTTCTGTACCGCACCCATGCTGACCATCAGCAAGGAGCTCCAGCAGCGCCTTCAGGAATATTCTTATCGGATTGTCGAGGCAATAAGGGTAATCGGCGGCACCAACATTCAGTTTGCCCACGACCCCAGGACCGGCCGCGTGGTGGTCATCGAAATTAACCCGAGGACGTCCCGTTCCTCGGCTCTCGCCTCCAAGGCCACCGGTTTTCCCATTGCCCTGATCTCCGCCAAACTGGCCGGGGGCCTCACGCTGGATGAAATCCCCTACTGGCGGGAAGGCACCCTGGAAAAATACACTCCCTGGGGCGAGTATGTGGTGGTCAAGTTCGCCCGCTGGGCCTTTGAAAAATTCAAGGACGCCCAGGACAAGCTCGGTACCCAGATGCGCGCCGTCGGCGAAGTAATGAGCATCGGCAGGAACTACAAAGAAGCGCTTCAAAAATCAATCCGCTCGCTGGAGAACGGCCGCTACGGGCTTGGCTTCGCCGGAGACTTCCACCAGAAATCGCTTGACGAGCTGATGGAGATGCTCAACGATGCGAGCAGCGAGCGGCAGTTTATCATGTACGAGGCGCTGCGCAAGGGCGCTGATGTTCAGGCGCTCCATGAAAAAACCTACTTAAAACCCTGGTTCATCAACCAGATGAAGGAACTGGTGGAGCTTGAAGAGCAGATTCTGAAATATCGCGGCAAACCTCTGCCGGACAACCTGCTCATTCAGGCTAAGAAGAACGGATTTGCCGACCGTTATCTGGCGCAACTCTTGAATGTAAAGGAAAAAGAAATCAGGGAGAAACGCGTGTCACTGGGAGCGGTGGAGGGCTGGGAGCCGGTGCCGGTAAGCGGTGTGGAAAACGCCGCCTACTACTACTCCACCTATAACGGCCCGGACAAGACGGCCAGCAGCACCCGAAAGAAAATCATGGTGCTGGGAGGGGGTCCGAACCGCATCGGCCAGGGAATTGAGTTCGATTACTGCTGTGTCCACGCCGCCTTCACCCTGCGCGACGAAGGGTTCGAGACCATTATGGTCAACTGCAACCCGGAAACGGTTTCCACGGATTATGATACCTCGGACAAGCTCTATTTCGAGCCGCTGACAGTGGAAGATGTCCTGAGCATATACCAGAAGGAAAAGCCGGAAGGCGTGATTGTCCAGTTCGGCGGCCAGACGCCGCTTAACATTGCCAACGAACTGGCCGAAGTCGGAGTAAAAATCATGGGCACGTCACCTGAGGCAATCGACCTCGCCGAGGACAGAGACCGGTTCCGCCAGCGTATGCGCGAGCTTGGCATCCCGATGCCGGAATCGGGCATGGCGAGCAACTTAACCGAAGCGCTGGAAATTGCCAGACGAATCGGTTATCCCCTCATGGTGCGCCCGTCCTATGTGCTGGGCGGGAGAGGCATGGAGGTAGTCTACGACGAAGAGATGCTCCGCCAGTACGTGGCCGCCGCCGTGGGCGTCACTCCGGACCGACCCATCCTGATCGACAAATTTCTGGAAAATGCGATTGAGGCGGAAGCTGACGCCATCGCCGATGGCACGGATGCCTTTGTACCGGCGGTAATGGAGCACATTGAACTGGCAGGTATTCATTCCGGAGACTCGGCCTGCGTCATTCCCCCCGTCAGCCTGTCCCCGGAACACATTGCTACCATTAACGAATACACCAAGAAGATTGCCAAGGAACTCAATGTCGTCGGGCTGATGAATATCCAGTACGCGATTGCCAGCAACATGGTATATGTGCTGGAAGCCAATCCCCGGGCATCGCGAACGGTGCCGCTGGTATCCAAGGTGTGCAACGTTTCCATGGCCCGCATTGCCACCCAGCTGATGCTGGGCAAGAAGCTGCCCGAGGTCGGCCTCAAACCCAGGGTCATCCCGCACTATGGCGTAAAAGAGGCGGTATTCCCCTTCAATATGTACCCGGAGGTTGACCCCATTCTGGGGCCGGAGATGCGCTCCACCGGCGAAGTGCTCGGCATCGCCGATTCTTTTGGCCTCGCCTTCTTCAAGGCAGAAGTTGCCGCCCAGCAACTGCTCCCATTAGATGGCACTGTCCTGATGACGGTTTCACCAAAAGACCGACCCGCCGTATATGAAGTTGCCGCGCAGTTTGCCAGGCTTGGCTTCAAAATCAAGGCCACGCAGGGGACACATGAGTTCCTCGCCAGCCGGGGCGTACCATCGGAAATGATACTGAAAATGCATGAGGGGAGGCCCAATATCGCTGACGGCATTACGAACGGAGAAATCCAGCTGGTCATCAACACCCCCAGTGGCAAGTTAAGTCAGTATGACGACTCATACATTCGCAAAGCGGCCATCAAATACAAGGTGCCGTATATCACCACGCTGGCCGCGGCCACGGCGGCCGCGAAGGGTATCACCGCCTATCGCCAGGTCAAGGCAGGGGTGAAATCTTTACAGCGGTATCACTCGGAAATCAAGTAGCCCGCCGCCACCAAACGAAATCTCCAACAAGGAGGCACAGAGCAAGTCCTGTGCCTTTTCTTTTCACTCCGCCAGCATTGACAGCAAACTATCATTAATACAGAATAGCACCAGCAGTGGTAAAGGAGGTGACATGGCAGTGAAGGTGATATTTACCGAAAACGCCCCCAGGCCGGCGGGACATTACTCGCAGGCCATAGTCCACAACGATACCGTCTATGTGTGTGGCCAGCTGCCGATTAACCCGGAATCAGGCGAGAAAATAACCGGGCCGATTGAAGAACAGGCGGAACAGGTCTTGAAGAACCTCGCCGGGATACTACAGGCCGCCGGCAGCGATTTGAATCACGTGTTGAAGACAACCGTGTACCTTGCCGATATGTCGCTCTGGGAGCGAATGAACGCGGTGTATGCCCGTTTTTTCGGCGAGCACCGGCCGGCACGCACCATGGCGCCCGCACCCAATCTGCACTTCGGCTCTCAGGTTGAGATTGATGCCATTGCCGCCATTAAAACATAAACAGGGTTTTGAATGAGCAAATTTGTCTGCACGGAATGCCAGGCGTCATATCCGCTGGAGGAACTGCGATGGCGGTGCGACTGCGGTGGCGTCCTGGACATTGACTTTCCGCCAGTCTTTGACCTGACCCGGATAAACCAGAGAAAGCCAAACATGTGGCGTTACCGCGAGGCAATTCCTCTGAAAGGTAACGCCTTCATTACCTCTTTCGATGAAGGGTTCACCCCATTAACCGAAGTCATGATTGATGGGAAAGCCATTTTCATCAAACAGTACCAGTTGTTCCCCACCGGCTCTTACAAGGACAGGGGGGCTTCTGTCCTCATAAGCAAGGTGAAGGAACTGGGCATAAAAGAGGTGGTTGAGGATTCTTCCGGTAATGCCGGCTCGGCAATCGCTGCCTACTGCGCCCAGGCCGGCATTGGCTGCCATATTTATGCACCCGGAAATACCTCCGCGGGAAAGCTGGCCCAGATAAGATACTACGGCGCAGAGTTGCACAAGATACCGGGAACCAGGGAGGACACGGCACGGGCAGCTTTACTGGCCGCAGAGAAGATTTATTACGCCAGCCACGCCTGGAACCCGTTCTTCTTCCAGGGGACCAAGACTTTCGCCTTTGAAATCAGCGAACAGCTTGGCTGGAAGTCTCCCGACACCGTTATCCTGCCTGTGGGTAACGGAACACTTCTGCTTGGCGCCGGCATCGGCTTCAGGGAACTGCTGCAGGCGGGAATTATCGACCGTCTGCCTCGAATAATCGGCGTGCAGGCCGAAAACTGCGCACCTCTTTACCATGCTTACCGGGAAAACCGGGCGGAAGTCCCGCCGGTAGACCCGGAAGAAACGCTGGCCGAGGGCATCGCCATAGCCCGACCGGTAAGAGGCCGCCAAATCATTGATGCCGTCCGGCAGACCAGCGGTGAATTCATGGTCGTCAGTGAGGATGAAATCAGGAAGGCGCTGGTGGAAATCTGCAGCAAGGGCTACTACATCGAGCCCACGTCGGCGGCGGCCATCGCCGGTATCAAAAAATATCTTCCCGGTTCAAGCCAGGGGGAAGTCATTGTCTCCGCTTTCACCGGCCACGGCCTGAAGGCCACGGAGAAGATGCTGAAACTGATGTCCCGTCCTTGACAGACAATGACCTTAAATGTATATAATGCGGCGGATTTTCGCGGTTGATTCTCTCATGCGGAGGAACCGCGATAGTCCCAGAATATACTGATATACAGGGAGGTATTATCGCATGGCTTACGGTTCTGGCAAGTACACGTACGAACTGGTTGATGGGTGGGCTAAATATCCTGAAGGCTGGTCAATACTTGACGTTGGCGGCATCGCCATCGACAAGCAGGACAGGGTGTATGTTTTCAATCGCGGCGCTCATCCCCTGATGATATTCGACCGCGAGGGAAACATGCAGACCACCTGGGGAGAAGGAATCTTCAAGCGGGCGCACGGTAGCTGCATCGACCCTGAAGGGAACATCTACTGCACGGATGATGAAAATCACACCGTACGCAAATTCACTCCCGACGGCAAGTTGCTCATGACCCTGGGCACCGAAGATAAGCCATCAGACACGGGTTACACCAGGAATTTTGATTTTTTCT
>CAYZOI010000077.1:0-6551 GCA_964480145.1 uncultured Dehalococcoidaceae bacterium | reverse complement strand
TGGGATACCTCCGTAGTCTTTAACCCCTCTGTTACTGATTGTGTAGCTTTATAAGATGGCTCGTGTGTGGGTAGTGGCACCCAATCGGGGGTTTTCCAGCGAGTGATTAGTTCTGCCTCTTTAAGTAAAAAATCATAGCAGGGCTGGCAGTAGCGTAGGTCTGGGCTTATATCATCTTTTGGTCTGGCAACAAGGCAAGTATGGCACCAGAAATGAGTGCCTGATTCTATTAGTGCATTATCACGTTTAGTGTTAAAATAGTTCATTAGCGAACTCCTACTTTGACAGGGATGCAGAATGGGAATGATTGGGTTGCATTGTATACACTCCACGCTGGTCGGTGCCATGAACCCCTGCCCCTGCGGCTACTACGGTGACCCATTTCACAAGTGTACCTGCTCCCCGGGCCTGGTGTCACGCTACCAGCGGCGTATCAGCGGCCCTTTCATAGACCGGGTGGACATTTTCATCGAGGTGCCGCACATCGACTACGAGAAACTTGCCGACGACCGACCGGGAGAACCATCAACAACCGTCCAGTCCCGAGTCAACGCTGCTCGCTCCCTTCAGCTGGAGCGATTCCGGGGAACACGCCTCACCGGCAACGCTGACATGACGCCGTCCGAAATCAGGGGTTTCTGCCAGGTGGAAGAGGCCGCCCAGGGCCTGCTGAAGGCGGCCATGAAGCAGCTTTATCTTTCGGCGCGGGCGTTCCACCGCGTTCTCAAGCTGGCCCGGACTATCGCTGACCTGGAGAATTCTGCTATAATTAAAGCTCACCACATCGCGGAAGCCATTCAGTACCGACCGAGAAGGACGGAAATCTAATCTTATTAGTCGGGAGGAGAGAATGAGGCACTGGCTCAGAAGACCCTGCGCATCACTTATGGTAATAATCATGCTCTTAGCTGTGGTTATAACCGCCTCGGGCTGTGAGGACTATACTTTCCCCGCTCCCGAGCCGCCTTCACAGGAACCGGCATCAACCACCTTCATCAATTCCGGGGACAGGGCTACCCTTGCCGTCTACGAGCACCTGCTTAGCCTGGCGGTGAGCCACGAGGCCAAGGACTACCTTGCCGAGTTCTCCGCCGTCAGTGATAACTGGTCTGCCGAATCAGAGCTCTTCACTGATGGCAGCAGCGTCTGGTACGTCACGGTGGATATGAGCGTTATTGATAACTGGCAGGAGAAACCGCACTGGCAGCAAGCAAGCTGGTTCGTCTATCAGGACGGCCGGGTGGTACCGTCAAACCGGCTCCAGGCCAATGCCCTCAGAATTGAGTCCGACCTTCAGGAATTGAGCCTGCCACCGCCCGCTCCGTAAAGCGCAAAAGGTGAGATACTCTTTACGCTAGAAGAAAGAGGATGCCGCCCGTAATCAGCAAAACCGCACCGAGGCCGATGGCGATGGTGCCTCCTATCTTCAGAGCTCCGGGCTGCAGGCGTGGTGGCCAGCGTTCCATAAATTCGCGGGTATCTCCGGGGCGCTTCGCTATTTCACCATAGTAGCTTTCTTCTTCCCGCTTGCCCCAGGCATACGCCAAGATACCAATAACCAGGAACAGGCCACCAGCACCAATCAGTACTAAACAATCCCGTATTAACATGCCCCACCACTCTCCGTAAACCGGAGCTTCATTAGTGGTTACTATAGGCTATTCCGGCCTCTTTTTCAAGAGACGTGTGATTCCGGGATTACTTGATATCCGCTTTAGCCCCAGCGGCTTCAATTTTTTCCTTGATTGTCGCCGCCTCTTCCTTGTTTATCCCTTCACGCACTGGCTTTGGCGCGCTTTCCACCAGGTCCTTGGATTCTTTCAGGCCCAGCGTGGTCACTTCGCGCACTGCCTTGATGACGGCTATCTTGTTGGCGCCAATCTCGGTGAGAATGACACTGAACTCGGTCTGCTCTTCATCAGCTGCGGCTGCCTCTGCCGGTGCTCCCCCTGCCGGTGCTGCGGCTACCACTTGTGCCGCTGCGCTAACGCCAAATTCGGCCTCCAGCGCCTTGACCAGGTCCGCCAGTTCCATCACGGTCATCTTCTTGATTGAGTTCATTATCTCCTCAATGGCCGGAGATACTTTTACCTTCTCTTTGGCCGGTGGGGCCGGCGCTTCCTCAGCCTTTTTCTTCTCCGCTTTGGGTTTTTCCTCAGCCTTTTTGGCTGGCGGCTCTTCCTTTGCCTCAGGAGCTTCCTCGGCTTTCGGCTCGGCGGCTACGGCCTCTTCTTCCGTCGAAGCCTCGGCTGCTTCAGCAGTCGCCTCTGGTGCGGCTTCCGCTTCCTTCTCCGCAGAAGGCTGCTCTTCTACCTCTGCTTCCGCCCCGGTGGTTTCCGGTGTCGCTTCTGTTTCTTTCTCTTCTGCCATGTTATCCTCCCTCCAGTTGTTTCGCTCTTGCTTGCAGTACCCCCACAAGTCCTCTCATGGGGTTTGACAGGCAGTTAACCAGACGATAAATAGGGCTTTGTATCCCGGCCAGTATTCTACCCAGCAAAACTTCAGTGGACGGCAATGAAGCCAGGTTTTCGATATCCGCCGGAGTAAAAATACTATCGCCGGCAAAGCCTCCTTTTATCGTCAGGGTTGTCTTCTGTGTTCGCAGGTAATCGGCCAGCACTTTGGTCGGCGACACGATGTCCCCGTAGCCAAAGGCAATCGCCACCGGTCCATCAAAAAATTGAACCAGCTCGCTTTTGCCCGCTTTTTCCGCGGCAAATCTGGCCAGAGTGTTTTTCACCACACGGTACCTGATTTCTGAATTCCTGAGGCTGCGCCGCAGGTCGGTTATTTCAGCAGTGGACAGCCCTCGATAATCGGTCAGGATGCCGATGCTGCATTCCGAAAGGACCTGACTCAGTTCATCAACAGTCTGTACTTTTTCTTCTCGCGGCATTTCTTCTTACCTCCTGAACATCCCGGTCAAGCCATAATAAAATCCCTGCGCCCGCTGCACAGGGATAAATTAATCCAGTTCACCCGGATTCTCTATCATCCTCGGCAGGCTTGCTGATTAAGCCGTTTCCGGCACCCGCTGTCTCAGGACAGTCTATTCAGTTGTCTCGTTTATTTTAACCGGTTTACTCCGAAAAGTAAACCTGTATTAGCTGCTGGTGAGCGCCAGGGTTGGCTTGAGGTCAAGGTTTATTCCCGGCCCCATGGTCGTCGTCAACACGGCCGTCCTGACGTATTGCCCCTTGGCACCACTGGGTTTGGCCTTCACCACCGCTTCGATGAGGGCCGTCAGATTGCCCATCAACTGCTCATTGTCAAAGCTGATTTTGCCCAGCGGTACGTGCATGATGGCGGTGCGGTCCAGCTTGAATTCAATGCGGCCCTTTCTGGAATCTTCGATGACGCGGGGGAGGTCCTCGGCGGAGACAACAGTACCAGACTTGGGGTTGGGCATCAGACCTCTTCGCCCCAGAATCTTGCCCAGCTTACCCACCTTTCCCATCATTTCCGGGGTGGCAATGGCGGTATCAAATTCCAGCCAGCCGTCTTCAATTTTCTTAACCAGCTCATCGCCGCCGACGTAGTCGGCTCCGGCGGACTCGGCAGATCTGACCGCTTCCCCCTGGGCGAAGACGAGGACCCTTACTCTTTTACCCAGCCCATGGGGAAGAAGCGCCACACCGCGAACTTGCTGCGAGGCATTGCGCGGGTCAACGCCCATGCGCATATGCAGCTCCACGGTTTCGTCAAACTTGACGTGCGCCGCCTTTTTCGCCAGCTCGATTGCCTCCTCGGGGGCATACGTTTTCGCCCTGTCGACCATCTGAGCTGCTTCGTTGTATTTCTTACCGTGTTTAGTCATCTTTCTATTCTACCTTGATTCCCATACTTCTGGCGGTGCCAGCAATTATTTTTTCCGCCTCCTCGATATTGTTGGCGCTCAGGTCCTTGGCTTTAACCTGGGCGATTTCGCGCAACTTGTCCCGGGGAATGGTGCCGACTTCTTCATGGCCGGTATTGCCGCTCCCCTTCTCTACGCCGAGCGCTTTTTTAAGCAGGTCGGTGGCGGGGGGCGTCTTGGTGATGAAGGTGAATGACCTGTCCTCAAAGACGGTAATTTCCACCGGGATAATGGAGCCTGCCTGCTGCGACGTGCGGTCGTTGTATTCCTTGCAGAACTGCATGATGTTTATACCGTTCTGGCCCAGTGCCGGACCTACCGGCGGCGCCGGGTTCGCCTGGCCCGCAGGAATCTGCAACTTGATTATCGTTCTTACTTTCTTCGCCATGTCATCTCCTCAGGCTCTCTATAGGTTTTCCACCTGTAAAAAATCTAGTTCCACCGGTGTTTCCTGGCCGAAAAGAGATAGCAACACCTTTACCTTTCCCTTCTCGGTATTGATTTCGTCCACCAGACCCACAAAATCAATAAACGGGCCATCAGTGACCCTGACACTCTGCCCGCGGCGGAAGCCGACTTTCACCTTGGGCACCGTGTCTTCCATCTGCTTTATAATCTGACTGACCTCGTCCTCCTGCAGCGGCGTTGGCTTGCTGCCACTCCCCACAAAGCCGGTAACACCGGGCGTATTCCGCACCACACCCCAGCTCTGGTCGGTCATTTCCATATGCACCAGGACATAGCCGGGCAGTATTTTCTTGGTCACGGTTCGTCTCTGGCCGTTTTTTACCTCAATTTCATCCTCGGTGGGTATCACCACCTGCAGTATCTCACTGCCATAGTCCATAAACTTGATGCGCTGCTCGAGGTTTTTCTTTACCCTTTCCTCATACCCCGAGTAGGTATGGACGACGTACCAGTTTTTCCCGTTATCCGCCACGAATTACCTCACCGGTCATTTTTAACTTTTGGTTCACACCTGATGCGAACTTTCCTGCGGTCATTGACACATATAAGCGTCTAGCGGCTCAGAAAAACGCCTTCGACGAGGGCAGAAAAGCCGTAATCAATTGCCCCCAGAGCCAGCCCCGCGGCTACGGAGATTACCAGCACCAGAGTTGATAGATAAATAACCTCTCGCCTGGACAGCCAGACTACCTTCTTCAACTCGGTGATTATCTCACCGATAAATCTGAATCGTGAACGTTTGGTCGTCGCCGAATGACGTGCCACCACAGGCATCTCTACCTCTCCAGCATGCCGTACTATTTAACCTCTCGATGAAGTTGCACCGTACGACAACGAGGGCAGTATTTGTTCAACTCCAGTCTCTGAGTGTCGTTCCTACGGTTCTTCGTCGTCGTATATGTTCTCTCCCTGCATTCGGTGCAGGCGAGATGGATTATACCTCTTGCTTCGCCTTTTTTCGCCATAAACCTACTCTATCGTTTTGTTGATTGAGCCGGCACCAACCGTTCTCCCACCTTCACGAACGGCAAAGCGCATACCCGGTTCCAGAGCCACCGGATAAATCAGCTTTATCTTCATGTTCACGTTGTCACCCGGCATGACCATTTCCACATCTCCCGGCAGCTCAATGCTTCCGGTTACATCCGCGGTCCCGATGTAGAACTGCGGCTTGTAGCCATTGAAGAAGGGGGTATGCCGACCGCCTTCCTCCTTGCTCAGCACGTAGATTCGCGCCTCGGCCTGGGTATGCGGTTTAATCGTGCCCGGTGCCGCCAGCACCTGGCCGCGCTCGATATCCTCTCGCTCAACACCACGGAGCAGGATGCCAACCGCATCACCGGCTTCAGCGTAGTCCAGCGTCTTGTGGAACATCTCCATACTGGTCGCCACTACTTTACGAATATCATGATGCAGGCCTACGATTTCAACTTCATCTCCCGATTTAACCACGCCACGTTCTACCCTGCCCGTGGGCACTGTGCCGCGACCCTTGATGCTGAACACGTCTTCCACCGACATCAGGAACGGCTTGTCTTTAGGCCGTACCGGCATCGGGATATAATCATCAACCGCATCCATCAGCTGAAGTATCTTGCCACACCATTCACATTCTCTCTTGCCGCAGCCACACTCCAGCGCTTTGAGAGCGCTCACTCTCACCACCGGTATTTCATCTCCCGGGAACTCGTAGCCGCTGAGCAACTCCCTTACCTCCATCTCCACCAGCTCCAGAAGCTCTTCATCTTCCATGGCGTCTACTTTATTCAGGGCAACCACAACTTTGGGGACTTCCACCTGCCGCGCCAGCAGCACGTGCTCTCTGGTCTGCGGCATCGGGCCGTCAGGAGCACTGACCACGAGAATGGCACCGTCCATCTGGGCAGCACCGGTGATCATGTTCTTGATGTAGTCAGCATGACCCGGGCAGTCAATATGGGCATAATGCCGCTTTTCCGTCTCATACTCAATGTGAGCGATGGCAATGGTCAGGCCGCGTGCCTTTTCCTCCGGCGCATTATCAATGGAATCAAAGGCACGGAACTCGGTGCTACCTATCGCCTTGGCCAGTGTCAGTGTGATCGCTGACGTCAGTGTTGTCTTTCCGTGATCCACATGACCGATGGTCCCCACGTTTACATGTGGCTTGGTTCTTTCGAATTTCTGTTTTGCCATTTCAACCTCCGTTTTACCAAGCCCACAACCAGATTCGAACTGGTGACCCCGT
>CAYZOI010000076.1:1646-6615 GCA_964480145.1 uncultured Dehalococcoidaceae bacterium | reverse complement strand
GGGCACGTGGCAACAGCTGGTAGTGGTTGACTTTGATAATCGGCCGAGGTCAAGGCAGGTCTTATTGCAGATTATAGGAGAGTAATCAGCGGTCTACTTGCTCTTCTTTTTCTTCTCTTTTTTCTCTTCCGCCGCAGCCTTCTCTGCTTTTGGTTTCGTCTCTACCGTCTCTTCCGCCTCAGCCACCTCTTCCCCAACAACTTCCACCGCGGAAGCTTGAGCCTGATTGAGTTTCTTCATCAATCGTGACTTGCGTCGGGCCGCGTTGTTGGGATGGATAATCCCCTTCTCCGCCGCCCTATCCAGAGTGCTTATCGACTCCGCCACCGCCGCCTGAGCAGATTCCATCTCACCGGTGAAGACTAGTTTCTCCGCCCTGATAATGAAAGTCTTTGCCCGACTACGAACGGCGCGGTTTCTCATCTGTCGCCTTTCCGAGTTCCGCGCTTCCTTACTGTTTGGCAATATCAATCCTCCCTACTCTAACCTTGAAAATTAAGCCTCAAATGTACATATTATGCTTAATCGCAAGGGCAAGTCAAGTTTTATCACCTTTTTTGACCGACGCCTTATCCCCGATACGGACAATACGAATCACGCCCTTGACCGATTCGATTTTTTTAAGGAGCCGGCTTAACTGTGCCAGGCCCTGCGTTTCCATGGTAAGCTCCATAGTTGTCGTGCGGTCACTCTGATTACGGGTGACCAGCGAGGTGATATTCACTTTTTCTTCGGCGACAATGACGGTGATATCACGCATAAGCCCCACCCGGTCCCAGGCTTCAACCTGAATATTGACCGGGTATAGTGCGTCCGTCTGCCCCCATTCTACCGGCACCAGCCGGTCTTTCTCATCCTCCTGCCGGACACTGTGACAATCCAGGCGGTGAATGGTGACACCGCGACTGCGCGTGATATAGCCGATGATTTTATCACCCGGCACCGGATGGCAGCACTGGGCCAGATGGGTGACCAGATTGCCCACGCCCAGCACATTTACCGTCGAGGGCACCGGCTTGCGCGGCGCCACTTCCGGGATAACCTTGGGTGCCTCCTCCTGCGCAGCCAGTTTCGTCACAATCTGATGGGTGGAAATCCCTCCATAGCCAATCGCCGCCAGGAAGTCTTCCGCATTACTGAAGTTGCATAATTCCGCAAGCTCCTCGCGCTCAATGGTGATTCCCAGATGGCGCAATTCCTTGTCCAGAATCTGGCGGCCGCGCTCGATGTTCTCCGCACGCTCCTGTCTCTTGAACCACTGCCGTATCTTTTCCTTGGCGTGGGAGGTCCGGACTAAGCCAAGATGGGGATTCAGCCAGTCGAGGCTGGGGCCTTTTTCCCCTTTGGTGGACATAATATCCACAGCGTCGCCATTTTTCAGCTCGTAGTCCAGCGGTACGAGTCTTCCATTCACCTTGGCACCGATGCAGCGATGTCCCAGTTCAGTATGCACCCGGTAGGCAAAATCAAGTGGTGTGGAGCCTCTCGGCAGGTCTTTGATATCCCCTTTCGGGGTGTAAACGAAGACCTGGTCGATGAAGATGTCCGTTTTTACTGATTCCAGGAACTCTTCTGACCCGCTCAATTCACGGTGCCACTCGACAAGCTGGCGCAGCCAGCCGACTTTCTCCTCGAAGTGCAGGTCGGCCTTCTGCCCCTGTTTGTAACGCCAGTGCGCCGCCACGCCGTACTCGTCATTGTAGTTCATCTCACGGGTTCGTATCTGGACTTCCAGAGGGGTGGTGCCGAAACACATGACGGCTGTGTGCAGCGACTGGTATCCGTTTGGTTTTGGATTGGCTATGTAGTCGTCAAATTCCTCGGGTATCGGGTGCCACAGACTGTGGATGATGCCCACGACGCTATAGCAATCGGGCACCGTTTTGACGAGCACCCTCAGTGCCAGGAGGTCATAGATATCGTTGAAGTCACGACCTCGCTCCATCTTCTGATGAATGCTGTATATATGCTTGGGTCGGCCGGACAGTTCAGCTCTCAGGCCGACTTTGTCCAGTTCTTTCTTCAGGATATCGGTTACCTGAGCAATAAAGCTTTCTCGCTGCGCACGGCGCGCTGCCAGCAGCGTAACAATACGGCGGAATTTCTCCGGCTCAAGATACTGAAAGGCCAGGTCTTCCAGGTGCCACTTCAGTTCCCATATGCCGAGGCGATGGGCAAGCGGGGTAAAGATTTCCAGAGTTTCCTGCGCCACGCTGTGCTGCTTTTCCGGAGCCAGGGCGTCCAGAGTACGCATGTTATGCAATCTGTCTGCCAGCTTGATGAATACCACACGGAGGTCCTCCGCCATGGCGACCAGCATCTTCCGCAGGTTTTCCGCCTGAGCCTCTCGCGGTGCTGTCCCCGCAGCTTGCAGTGATACTTTGCCCAGTTTGGTCACTCCGTCTACCAGCCGGCTTATCTCCAGCCCGAACTTGTCTTTTATCTTTTCGATGGGTATACCGCAGTTCTCCGGCACATCGTGTAACAACGCCGCGGCCAGAGAGGCAGCATCGAGCTGGAGCTCAGCAAGTATTATTGCGGTCTGCACCGGATGCTCCAGATACGGGTCGCCCGACAGGCGCATCTGTCCCTGATGTGCCTCGGCGGCAAACCGGTAGGCCTCCTCGACAACCGCAATCCTCTCGGCCGGAAGATATACCTCCGCCTTCCCTTTTAGCTGGCTGAAACTCGTTACCCTAACGACGGCCAAAGCGGTGAAATGCCTCCTTATTTGATTCCAAGCGGGTATAACTTAAGTATATCTCAATGAGGCTGGCGCTGTAAATCCGCACACTTGCTGGTTAAATTTATATTTCTTCGTATTGACAGGTGGAAATATTATGGTATACTTTTATTTGTTTTAGTACCATTTTAATAAGGAGGTAGTTTGAAAATGAGCAAAATTCTGCGCGTTAACATGAGTGACTTGACGGCTAAGTTTGAAGCTGTGCCCGACAAGTACAAGTTTTTAGGCGGGCGTGGCCTGACTTCAGCCATAACCTGCGACGAGGTACCACCCACCTGCCATCCTCTGGGGCCAAACAACAAAATCACCTTCGCTCCCGGCATTTTAACCGGCAGCGGCGCCCCGACAGCCGGGCGTCTCTCCGTAGGCTGCAAGTCCCCCCTGACGGGAGGCATTAAAGAAGCCAACGCCGGCGGCGTTGCCGCGGATAAACTGGCCCGCATCGGCATAAAAGCCATCATTGTCGAAGGGCAGCCCAGGGAAAAGGGCAAGTTCCAAGTACTCAAGGTCAGTAAGGATGGCGCCGAACTGATGCCGGCAGCCGCGGAATGGGTCGGCAAGGGTCTGTACGAAGTCTACCCCAAGATGCTCCAGAAATTCGGCGAGAAGACAGGCATTATCAGCATTGGCGTCGCCGGGGAAATGCTCATGGCAATGTCCGGCATCGCTGTCAATGACCCCGAGAACCGCCCCAGCCGCTATGCCGGCCGTGGCGGCGTCGGCGCGGTGATGGGCAGCAAGGGGCTCAAGGCTATCATCGTCGATGACGCCGGTGGTTCCAGCATACCGCTGGCCAACAAAGAGGCTTTCGATTCCGGCCGCAAGAAGATGACCGATGCGCTGCAACAGCACGACGTCACCAAGCCCGGCGGGGGGCTGAATACCTACGGCACAGCCGTCTGTATCAATGTCATCAACGAGGCCGGTGCCTTACCCACCCGCAACTTCAGAGAGGGGCGGTTTGAGGGTGCGGCCAAGATTTCCGGAGAGACGCTCAACGAGACCTGCAAGAAGCGCGGCGGCGTCGGACAGACCGGTCACCGGGGCTGCTCGGGCTGCATCATCCAGTGCTCCAACGTCTACCCGAAAGAAGATGGCACCGAGCTGGTTTCCTGCCAGGAGTACGAGTCGCTCTGGTCCTTCGGCGCCAACTGCGGCATTGACAGCCTGGATGTTACCGGGGAGCTGATTCGCCTGTGCAACGATTACGGCGTGGATACCATCGAGGCCGGGGCGACCATCGGCGTGGTCATGGAAGCCGGACTGGCCAAGTTCGGTGATGGCAAGAAGGCCATCGAACTGATGCAGGAGATTGGCAAGGGCACACCGCTCGGCCATATCCTTGGTGGCGGTACCGCGCTCACTGCGGATACCTTCGGCGTTGTCCGCTGCCCGACGGTCAAGAGACAGGCCATGCCCGCCTACGAGCCCAGAGCCATCAAGGGCATCGGCGTGACTTATGCCACCTCCACAATGGGCGCCGACCACACCGCGGGCTACACTATCGCCCCCGAGATATTCGGTGTGAGTGGCAAGGTAGACCAGTTTATCGTGGAGAAGGCAGATATGTCGCGCAACTTCCAGTATGTTACTGCGTTCCTCGACGCCAGTGGCCACTGCCTGTTCGTCTCCTTTGCCATCCTTGATATCCCCTCCGGCCTCGAAGGGATGGCTGAGGAATGCAACGGCGTGCTCGGTACCAACTGGACGGTTGATGACATTGGCCGAATCGGCGGTGACATCATCAAGATGGAGCGTGCCTTCAACGAAGGCGCCGGCTTCACCAAGGTCGACGACCGCATCCCAGAGTTCATGAAGTATGAGAAGCTCCCGCCTCACAATGTGGTCTTCGACGTGTCAGATAAGGAACTGGACAAAGTACACAATCCCTAGTTAATAAACTGGAACCCGCATATGAGCCCCCTCCTTGTGGAGGGGGCTTTCTTCATTTCACAGAAATACGGTATAATTAAACGTGTAACTAACGGTTAAGGAACGAGATATGAATAAGGTTGAGGTCAGGCTTTACGCGAGTTTACGCAAATATCACCCCAACCCGGGAGATAGTGAGGCGTTTTCCCCGGAACTGGCTGACGGGGCTAAACTCGGTGACCTGGTGGACAAGCTCAAAATCCCCCGCCAGGAAATTGGCGTGCTCATGGTCAACGGCACATGGCAAAAGGAAACCTACCTCCTCCAAGATGGGGACAGGATAGGACTTTT
>CAYZOI010000076.1:0-1546 GCA_964480145.1 uncultured Dehalococcoidaceae bacterium | reverse complement strand
TATATCGAGCAAAAAGCCGCCCGTATCTGCCAGCTCTACGGCTATGAGCGGGTTGATTCTCCAATGTTCGAAGACACCTCCCTTTTCACGCGCAGCGTGGGAGCGGGAACCGACATCGTGGAGAAGGAGATGTACTCCTTCACCGATAAAGGCGGCAACCAGGTCACGCTGCGCCCGGAGGGCACGGCACCGGTATGCCGTGCCTATCTGGAACACGGGCTCCACAGTCGACCGCAGCCGGTCAAGCTCTACTATCTGGCCTCCATTTTCCGATACGAAAGGCCCCAGGCAGGAAGATACCGTCAGCACCACCAGTTTGGCTGCGAGGCCATCGGCGACGATGACCCGTCCATAGATGCGGAAAATATCGACCTTGCCTGGCAGTTTTTCCAGTCTCTTGGGCTCCAGCGCCTTACCCTGCAGTTGAACAGCATCGGCTGCAAACAGTGCCGGCCAGGCTATCTCGGTGTTTTGCAGCAGTACTATGCCGGTCACGCGGCGGCGTTATGCGGCGAATGCCGGAAAAGGCTGGGCCGTAACCTGCTCCGATTGCTCGACTGCAAACAGGCATCCTGCCAGGACATGGCTGACTCGGCGCCCCGGAGCACCGACCACCTCTGTCCGCAGTGCAAAGAGCATTTTGACCGACTCACCGCATACCTTAACCTGCTGAAGATACCCTTCACCCTCAACCACCGATTAGTACGGGGACTAGATTACTACACCAGAACCGTTTTTGAAATTCAGCCCGAAAGTGGAGGCGCCCAGAGCACCATCTGCGGCGGGGGCCGGTATGATGACCTGATTGAGGAGCTGGGCGGCAGACCAACCCCCGCCATCGGCTTTGCCATCGGTATGGAACGGATAATACTTAATTTAAAGGCACAGACTGTGCCTGTTCCACCCCTGCCCGGGCCGCGGGTATTTATCGCCCACCAGGGGGCAGAGGCCAGGAACGAGACGGTCAGGCTGGCGTCTCATCTGAGGCAGAAGGGCATCGGCGTCATCATGGCCACGGGAGACCGCAGCCTCAAAGCACAGCTCAGGCAGGCCAATAACCTCGGCGTACCTCACGCCGTTATCATTGGCGACGAAGAGCTAAGAAACGGAACCGCCTCCCTGCGGGACATGGCCACCGCCGAGCAGAAAACGGTCAAGACCAGCGAATTGCCGGGGTTATTGAGGTGAATTCGGTGAATTTATGTAAAATTTCCCACCAGAAGTATTGACAAAATTATTTTTTGTGTTTATAGTTAGGAGTGAGATTGGTAAGTAAAGGAGGTGATGTAATGTCAGGACCCGCAAGGGGAGCGAGCTTTAACTCGAAAAACGGACTCAGACGAAATCTTTGTCTCCATAAAAAATAAGGACGTTTATGGATAGTCTTTGTTTGTGGAGATATAAGTATATCAAACTAGGAGGAAAAATTAAGGTCGATGAAAAAACTAACTAAAATATGGGGCATAGGCCTGGTAGTCGTATTGGTGGCCAGCCTGCTCATTTCGGCAGCCCCGGTTTCAGCCGGCCAACTGTCATTTGGCACCGA
>CAYZOI010000075.1:0-6816 GCA_964480145.1 uncultured Dehalococcoidaceae bacterium | reverse complement strand
GGCCGGTCGGGTGCTCTCTTCCCACCGGTCGGTCTTTCAGAATCCTCCTCCGGGATATGAGTTTGTCACCACCGCCGGTTTCTGGGCTAAAGCTGGGGGTAAAAGCCACGGTATTCTGGAGTCCTACCTGTATAAGCTGGGTCTGGCCTCTTTACCCTGGCACTTTATCAAGCCGAAGGTAGAGGCCGTTTTGAAAAGACCACCGGAGGGGACTTGCCTGACCTTTGCCTGGAACCATCTGGTCTTCCGGAAAGAGCCGTGGGTAATCCACGTGGAGTGGCCGGAAATGCTCACCGGATGGAGCTATACCTTCTTCCGGTTACTCCGGAAGCAGGTGGAACAAACTCTGGCTTCCCCTTATTGCCGGAAGATTATTACCTGGAGCGAGGTCGCCCGCGACTCTTTCTTTCGGAACCTGGACTGCACCGAATTTGAGCATAAGATAGCCGTTGTTCCCCTGGCGGTTCCCGCTAAGGACTTTACCAAAAGCTATAATGACGACAAGGTGAAGTTCCTCTTTGTCGGCTCGGCTCACATGGCAGGGCGCGCCGACTACAATTTCAACCTTAAGGGAGGGAAAGAGGTCCTGGAGGCCTTTGCTATCCTTAATGAAAAATACGATAACCTGGAACTGGTGCTCAGAACGGAAATTCCGCAGCAGTATAGAGAAATGTGCCAGTCATTCCGTAATATAAAGCTCATCGAGAAACCGGTCCCCTGGGAGGAACTGGAACGAGAATATAAATCGGCTGATATTTTTTTGTTTCCGGGACACGATACGCCCTTTGGGGTTATCCTGGAGGCGATGAGCTACGAAATGCCGGTTATCGCCACTGATGTCTACGGTAACCGGGAGCTGGTCACCGACGGGGTAACCGGCTTCGTTATCCGGAGCTCCGAGTTGGTGTCCTATTACTCGGGGAATTACGCCACCCGTCCCATGACCGGCCCCAAACAATGGAAGGATGCCAGCTTGAGCACTGACCCGAAAGTAATAAAGGAGCTGGTGGAGAAGGTGAGCCTCTTAATCGAAAATAAGGAATTAAGAAGGAAGATGGGCAAGGCGGCGAGACAGGACGTGGCGGCCGGGAAGCATTCCATTACGTACCGGAATCAGAAGTTCCAGGAGATATTTGACGAGGCGATTGGCAGATGACACCACCTAATGACTGGCCTATCAAGAAATGCCTGGGCCTGTCACTGGTTATCTTATTAGCCACATGGGGATTAATCGGACTGGCCGGTGCCGGCTTTGATGTCCCTGGCCTGAGGCAAATAGTCGGCTTTGTTTTGCTTACCTTCATCCCCGGCGTTCTCATCCTCAGAATTCTCAGAATCCATGAGGTGGGCATGATAGAAAGCCTGCTGTATTCGGTGGGGTTGAGCCTTGCCTTCGTTATCTTTTGCGGTGTGGTGGCCAACTTTGCCTGGCCGGCGATTGGTGTCTCCAGGCCGATTTCTACATTCCCCATAATGGCTGCTTTAACTATATTCACGCTGGTATTAATGCTAGTGGCCTACCTGCGGGACAGAAGTTTTGCCGCGCCAGTCCTGACCAGGCCGGCTACGGCATTATCTCCAGCAGTCTTATTTCTCATTTTAGTCTTCCTTCTGGCCGTTCTTGGGGCCCTCATGGTCAATTTCTATCAGAATAACATTCTTTTACTTATTTTTACCGTGGTGGTGGCTGGTGTTGTTGGCCTGGCGGTCTTCGGCAAATTTATTGACCATAAGGTGTATCCCCTGGCGATAGCCGTAATCGCTATCTGTTTACTGTATCAAACTACATTGATATCTCCCTACCTGACCGGCTTTGATATTCACCTGGAGTATTACTTTACCCAGCTTGTCATTGAGAATGGCTACTGGGACGCAACCAATGTCCATGGTTACAATACCGCTCTTAGTATCACCATGCTGGCACCAATTTACTCTCTGATACTTGATATTGATGGGGCATGGTTCTTCAAAATTATCTCTCCCTTTATTTTTGCCCTGGTGCCCCTGGCCCTGTTCCACGTTTTCCGCCAGCAAATGAGCCCCAGAAAGGCATTTCTGGCCGCCTTTTTCTTCATGGCGGTGCCTACCTTTTCTCTGGAGATGATTGCCCTGGTCAAGCAGCAGTTTGCCGAATTCTTTTTTGCTTTGTTTATCCTGCTGCTGGTTGACCGGAAACTGGGGTTAAGCCAGCGATTAGCCCTGACTATTGTCTTTTCCCTGTCTATAATAGTGTCACACTATGGATTGGGTGGTATCTGTCTTTTTTACTTTGCCCTGGGCTGGCTGCTGACGACAGTTATCAGAAATAGTTGGGGAAGGAAAATTTGGGGGTGGTTGACCAGTAAGTTTGGTGGCCTATCGCCAAACCTGATATCACCGGGAGCTTTCCCGCTGAAAGCGATAGGTATCATCGTGGTCGTTTATTTCATTGGCAGTATAGCCTATTATGGATTGGTCGGTTCCGGGGGGTATTTAGGTTTTATAACTTCTACCGCACAAAGTCGGACATCTGCTGTTACTGCCGAGTTGGTGCCCCCCGCCCCCGGAATTGAAGGGCCAGTGACCGGAGGGTCAGTGGTCGAAGAGCCTCCTGGTTTTTTTGACTTTACTACCCGGGAGCCACTAATCCAGACGGCTCTCGGGCTTGACTTCGCCTCGGCGTCAAGCCAGGGAAAGGCGTTCCGAATTTTCCAATATATAGTCCAATTCCTCCTGGCGGTCGGCTTTATCAGGCTAATCTTTGCCCCCAGGAAACTGAGGTTTACTGCCGAGTTTATCGCCTTAGCCACAGGTAGCGCCCTGTTACTGGTGGCCAGCATATTTTTGCCTGGCTTTGCCGACCAGATGAATGCTACCCGGTTTTACCATATTGCCCTGATTCTGCTGGCGCCGTTATGTATCCTGGGCGGGGAAAGTATCTGGCTGGGGGTGAGAGCTCTGTGGCACAAAGCCGGTACTGTTTCCGTGACCGAGGACAATCAAGTCTACCTCAGGTTCGTGACCCTGGCGGTGTTGATACCCTACTTTCTATTGACCTCTGGCTTTATTTTTGAGGTCACCAGGCATGAAGTCATTGACCGGATTGATGCACCTTACTCCATTGCCTTGAGTAGCCACCGGATAGATATCGGTGGTGTCTTTAACCGGCAGGACGGGGCCGGTGCTGACTGGCTCAGGCCAAGGCTTAACGAGGAGGACGCTGTCTATGCTGACCTGTTTGGCTGGTTACTTCTCGGCTATGAGTCTGCCGTAATTGGTGACCCCGTTATTACGGAGTTCTACCTGGTTAGAATTGCCTCCTGGCGGCCAAATATATTTGACAGTCGCCCTCTGGAAATCACTTTACTCTGGGGTCTGAGCCAGGTGTCCCAGGATAGTTATCTCTACTTTAGAACCTGGAATATCACGAGTCAGAAAATAACCAGCCACGCCGGAATCGCCGGCTGCCGGAAAAGCATGGGCTTCGATGAAGCAGGGGTGGATAGCCTCTTTAAGGGTGGAAACAGAATCTATAATAACGGCGGGGCTCAGGTACTAATCAACTGAAAATAGTCCGTCTCTAACCCCTTTATAGAAGCTGAGGAGCATCCTGGGGCGGCGGAGCCATATCAGGTAGTAGGCCGTAGCCAGCCAGAAGTGCAGGCCAAAGAAGTAAGTCAGAAAGAGGCCATATTGCCAGCCAGTTGTGTACTGTCTCATAATGTAGAAGCGGCTCTTCAGGCTGTGATATTGAAGATGTCCGTCCATTTTATCGGCGGAACGGTACTTGTGCCAGACCTTTGCCCTGGGGATATAAACCGCCTTGAAGCCGGCTTTTTCGGCCCTGATGAAATAATCAAAGTCTCCTGAGCCCCAGAAGTGTCTCTCATCAAATAAGTCGATACTTTCGATACTCTTTCTCTTGAATAAAGCGCACCAGAAGACAATATGTTCCACCTCTCGAATTGAGTCGTGCTGCCCTCTATCGAACTCTTTTCTGCCCAGAATTTTTTCTCTTATGATACCCAGTAACGGGCCAGTTACTCCTCTCCACAGGTCTATTTTATGCCCGAGATACTGCAATCGGTCAGGTTCATCATAATAGTAAATTTTCGCCCCGGCGATGCCGATAGCCGGGTCAGCCTCGGCTACCTTAACCATCTCGGTAAGAAACTCCGGGTCGACTACCGTGTCGTTATCCAGCAATAATATATAATCCGGATTGGAATTATTCAGGGCATATCTTATAGCGATGTTATGTCCACCACAGGAACCATAGTTCCGGTCGTTCTTAATCAGCTGTATGAAATCGCCGAACTTCTCCTCCAGCACCGGGACGTCGTTTCCCTCGGAGCCATTATCCACGACAATTACCTCATAGTTGGGGTAGTTAATCTTTTTCAGGGATTCCAGGCACTCTGCGGTGTCCTCAAGTCCATTCCAGTTCAGGGTTATGATGGAGACCTTGGGTTGCTTCATGCTTGTTCGCTACGCCTTTTTATCGGAAAGATATTTAAACCACTCGGCGGCCGCCTCGCCGATTGTTTCCGGCGTCCAGACGGGCGCTTCTCGCCACCAGTCGATATGTTCCAGCACGATTTTAACGCCCTCTTCAAAGGAGACCTCGGGTTTCCAGCCCAGCCGCTCTCTTATTCTGGAGATATCCGCCTGGGTGCAAACCGGCTCCCCGGGACGTTTCGGTATGTAGACAACATCGCCGCCCAGAAGCTCAACCAGGTAATTAACGCTGTGGGCCTGGCCGCTGCCGACGTTCATGATCTCATGGCTGATATTTGATTCGGCCGCCATAACCAGGACCTTGGCTACATCGGTGACAAAGATAAAATCTCTTCTCTGCGTGCCATCACCAACCACGGTGAAGGGTTTTTTATTGAGCTTTTGCGCCAGGAATACGCCAAAGACGGCACCATAAGTCCCTGAAGTGCGGGAACGGGGACCGTAAACATTGAACAGGCGGAGGGACAGGACGGGAACCTGGTAAACCTTGCCCCAGTGCCGTACATACTGCTCACCGAGGTATTTGCTCAGGGCATAAGGGTACTCCGGACTGACCTCGGCGGTCTCCGGCGTTGGGATAATATCGGAAATCCCGTAGCAGGACGCGGAAGCGGTGTAGATGAACCGTTTTACGCCGGCCAGCCGCGCTGCCTCCAGCACGTTGAACGTGCCGTCAACGTTGGTGCGGTGATAGTCCCGGGGTCGCTTTATTGACGGTACGACATCGGCCAGGGCGGCCAGATGGAAAACCCAGTCAACACCGTGAAAGTGGGGCAGAACGGCTTCGTAGTCGGTAATATCTACCGGTTGCAGGCTGAGACGGGGTGAACCGTGATGCTGCGCCAGGTTTTCCGGTCGGCCATTGATGAAATTGTCCAGGACAACCACCTGGTGGCCATCCTGCAGCAGGCGGTCAACCAGGTGACTTCCGATAAATCCGGCGCCTCCGGTGACTAAACATTTCATGCTCTGATTTCAGGTAATGGCTCCAGTTTCATTACTCTTTCCAGGGCTCAATGAGCATATTTCCCAGGAACTCCTTTTCGCCCAGCGGAGGAGTTAACTCTTCAATAGGTCGGCCAAAGGCCAGTTTTGGAGTTATTTTCTCATCGGGCTTCAAATTAACAGTACACAGCACGGCGTCGTTACTCGCCAGTATTTTTCTTAACTTCCCTCTCAGCTCTGCGTGATTATCAATTACCTCCGTACCGATGCCGTAAGCCCGGGCGATATTTATAAAGTCCGGTAAGGCAAGGCCTCCTTCCCAGGACGTGGCTTCATATTTTGAGTCTAACCATGTTTCCTGAGTCTGCCGGACAATGCCGTAGCCGCGGTTATCGATAAGAAATATCTTGATGGGCCATTCATGCCTGGCAATAGTCGCCAGTTCTTGGATGTTTATTTGCATGCCGCCGTCGCCGATAATACAGATGACGGTGTGTTGTCTATCGGCCAGGTAGGCGCCGATGCTGGCCGGCAGGGCATAGCCCATGGGGGAATGGTTGAACGCGGAAAACAACTTTTGGTTTTTCTTGACTTTGTACGCCTGCATGGTCCAGGTTAGAGTGGCCCCGGCATCGGTGATTATGACGTCTCCTTCCGAGGATGCTTCGGAAAGGCACTCCATAAAGACGTAAGGATTTACCTTTTCTTTTTGCTCAAAATATTGGGGAGGACAGACCGGATACCGGTTCTTCCACTCTTTTATTCTTTCTGTCCATCCGGTGATATCCTGTTTGCTGACGCCGTCCAGTTTATCATTAATCTGGTCAAAGAAATCTCCGGCATCAGCATTAATCATTATGTCTACATCCATGCCTCTGTCTTTATATTTATCCAGTTCACCTTTATCAATATCCAGAACGATTTTCCTGGCTTCTCGGGCGAAAGTTTTTAACTTGTCGCCGGCTTCATGAGTATCCAGGCGGGTCCCAATGGTCAGGATAAGGTCGGAATTCTGGACGGCGAAGTTCCCCCACCTGACGGAAGACACCCCGAATCCGCCAACCACCAGGGGATGATTAAAAGGCAGTATGTCCATGGCCGCCCAGGTTAACGCCACCGGAAAGCCTAATTTTTCGGCAAATGCCACGGCTTTAGCCTGCGCTTTACCGGCTTTAATGCCGCCGCCAAAGACAACTACCGGTCTTTTGCTTTCGGCGATAAATTCCAGGACACGCTTTATGTCCCACTCCGGTTTATTTAAGCCGGGCGCTTCTTCCGGAACGAAAGATTTTAGTTCATCCGGGTTTATCTCGGCTCTCTGCACGTCGTCCGGGATATCCAGCAGCACCGGCCCTGGTCTGCCCGTCCTGGCCA
>CAYZOI010000074.1:0-6936 GCA_964480145.1 uncultured Dehalococcoidaceae bacterium | reverse complement strand
GGGTTTCCCGGGCTGCCTTACCGGGCCTATCGCCCGCGGAGACGTCAAGACGATTCAGCGGCACCTTGCTGCACTGGAGAAATCTGCCCCTGATATATTATCCCTCTACCGGGAACTGGGGCTCAAGACCATACCAATAGGCATCGCCAAAGGCACCCTCAGTGAAAGCAATGCTGAAGAGCTGCGCGCCCTGCTTGAGGGGCCATAGCCATAAATGTAAACTCGTAGTTCCAATTTAGAAAAAGGGGGGGGGACCAATGAAGGTAACCGGCGTAAAAACGTATCTTTATCATGGACATTTTAACTGGCTGCTGGTCAAGCTAGAGACGGACGAAGGCATCGAAGGCTGGGGCGAGGCCACCACCCAGTCAGCAGAAATGGCCACACAGGCCCATGTCCATACCATCGGCGAGAATTACCTGATGGGCAAAGACCCCCGGCAGATAGAGCTCCACGTCAGCACCCTGATGCGCAACAGCTACTGGAAGTCGTCATTCGTGATATACAGCGCCATCAGCGGTCTGGAGATGGCCATGTGGGATATCCTCGGCAAAAGCCTTAACGTGCCGGTCTATACCCTGCTCGGTGGCGCCTGCCGTTCGCGACTCAAGATGTACCATAACGGGTGGTGGTTCGGCGCCAAATCATACGATGACTACGCGCGGCTGGCCAAAGACATGGCAGACAAAGGCGCCAGGGCGTTGAAATTCGACCCGATGCAGGGAATGGATACCTTCATCGATACCGCGGAGCTCAACCGGACGGTCGAGGCAGTCCGGCTGGTCAGAGAGGCGGTCGGAGACTCTGTTGAGCTGATGATAGACGTTCACGGCCGGCTGAGCCCGGACAACTCTATCCGGCTGGCAAGGGCATTGGAACCTTACCGCCCCTACTGGTGGGAGGAACCCATACCCACCGATGCCAGCCTGGATGACCTGGCCCTGGTCGCCCGGTCAATCAATATACCGGTCGTTGCCGGCGAACGCATCTACACCCGCTGGGGCTTCCGCGACCTGTTTGAGAAACGAGCGGCGGCGATTATCAACCCCGATATCTCCCACGAGGGCGGCATCCTGGAGACCAAAAAAATCGCCGATATGGCACACGCTTACTACGTGAGCGTCAACCCGCACGACGCCAGCGGCCCGGTACTCACCGCCGCCAGCATACAGCTGGAAGCGGCCATCCCGAACTTTCTCATCCACGAATTCTTCTCCATTGACATTCCTTTCTATGAAGAGGTGCTCAAGGAAAAGTTCCCGGTAATTACAGAGAACAATTACATAGAGTTGCCCACCAAGCCCGGGCTGGGCATTGAGATTGATGAGGCAGCACTAAGCAAACGGCCCTACAAATACGTAGACCTGAGTGCTTTCTGGTCGACCCACGACGATTGGCGTGAGGCCACTGACCGCAAGTAAAAAGCCTGAGGCCTTGAATTTAGAACGATGAAACTTCAGACGCTCAAGATATGGTTTCTGGTCGCTATAACGCCCGTTTTTATGGCGATTTTCACCCGCATGGTCTGGGAACTGGTGGCCAACTTCTCCATCAATGGCTTGATTATGTCAATTCTGGTCATCACCGCACTTCTCGGTGTGTGTACCCTCCTCTTTTACCTCGTCCTCAAGCCGAACCTGAAAATACTAAACAGCCTCCCCGTCTGGATTATCGGCGCGGTGATGACAACCGGCGGCGTGATTGGTGCCGTCATCCATCTCATGCGCTTCCTTCCGTCACCAGAGTACGAATTGCCCTGGAGTCTGGTTATCGCGCTGCTCTACTTTACCGCCTTGCTCAATGCCTACTTCATGCTGCTCTGGCATATCTGGTCGCTCTGGAAAAAGAAACGCCGGAAAGAATAAAGATGGAACGGGAGAGATTCGAGTGGCTCGTGGCCAAAGCCATTGACGACCTGCCCGACGAGTTCCGCGAACGCATGGATAACATCGACGTCGTGGTGCAGGACGAGCCGACGTTCCGGCAGCTGGCTGACGCCGGACTGAAGCGCAGCGAAACGCTGCTGGGGCTTTATGAAGGTGTGCCTCTGACCAGGCGAAGCCGCTCCTACGGCATGGTGCCGCCGGACAAGATAACCATCTTCCAGCACCCGATTGAGTCCAGATGCCGCAGCGAGACCCAAATCCAGCGGGAAATACAGCGGGTGGTGATACATGAAATCGCGCATCACTTCGGCATCGGTGACGCCAGGCTGAGACAGCTGGAGAAAAGGCGAAAACGCCTTTAAGATCTCAACGTCAGGTCTTTAACCATATACTCGCCCAGCGAGCGATATCCTGATTCGGTACGGTAGTACTCGCGGGCGCCCACCCCGCTCAGCACCAGCACCTGCTTCGTCTGAAACTCCTCTTCCGCGATTCGCTCCGCCTCCCGCAGGAGCGCCCGGCCTATGCCCTTATGCTGCGCGGCATCCAGTCGCTGTTCGGCCAACGGCACCTCGGGGCCGAAAATATGCAGCTCCCTGATTATGGCCATCCTGCCCCTGCCTTCCGGCCCCAGAACCGCCACCGGTTTATCCTGAATCCGCAGCCGCAGCAGGCCGAAAAGCGTTCCCGTTTCATCTTCGAAAGAGAGGAAAACCTCCCGACCGCCGGATGCCTCGTAGTCCAGCCGTTCCAGATGGGGTTCACCTATCTCCCAGCCGTCCCGTGCCCGGTGCCCGTACTCACGGCAGCGGATGCACCTGCACTCCAGCCCACGCGCCTGCAAACGCTCTCTCAGCAGGCCCCGCAGGGAGTCCTTCAGACCACCGGTTATAAACTGTGGCGGTATGTCGCGCAGCACCCGCGAAATCCTGACATAGCCGGGCACTACCGCCTTTATATCCACGAGCAGATTGACCATGGTTTCGAAATCATACGGCTGATAGCGCCCTTCCTGATACCATTTCTCCAGCTCGGTTCCCTCCACGACCATCGTCGGGTACAGCTTCAGCCCATCCGGCCGGAATCTGGCGTCCTCAAATAGCTTTCGGGATAGCTCAAGGTCTTCCTCAGGACTTGCTCCGGGAAGCCCGGGCATCCAGTGATAGTACACCTTGAAACCGTGTTCCTTGAGCAGAGAAGTAGCCTGAATCACATCTTCCACCTGATGCCCCCTCCGGACCAGGCGGTATATATCGTCGCTCAACGTCTGCACGCCAAGCTCCACCCGCGTGGCGCCAAACTCGAGCATGCGCTCAATCTCTTCCTGGCGGCACCAGTCGGGCCTCGTCTCAATACACAACCCGGTGCAGCGGTGCCCGGCGGTCTCATTGAGCTTCTTGGCCTCCTCCAGCGTCGCCGACTCCCGCTCATTCAGGGCGTCATAGCAACCCTTGATGAATTCATACTGATATTCCAGCGGTTGCGCCAGAAAAGTGCCGCCCATGATGATAAGCTCCACTTTGTCAGTGGGATGGCCCATTTCCCCGAACACGCGCAACCTCACCGCCACCTGCTGGGAGGGATTGTAATCGTGCCGTCTGGCCCGTAAGACGGCCGGCGATTCCGGTGTATAGCTGCGCGGCGTATTGGCGAAAGTCGGGCAGTACAGGCACTGCCCCGGACATTTGATAGGCCGGGTCATCACCGCCACCGGCGTCACCCCGGATATTGTCCTGGCGAGTTTTTTCATCGTTGCCCTGTTATAATATAGTATCAATTTCAGTTTATCAGATTTGCAATGATGGCAACAGTGAAGGACGTATTCAACCAGATTGCGCCGAGCTGGTATAACTTCAGGCACCGGTCAATCTTCAAACGCGAACTGGAGGACCTGGCGGAGCGGTGGGGAGGAGGCCGGCTGCTCAATCTGGGCTGCGCCCACGGTCCTGATTTCCTGCCTTTCAAACGTGACTTTGAACTTTACGGCGTGGACATAGCCACGGAAATGCTCCGTTTTGCCCGGAAGTATGCGCAAAAATTCGACTTCGAGGTGCACCTGGCCGCTGCCGACGTCCGCTTCCTGCCTTATCCAGACAACACGTTCGACCACGCAATTTCGGTCGCCACGTATCACCACGTCAAAGGTAAGGCGGATAAACTGGCAGCGCTGCAGGAGCTAAAACGCGTGCTGAAGCCCGGCGGCGAAGCCCTGATTACCGTCTGGAACCGCTGGCAGCCGAGGTTCTGGTTCAAAGGCAGGGAAGTTGCGGTGCCGTGGCGGACCAGAGAGAAGACCCTTTACCGGTATTACTACCTGTTCTCTTACTTTGAACTGGACAAGCTGGTCTGTGAAGTCGGCCTGCAGGTGCTCAGGGCTTTCCCGGAACATGGCTACCGTTTCCCGATAAAATATTTTTCCCGAAATATCTGCCTTCTGTTGAGAAAGACTTAAACAATACCCCAAAAAGGTGTAAGATAGAAATATGCTAATTAAAATCAAATGCCCTTCCTGCCAGACCGAGGGCAGTATGTCACTGGTCGAGCCAAGCTATGAGGGCCCGTACAAGTGCTGGAAATGCCGGGAACTCTTCACCATTACGCTGAAAAACAATAAACTCACGTCCTGCGAACCCCTCAGCGAAGAGGAGTTTCAAAAGCAGCAGGAAATCAAGGCCCTCCAGGACAAGTTCAACCGGCAGTTCCCCGGGAGACAGGATACGGGCTAGTCCCCGGCCGTTTGCCAAATCATCCCCTCGGTAGCTATACTGTTGGTTACCGTTTCACGCCAGCTGGAGCACCTATCGTGGATAGACGCAGCGACGTAAATAGAGAAGGCTCCCGCCGATTGTCGGGCTTATTGCTAATAAGCTCTTTTCGAACGTTCAAGTCGCCTAAGTATTTAAATAAAAGGAGGACGCTATCATGGCCAGAGTAGTCAACATGGTGGCCACCGAATGCCAGCCGGAGGTCGAAGAGAAATTCAACAAGTGGTACGACGAAGTTCACGTCCCGCTGCTTTTCAAGTTCCAAGGGATGAAGAAGGTAACCAGGTATAAAATACTGAATAAAACCAATGAGTTCCCAACTTATATCTGCATCTACGAATTTGGTAATCCGTCCGAATTCCAGTCATATTCGGAGAGTAAAGAACTGGCTGACGCCAGGGCGGAAATGAAAGAGAGCTGGAAAGATGGCGGGTGGGAGATAAAGTGGCGCGCGCCGTATGAGGAGATAAAGACCTGGGAAAGGTAAAATGCCTGCCGCGCTTATTAACTTTAAAGGCTTGTTTGCCCCAGAAAACACCAGAATGCTAAAATAAAGCTTGTCTAAGAGGTATGTGGGCCGCTAGCTCAACTGGCAGAGCAGCTGACTCTTAATCAGCAGGTTACAGGTTCGATTCCTGTGCGGCTCACTCTCAAAATCACCCTCTTTGACAACATTTTGACAACCGTTTGACAACATTTTGACAACATTTTCCACGCCTGAAATCTCGGGCAGTACCAGCCGATCAAGCTGCTCTGCGGCTGATTCCTGCATCCCAGGCATGACGTGCGCGTAGGTATCCATGGTGAAAGCGACGGAGGCGTGGCCCAGCCGCTCCGAGACCACCTTGATGTTAACCCCGGCCCCGATCAAGAAAGTGGCATTGGTATGCCTGATATCATGAAAACGGATATGGGGCAGCCCCGCCTCCCTCAGCACCCGGGCGAAGGCGTGGGTTACCGTGCTCGGGTCAAGGGGCCGGCCGTCGGGATAGGAGAAGACCAGGTCTTCGGGGCCCAGTTCCCGGCCCAGGAGGATAGCATTCGCCTCCGCCTCGATTCTATGACTCCGCAGTACCCGCACCAGTGACGCCGACAGCGTTATCCGCCGGCGGCTGTAGCTGGTCTTGACATCCTCGAGAGCGATGACACCATAGCGTTTGAAGAGCTGCTGGAACACGGAGATGTAACCCTCATCCAGGTTGACCGCGCGCCAGGGCAAGCCGAGTAGTTCGCCTTCCCTCATACCGGTGTAGAGCGCCGCGTAGAAGAGCCGGTGAAAAGGAGTGGCCAGGGCGGCTTTGAGGAACCGGGGGACGTCCTTAAGGGCCATGGTTTTCATCATCTTGCGCTGGTAGCGCGGCGGGTCGACCGCCTCGGCCACGTTGCGCCCCAGGTATCCGGCGCGAACCGCGTCCTTTAAACTCTTTGATACTATCCGGTGGAAGTAGGTTACCGTCCGGGCCGAAAGTCCCCCTCTTCCATCCGTCCGGCCGTCCCGCAAGCAATAGGCATAAAAATCCTGCAAATGGCGGGGGCTTAACCGGTCCAGGCGCACCATCCCCAGCGCCGGTTTCAAATGGCGCTGGATTTCTTCTAAATAGGAGTCCGCCGTCCTCCGGTTGCAGCGGGCGACGGCATAGGTCCGGTGCCACTCCAGCAGCCATTCACCGAAGCTGATACGAGCCGGCCGGGTATAGCCCCCCTGTTCGATGTCCAGGACAAGCTCGGCCAGTCTCTTCTGGGCCAGCCGCTTGCTGCCGTGTACCGTTTCGACGTGCTGGTGGCGTCGCCCGGTCTCGTCCCGGCCGATATCAACCGTTATTTGCCAGGCATTCTCGGACCGCTGCCTGATATGTCCCTTCATCTCTTACTTATACTCCTACCTTCTGCCGGTTATACCGGGCAGATATCACATTTCCCGGGAAAAGCGTTCATCAACTCGATTCCGGCGAGCACGAAATCGATCTCGCCGGTAAGACGTCTGAGTTCAGCCTGGCTCTGATTGCTGGCCAGCTCCGACACCGCGGATTTGAGAGTGTCTAACTCCGGCCAGCCTCTCGCCTCTTCCATGATTTTCGCAGCGTATCGTGAGAGATCCGAGAGATTACCATCAACTACCGGATGAAATTCCCCTCCGGTCTCGGCCCATTGCGTCAGCGTCTCGATCCCCTCTGGTTCCTGGCCGCCGGCCATCCTGAGGATATTGCCAAAAACCCAGGACCATACGATTTCGAGGTTTTTGATGTCATCCGGCGGTTCATCTTCAATCTTCCGCCCTATCCAAT
>CAYZOI010000073.1:0-7150 GCA_964480145.1 uncultured Dehalococcoidaceae bacterium | reverse complement strand
CTAGTTGAGAGGGATTTTAAGCCCAAACCTTATGGTTTAATTTTTACAAAAAAAATATATTAGAAAGAATAAGGTGAATAAAGGTAATCCAGTATTCTATGTAACTAAGAAAATTGCAAAGCCCCTTTGGAAATTATATTGGCCACTACTCGATAGTAATAATACAGAGCAACCCTCTGAGGAAATATGCCGATTACTTGCCCTAGTAACTGTATGCGAAGAAGGAAATGATTGGCACTGGGAAAGAGAATGTAGAATTGTGGGTGACTTCAAATTTCAGTTATCTGATATTTACTGTGGTCTTTGTTCTGAAAATGATATATCATACTTCGAAAACAAATATTCGGAAATTAAGTTCATTAGCCCATACTGGAGACGAACTAAAATCCTTTCTAAATTGCTAGGAAAATAGCCACGATATTTTATTTCTCCCCCGCCCTCTTCTTTATCTCATACAGCTTGTTCAGGGCTTCCAGGGGGGTCATGGCATCCAAATCCAGCTTTTCCAGTTCCTCAAGGAAGGGGGATTTCTGGTCAAGGAAAGTCAGCTGCTGCGCCGTTTCCTGGCGGCGCTTTTTTGATAATGGCTTTGCCGTGCGGCTGTCGCCCTCCAGGTCCTCTAAAACCTCGCGGGCGCGGTGGACCACGGAGCGGGGCAAGCCGGCCAACTGGGCAACGTGTATCCCGTAGCTGCGGTCGACGCCGCCGGGCACAATCTTGTACAGAAATATGACCTCTCCACCCTCCTCCCGCACCGCAACGCTAAAGTTCTTCACTCTCGGCAAGTATCCTGCCAGCTCCACCATCTCGTGGTAGTGGGTGGCAAAGAGCGTCTTGGCGCCGAGGCGGGGGCTGTTGTGGATGTACTCGGCCACCGCCCTGGCTATGGAAAGCCCGTCGTAGGTGCTGGTGCCCCGGCCTATCTCATCGAGGATAATCAGGGAGCGGGGGGTAGCGTTGTGCAAAATATTGGCCGTCTCTATCATCTCCACCATAAAAGTGGACTGTCCGGCGGCGATGTCCTCGCCGGCGCCGATGCGGGTGAAGACACGGTCGACGATGCCTATGGTGGCCTGTTCCGCAGGCACGAAGCTGCCGGTCTGAGCGAGCAGCACAATTAAAGCCACCTGTCTCAAATAGGTGGATTTGCCCGACATGTTCGGACCGGTGAGCACGATAAGCTGGGCGTCATCGTTGGACAGACAGGCATCATTGGGCACGAAGTGAGCGCCTTCCAGCGTCCGCTCCACCACCGGGTGGCGTCCCTGTTTAATACTTATCTCGTTTCCGTCATTTAATACGGGGCAGATATAGTGATGGCGCACCGCGACTTCCGCCAGACTGGAGAAAACATCCAGATGGACGAGAGCAACGGCAATCTCCATGATGCGCTCGCCGGCCGCCGCCACCTGCCGGCAGACCTGCTGGAAGAGCGACGTCTCAAGGTCGGCGATGCGGTCTCTGGCGTTCAAAATCAGTGACTCGTACTCTTTCAGCTCGGCGGTGAAAAAACGTTCCCCGCCGATGAGCGTCTGTTTGCGGATGTAGTCGTCGGGCACCTGGCTCAGGTTGGGTTTGGACACCTCGATATAGTAGCCGAAGACGTTGTTGAAGCCGATTTTCAGCGACTTTATCCCCGTCCGCTCTCTTTCCTTGCGCTCCATGTTGGCCAGGTGCTGTCTGGCGTTTCGAGATTTATCCCGCAGGCTGTCCAGTTCCTCGGAAAACCCCTTCCTGATGACTTCCCCCTCACCCATCGCTGATGACGGCTCATCAACCAGCGCCCCGGCAATAAGGTCGACCACGTCCTGACAGGTCTTGAGCCCGTCTTTGAGCCAGTCAATCTGGCTTCCGCCTTCCTCCGCCAGAATCTCTCTTATCTCCGGTATCGCTTCCAGGCTGCGGCGCAGGGCGACCAGCTCGCGGGGAATGGCCACGCTGCCTCTTACCCGGTTGGTCAATCTCTCAAGGTCGGCCACGTCCCCAAGCTGCGAGACGGTCCGGGCGCGCGCCAGTGTATGCTCGCTGAACCACTCAATGGCATCCTGTCTCCGGTTTAATTCTTTTATGTCAAGTAAAGGCTGCCCCAGCCACCGCTTGAGCAACCTGCCCCCTGCTGCCGTCCGGGTCAGGTCAATAACCGACAGCAGCGACCCCTGAACAGCGCCGGTACGACTGGCCTGAAATATCTCCAAGTTTCTCTGTGTCTGCACGTCCAGCGCCATGTACGACTCTGCGGAATAGGTCGACAGGCCGGTTATCTGCCCGAGACCGCTCTTCTGTGTTTCCTGGATATAATAAATGGCAGCACTGGCAGCGCCTATCGCCAGGGGCAGATTAGCGCAACCAAAACCCTCCAGGGTCTTGACGCCAAAGTGGTCGAGCAGCGTCTGCCTGGCCACTTCGACCTCATACCGGTAATCGTCAAGGCGAGTGAGCGGCATGGTCAGTGCCAGAGCGGACAGGTCTGCGTTCTGGGCAGCGATAATCTCCGCGGGCCGGATTCTCTCCAGTTCCGTGGACAACCGGGATAACGGCAGTTCGGTGGCGGCGAATTCGCTGGTGGTGATATCAATGCAGGCAAGCCCCACCTTTTCTTCCCCCAGCACCAGACTGACCAGGTAGTTGTTTTTCTTGCTGTCGAGAAGGCCGGGTTCAACCACCGTCCCCGGCGTGACCAGGCGGACCACCTCTCTCTGTACGATACCTTTTGTCTCCCCCGGTTTGGTGACCTGCTCGCAGATGGCCACCCGGTAGCCGCGGTTAATCAACCGGGCCAGGTAGTTGTCCAGCGCATGGTACGGTATGCCCGCCAGCGGCACCTTGTTACCCTTGCCCATCTCCCGCGACGTCAGGACGATTTCCAATTCGCGCGAGGCAATCCTGGCATCCTCATCAAAGGTCTCATAGAAGTCGCCGAGGCGGAAAAGGACGATAGCGCTGGGGTATCGCCGCTTTATCCTCAGGTACTGCTGTCGGACTGGGGTGGCACGCTCGCCCATAACAAGCCTATTCTACTGGAATTGTCAGGCAAAAAAAAGGGAAGCGAACTATCACTCCCCTCTATAAAAAAGCAGGCGGCTTAATAAACCGGGCTTCAGTCCCTGGTCTCAGCTTCGACCGGGACATTCTCCGCTTCCGCCACTGCTTTTGGAAGCCTCAAACGCGAAACCTGACTCAAGGCCACACCAACCCCGATGACGCCGAGAACGGTGCTCAGCACTCTTTCCATTCCCGGCATGGGCTGTAACCAGGTAAAGACCAGGATAAACGTGCCGGAGATACCAAACAAGGCCATCAACAACATACTAAGCGACCTGTCCTTTGTCATTTTCAACCTCCTGCTCCGTAACCTTTCACTATATATATAACGTCAGGGCAGCCATTTGGTTAGTGCGCTGTACTTAAATCTCATAACTTGATAAAATTATTCCGGTTACGCAAGATAACCATCAATCAATCTTTCTTTCTCACTCAATACCTGATGATTCAAGGAGGCAGGATGTTAGTCAAAGACAAGATCGCCATTGTTACCGGCGGGAGCAAGGGCATCGGCAAAGAGATTGCAATAACCCTGGTCAGAGAGGGCGCAAAAGTATCAATATGGTCGCGAACACCAGAGCCTCTGGAGCAGGCGGCCCAGGAAATAAGGGCGGAAGGAGGAGAAGTCCTGCCACTGCAAATCGACGTATCGGATAGCGCTCAGGTCAACCGTTCCGCTCAGCAGGTGCTCGACACCTGGGGGAAAATAGACATCATGGTGAACAACGCCGCTGCTCTCCCCCAGGCAGTCAGTGTGGCTGACCCTGCCAAGATGAACCCGTTCCTGGATATGACCGACGAGCGCTGGGCGGAGGAAATAAACACCAATCTGTCGGGCGTTTTCTACTGCATTCGGGCGGTCACCAGACCGATGATAGAGCAGCGCTCGGGGAGGATTATCAACATCGGCTCGATGGCCGGCGTAAACGGCGGCTACTTCTCCACACCCTCGTACTCAGCCTCCAAGGCCGGCCTCATAGGCATGACAATGCTGGCGGCCAGATGGCTGGGAAAGTACGGCATCAACGTCAACGTGGTCAACCCCGGACCCGTGCTGACGAAAGGTGCCGCCTTCGGTTCAACACAGATTGAAGCCCTTAAAAAGACGATACCATTCCGAAAGGGCGGTGAGGAATCAGGATTTCTGGGCACGCCTCAGGATATTGCCAACGCGGTGCTCTACTTTGCCTCCGACCTCTCATCGTTCGTCACCGGCACAAAAATAAACGTGCTCGGCGGGCAGGTCATGGGGTAAAAGAAAAGAGGGGCGTGGTGCCCCTCTTCTACCCTTCAAACCGGATACAGGTTCAACTACCCCTTTAAATATTTATCTATATCCTCCGCCGCCCTTTTGCCCGCGCCCATGGCGCTGATGACGGTGGCGGAACCGGTGACGATGTCGCCACCCGCCCAGACCTTATCCTTTTTGGTCTGCCCTGCCTCTTCATCGGCCACCACCGTTCCCCACTTCGTCGTTTCCAGGCCGGGCGTCGTCTGGGCGATGAGAGGGTTGGGGGTAGTGCCCAGCGCCACGATGACAACGTCAACATCTATCTTGAACTCGCTGCCCTCTTTCACGATGGGCCGGCGCCGACCACTCTCATCGGGCTCACCAAGCTCCATCTCGTAACATTCCATCTGACAGACGTTGTTCTGCTCATCGCCGATGAACTGCTTGGGGTTGGTCAGGAATTTGAAGATTATGCCTTCCTCTTTAGCGTTCTCCACCTCCTCGCGGCGGGCGGGTAGTTCCACATCGGAACGCCGGTAAATGATGTACACCTTCTCAGCACCGAGTCGCAGGGCACAGCGCGCCGAGTCCATAGCCACATTGCCCCCGCCAATCACCGCCACCCTCCGGCCTATCCTGACCGGGGTGTCGTACTCGGGGAACTGATAGGCCTTCATCAGGTTGACCCGCGTGAGAAACTCATTGGCCGAATAGATGCCATTCAGGTTCTCCCCGGGGCAGCCGATAAACATAGGCAGGCCGGCACCCGTCCCCAGAAAAACAGCGCTATAGCCGTTCTCGAGCAGTTCGTCAATGGTCACCAGCTTGCCGACGACCGAGTCGAGTTTTATTTCCACGCCCAGCGAGGCGACGTAATTCACTTCACCCTGCACGGTGTCTTTGGGCAATCTGAATTCGGGAATGCCGTACATCAGCACGCCGCCAGCCACGTGCAGCGCCTCGAAGATGGTCACCGCGTGTCCCATCTTGACCAGGTCAGCGGCAGCGGTGAGTCCGGCCGGCCCGGAGCCGACCACGGCCACTTTCTTCCCGCTTGGTTTGGCCGGCTTTACCGGCTGAATACCCATATGCTCCCGTTCCCAGTCGGCCACGTAGCGTTCCAGGCGCCCGATGGCGACCTGCCCGCCTTTCTTGACCAGCGAGCAGACCACCTCGCACTGCGTCTCCTGTGGGCAAACCCGCCCGCAGATTCCGGGCAGGGCGTTTTTGCTTTTCATTATCCTGACGGCTTCTTCCATGTTGTTATCGCGCAGAGCGAGGATGAATTCGGGGATATCCACCTGCACCGGACAGCCGGCTTTGCAGGGCTGCTTGGGACACTGGATGCAGCGCTTCGCTTCTTCCAGCGCCTGCTCCCAGCTGTAGCCCAGTGCCACCTCATTGTAGTTCTTCGCTCGCACCCCGGGCTCCTGCCGGGGCATTTCCACACGGTTCAGATTAAGCGGCGTCATGGCTATTTCTTACCTCCGGTCTTTGACTTGTCTGCCCCACCACACCCACACTGCCATTGCTCCAGGGAACGTTTTTCCTCATCCAGATAGGTTTTCTGCCTCGCCAGAAGCAGGTCCCAGTCCACCTGATGGCCGTCAAAATCAGGGCCGTCCACGCAGGCGAAGCGGGTGACCCCACCCACCGAAACCCGACAGCAGCCGCACATACCGGTGCCGTCCACCATAATCGGGTTCAGGCTGACGATGGTATCCACCCCGAAGGGCTTGGTGGTGAGGGCACAGAACTTCATCATTATGCTCGGGCCGATGGCGATGACCCGGTTGATTTTATCCTTGCCTTCCAGCAGTTCCTTCAACGGCTCGGTAACCAGCCCTTTGCGGCCGTACGAGCCGTCATCAGTGGTCACGATGAGCTCATCGCTGACAGCGCGCAACTCGTCTTCCCAGAAAAGTAGCTCCTGGTTGCGTGCCCCCAGTATGGAGATTACCTTATTGCCTGCCTGCTGCAGGGCCCTGGCAATGGGCATAATCACGGCCACGGCAAAACCGCCGGACACACAGCAGACGGTGCCGAATTTCTCTATCTCGGTCGGCTTGCCCAGCGGCCCGACGAAATCGGCAATGACATCGCCGGTGCCCAGCGTGGCCAGCCGCCGCGTCGTTGTCCCCACCTCCATGCAGACCACGGTCACGCTACCTTCCTTCTCGTCCCAGTCGGCCACCGTCAGCGGAATGCGTTCTCCTTTTTCGTCAATTCGGATGACGATGAACTGGCCGGGCCTGGCCTTAAGGGCCACTTCCGGAGCTTCGAACTTGTAGAGGTGAATATTGGGGGTCAGGTCCTGTCGCTTTAATATTTTGTACATCTACTCCGATACCTCTCTGAATTTCAGCTTTCACTGCTGTTAATTAGTTACAGAAATCATTAATGGGCAAAAGAAAGCTACCTCCCGAATGTCTAAAGGAGATAGCTATCCCCTGTTTTAGCCTCTGTTAAAAGCTTTTTTCGCACCGCATAGACTTTAGCATTAAACCGTCATCCAGTTCAAGCTGTTGGTTATGAAATCCCCCTTAATCCCCCTTTGCCAAAGGGGGAACCGGGCGTCTCCCTTTCGCAAAGGGAGACAGAGAGAGGGATTCTCACGGGGGAGGAAAATAAAAAGAGGGGCTTAAAAACCCCTCTTAAATTTATCTAATATTAACTCTGAAGCAGGCCAAGCCCTCGACCATTAGTACGGTTTAGCTAAGAACATTACTGCCCTTACACATACCGCCTATCAAACAGATAGTCTATCTGCGGTCTTACTCCTTCCTGCAAGCAGGAAGGATGGGAGATCTCATCTTGGGATAGGCTTCGCGCTTAGATGCTTTCAGCGCTTATCCTAACCAAACATAGCTACCCAGC
>CAYZOI010000072.1:3628-7275 GCA_964480145.1 uncultured Dehalococcoidaceae bacterium | reverse complement strand
GATTCTGCGGGCAAGCTCAGGTATTTTCAGAGCGCGGTGGGCGGGATAATACTGCGCCATGATACTGACCGTTACCTCCGGTGAGACTTCGTTGACCAGCCAGCTAAGTGATTCGCGACTTCCTGCCAGTTCATCGGGCAGTATCAGGTGCCGCACAATCAGCCCTCTCTGCGCCATGCCACATTCGTCCACCACCAGATTGCCAACCTGACGGTACATTTCCTTAATGGCGCCTCTGGCATGCTCCACGTAGTCGGAAACCTGAGATAACTTTTTGCCCCACTTATTTGAGGCATACCTGAGGTCGGCAAGGTAGACGCTGATGACGCCATCCAGTGCCTTTAAAGAACCAACCGAGTCGTAGCTGCTGGTATTGTAGACCAGAGGAATATGCAGGCCCATCGGCACCGCTGCCAGCAACGCCTTTACCAGCTGCGGGACAAAGTGCGATGGCGAAACGAAGTTTATATTATGGCAGCCCAGCTCATCCTGGAGATAAAGCATTTGCCCGGCCAGAGTCTGATGGTCAACCTGCCTGCTCCGCTGCGCCCTGTGATTCTGGCTTATCTGGTGGTTCTGGCAGTAAGCACAGCGCAGATTGCAGTTGCCGAAAAAGATTGTCCCCGAGCCTTTATCTCCGGATATGGCCGGCTCCTCGCCACGATGGGCACAGACTGCCGCCACTATCGGCAGGAAACCTGAGTGACAGAAACCAGTCTCATCGGCCAGCCGATTCACGCCGCACTCTCGCGGGCAGATAGCGCAGTCGCGCAATCGAGCTTCAAGTTCCCGGGCACGGTGTGCCAGCTCTCCCGAGCGGTACAGGGCAACATATTCCGGCTCCATCATTAACCTCAAGCAGCTACTCCGCTTTATGTTTTACTTTAAGCGTCAGTTTATCCAGACCCAGAATTTCCACGCTTTCCCCCGCAGCAACATCCCCATCCACCGACCTTGCCTTCCAGTACTCACCCCCAACCTTTACCGTTCCCTTCGGTGTCAGTGGTTCCATGACCTCGCCCACATAGCCGAGCATACCCTCCGGTCCGGTAACCTGCCTGGCGTGAAAACTGGGCATGACCAGTTTATAAGTGATGAAGGCTATGCCACCAAGCAACAAGGCCACTACAACCGCTGCCCAGAGAGGAAACTCAATCTTGAAGAACCACAGCGCTCCCAGTACCAGAGCAACGGCAATCACCTCATCCAGGAGCAGGGCAGTGACTTTAAGCCAGTCTTTAGTTGTTCGCTTGGTATTCTCTTTCACCATGCCCTGACTACCTCACCCTGTTACCCCGATATAACAGCAAGCCTACTCCTGGAGGTCAAACTGCCACTGGCACCAGTACTCCTGCGGATGTGTGTCCGGAGGACAGGCTATGCAGCTCATCCTGATTCTGGGGTTAATAACTTCTATATAGGAGTTGAGAAACGCCAGACCCACCGATTTACAGGGGAATTCACCCCTCCCATCCCTGAGCCTTGCCTTCTGTGGCGGGCAGTCGGTGAAACGCAACACCGCATGCTCATCGGTAAGTTCAATCGCCTCGGGTTTGAAAATGTTCAGCATCGGGTCGAGCTCGATAACCCTGATAAGCTGGCGCACCGGGCTGCTTTCCTTTACCGTCAGGTATTCCAACACCCTTCTTGCCTGCGCCAGGCATAATTTCCGCCAGACCTCGATATCTATTTCCAGAGCCGCATCAATGCCGTATTTCTCCTCCACCAGCGTGAACCAGAGGCCATCAAGGGTATAGGCGCCTCGTGAGCACAATTCCACCAGTTTTTCCGCTGGAATCTGAGAATATTCGGGTTTACTCATTTGTTATACCTCTCTAGGGCTTCAGTGAAATTCATCTGTCCGCCTGCTTCTCTATCCTGGCCCAGGTATCCCGCAACGACACCGTCCGGTTGAACACGAGTTTCCCGGCAGATGAATCGGGGTCGACGCAGAAATAGCCCTGCCTCTCGAACTGGTACCGACTTCCGGGTGTGGCCCCGGCAAGGCCGGATTCAACACGACACGAGGTCAGTATCTCCAGGGAATCGGGATTCAGATAATCCTTGAAACCGGCCCCATCTTCCACATCAGTTGGGTTTTCCCTGCTGAACAGGTGGTCGTACAGGCGCGCTTCAGCTTCAAGGGCGTGCTCAGCCGAAACCCAGTGCAACGTTGCCTTGACCTTCCGTCCATCCGGGGAATCACCACCCCGCGTGGCCGGGTCATAAGTGCAGCGGAGCTCAACCACCTCGCCAGTTTTTTCATCCTTGACCACACCCACACAGGTGATAAAGTACGCGTATCTCAGCCGCACCTCACGGCCCGGTGCCAGGCGGAAGAACTTATTTGGCGGGTCTTCGCGAAAATCCTCCCGTTCAATATACAGCACGCGCGAAAATGGCACCTTGCGCGTCCCCGCACCGGGGTCCTCGGGGTTATTCACCGCGTCCATTTCTTCCAACTGGCCTTCCGGATAATTCTCAATGACCACTTTCAACGGGCGCAACACTGCCATAACGCGTTGCGCTCGCCGGTTCAAGTCCTCGCGGAGGCTGTGCTCAAGCAAGGCAATATCAATCGTGCTGTCGGTCTTTGCCACCCCAATGCGCCGGGCAAAGTCACGGATGGACTCCGGCGTGTAGCCACGCCGGCGCAAACCCGATATCGTCGGCATCCGCGGGTCGTCCCAGCCACTCACGCGCCCTTCCTGCACCAGCTCCAAAAGCCGGCGCTTGCTCATCACGGTGTAGGTGAGATTGAGTCGGGCGAACTCGATCTGCCGGGGGGGATATACGCCCAGCTCGTCCAGGAACCAGTCGTATAGCGGACGATGGTCTTCAAATTCCAGTGTGCAGATGGAATGGGTAATCCCCTCGATGGAGTCTTCAAGGCCGTGGGCCCAGTCGTACATGGGATAGATGCACCACTTATCACCCGTGCGGGGGTGCTCGGAGTGCAGAATGCGGTACATGACCGGATCGCGCATATTCAGGTTCCGAGAAGCCATGTCGATTTTCGCCCGGAGCACACGTGAGCCGTCCGGAAATTCGCCGGCCCGCATACGCCGGAACAGGTCGAGATTTTCCTCGGTGAAACGGCCCCGGTACGGGCTTTGTTTGCCTGGATCAATTAAAGTGCCACGGTAGTCTCTTATCTCCTCCGCGCTCAGTTCGTCAACGTAAGCCTTACCCGCTTCAATCAACTGCATGGCATACTGGTACATCGGCTCAAAATAGTCCGAGGCGTAGTACAGCCGGCCCTCCCAGTCAAATCCCAGCCAGTGAACATCTTCAATGATTGAATCGATATACTCCTGTTCTTCCTTGATGGGATTGGTATCGTCGAACCGCAGATTGCAGAGGCCGTTGAAGTCAGCGGCGACACCGAAATTGAGGCAGATAGACTTGGCGTGCCCGATGTGCAGATAGCCGTTCGGCTCCGGAGGAAACCGGGTATGTACCCGACCATCGTACTTATTTGTCCGGAGGTCATCATTGATAATGTCCCGGATGAAATCACGGGATGATTCAGAATTGTTCGTGGTCATAAGTAATTCCCCATCTTTCCCACCGCCACCCCAATCCTCTGCAAACATCTTTCTTTACCCAGCACCGTCATCGTCTCAAAGAGGGGAGGAGCCGCATTG
>CAYZOI010000072.1:0-3618 GCA_964480145.1 uncultured Dehalococcoidaceae bacterium | reverse complement strand
CGACCGGTAGTAGCTACCCGAAGCGGGCTGAACAGTTGCCCTGCCTTGAGCCCCATTTCTTCAGCCAGAGGCCGCAGCGTGCCTTCCAGCGAATCATGGTCAAAGCTCTCCATCGAGGACAGTTTCCCCTGGGCAGCTTTAAGTGCCTTGAGTGTAGTCTCGGCGGTCATCTTCTTGCCCAGCAGCAACAATGCGTCATATTCCAGTTCATCGAGAAAGAAGAATTTAGCGTACGTTGCCGCTTCCGCCAGCGTGTTTATCCGCTCCCGAATCAGTGGCACAATCCGGCTCACGGATTCTTCGGAGACAGGTCGTTTCACCCCTACCGGCAATCCGCTCTCCAGGAACGGCATGACTTTCCGCAACAACTCTTCGTGGCTCAACTCCCGCAGGAAAACCCCGTTCATCCAGTCGAGCTTCTCGTGATTGAAAATGGCCGCCGTCTTGCTGACGCGCTCCAGCGAAAAATGCTTCACCAGTTCATCCCTGGCGATAATATCCGTCCTGTCATCCAGCGACCAGCCCAGCAGGGCCAGGAAATTGACCATCGCTTCGGGAAGGTAGCCCTGCTCCTGATATTCGATGATGGACACCGCGCCGTGTCGCTTGCTCAGCTTGGACCGGTCGGGACCGAGTATCATCGGCAGGTGGGCCAGCTGCGGCATCTCATAGCCCAGGGCTTTATAGAGAAGCTTGTGCCGCGGCACGCTGGGCAGCCACTCTTCCGCCCTCAGCACGTGGCTGATTTCCATCAGATGGTCGTCAACGACATTGGCCAGGTGATAGGTAGGGTAGCCGTCCGACTTGAACAGAACGTAGTCGTCAAGGGTGCTGTTCTCCACTGTTACCTCCCCCCAGATAACGTCATCGAAGCTGGTCCGCCCTTCAAGGGGCATTTTGAAACGCACCACCGGAGTGATGCCTTCAGTTTCTCTCTGCTGGCGCTCGGCCTCGGTCAGGTCGCGACAGTGCCGGTCATAACCGAGCGACAATTTCCTTTTCTGCTGTTCGGCGCGTATCTCCGCCAGGCGCTCCGGTGAGCAGTAACAGTGGTAAGCATCTCCCTGCGCCACAAGGCGCTTAGCCGCCTCGCGGTAGAGGTCAAGTCGCTGCGACTGGAAATAGGGGCCGTATTTGCCCCCCACCTCCGGCCCCTCGTCCCAGTCAAGCCCCAGCCAGCGCAGCCCGCCAAGGATTCCTTCAAGCGCGCCTTTCACCTTTCGGGCGACGTCCGTATCCTCGATGCGGACGATGAAGACGCCGCCGCTGTGACGGGCGAAGAGCCAGTTGAACAGCGCCGTCCGTATATTGCCCACGTGGGGAAAGCCGGTGGGGCTGGGAGCGAAACGGACTCGGACTGGTTTAGTCACAACTTCATCCTCTTAGGTATTATCTCAATCATTCTACCACTCCCGCCTCGCCTCATTCTAGCTTATCTCTCTTAACGCCCGCGTCAAATCCTCTGGCAGTTCAGATTTGAACTCCACGTACTCCCCATTTGATGGCAGCTTAAAACCGAGGCGGCAGGCGTGCAGAAACTGCCTTGAGAGATATGGCGATTTCACCCCGTAAACCTGGTCGCCGACGACCGGGTAGCCGATGGCCGCCAGGTGCACCCTTATCTGGTGGGTGCGTCCCGTCTCCGGCATTACCTCAAGAAGCGTATAATCATTCATATATTTAACGACCCGGTATTGCGTGCGCGCCGGCCGGCCCTCTTTAACCACCGCCATGCGCTTGCGGTTACTCGCATCACGTCCTATATCCGCGTCGATAATCCCCTCTTCTGGAGTGAGACGCCCCTTCACCAGCACCAGGTATGCCTTGACAATGGAACGGGTCCGGAATTGCTCTATCAGGTTCATCTGCGCCAACTTATTTTTGGCCACAATCATCAGCCCCGAAGTATCCTTGTCCAGCCGGTGCACGATGCCCGGCCGGAGGGAATCGCCCATCTGAGCCAGATGGGGAACATGAGAGAGAAGCGCATTCACCAGGGTATGGTCGGGGTGCCCCGGTGCCGGGTGAACGGTCAGCCCCGACGGTTTAGCCACCACCAGAAGGTCCTCATCTTCATAGATAACGTTCAGGGGAATGGGCTCAGGGGTCAATGGGCTAGGCGGTGTGGGGGGAACGATAATATCCACCTTATCGCCGGAATCAAGCCTTAAACTAGGTTTTGCTTTTTTTCCGTTTACCGTAATATCGCCCTCGGTGATTAGTTTTTGAGCGTGGGTTCTGGTGAGCTCGGGGCAACTCTCGGCGATAAACCTGTCCAGTCTGACACCAGCGATACCGGCCACCAGGTGGTATTTTTTGGTTGGACTATCGTTCTTCGGTTTGAGCATGTCGCAGTAAAAGCAGGGCGAAAAGAATGACGCCAATGGTAACGGCGGAGTCCGCGATATTGAACGCCGGCCAGTAGCTAAAATCAATGAAATCGGTGACGTGGCCGAAACGGAAGCGGTCAACCAGATTGCCCACCGTGCCACTAAGCACCAGCCCGAGCACCAGCGTTATGGCAGTGCTCCCCAGCCACGGATAGTAACGATAGCCATAAACGACAAAGAACAGAATTATGGTACCGACAATCAGGGCAAAAATGGTGAGCACTAAAGATTGATCCGGGAAAAGGCCAAAGGCGGCACCGGTATTTTGGATGTGTGTGATGCGAAAAAAGCCCAGCCTGAGCATCGTGTGCCCCTCAGGCAAACTTGACCTTATCCATGCCTTGCTGAACTGGTCAGCAACTATGACGAATAGCGCGACAAGAAAAAATACCAGGTAACGCCACCTAGCCGGTGGGCGCTTTTCCTCTCGCATTCTTTGCCTGCTGAGCCTTACATTTAATGCACAAACTGGCCTCTGGAATTGCCTCCAACCTCTCCGGGTCTATGGGCTGACCACAGCTATCGCAAAAGCCGTAGGTGCCTTCTTCAAATTTATGTAAAGCGTGCTCCACGCCGACTGTTTGTTCTTTTACCCTTCTCTCCAGGACCAACCGTTTCTCCAGCTCAAGTGCCTCCGTTGCCTCTTCCTCGCGCTTGCCAAACGGACTGCCTTCCCGTCGCTCATCAGTGGAGCTGGCGCTCGACTCAAGCTGTTCCAGTTCTTCCACCAAACGCTTCCGCTCCGCCTCCAGTCGGGACCGAAGTATGCTGTAATTGGTTGTCATTTTCCCCTCCCTGTCTCACCTTTGAGCTAGGTTATCAGTTATATTTCAAATCAGCTTGAAATAGGTGTCATCGCCCGTATCTATCTGTTCAGCAATTAAGAAATCAATGGTGGGCAGAATGACCTACCGGGTGTTATTCACCGCTGGCACGCCGTGCCAGCCGATTACTTTCCTCAGAAATCGCGCGGGATAATTGAATACCATTAGCTTCAGCCACAGTGTTGCCGAAGTATTTCATGCCATAAGTGTAAACCATTTCCTCTACTTGGTCAATGCTTAAAATATTTAAATTAAGTCCGGCAAGAAAAAAAAACATACTGATAAGGCACCGCCCAACGGGTTTTCTTGACACCTAATTCTAACAGAGCTTATACTGGGAATGTCAAATGACGCGGGGTGGAGCAGTGGCAGCTCGTCGGGCTCATAACCCGAAGGTCGTTGGT
>CAYZOI010000071.1:0-7547 GCA_964480145.1 uncultured Dehalococcoidaceae bacterium | reverse complement strand
ATATACCTCGTTTTGGTCAGCGCGCACCTGATATCGGACATGCAAACGCCCAGAAACTCGCCGAACATTATGTGCACGATTGGTCTCAGACCCGTGGCTGCCGAACCCGCGGTGGCCCCGAGCATGGCGGTTTCCGATATTCCCGTGTCCAGCACCCTCTCCCCGTACTTCTCAAATAAACCCTTGAACACGCCCAGAGGGGCACCCCACTTTCTGACATCCTGTCCCATAACAATGACAGCGGGGTCCCTCGCCATCTCTTCATCAATGGCTTCGTTTATCGCCTGAAGATAGGTGACTTCTCTCATTTCTGCCTCCCTAAGCGTAGACATCTGTCAGTACTTCTTCTGGAGCCGGATACGGACTTTCCGTTGCCAGCTTGACCGCCTCGTCCACTTCCGCCGCCGCTTCCTGATGGATTTTATCTGCCGCCGGCCCGGTCAAGGTGCCCATTTCAATCAGCTTCGTTCTGAATCGTGGTATGGGGTCTCTTTTCAAACACTCGTCTCTCTGCTCTCTGGTCAGGTAGGTTTGAGCGTCTCCCTCAAAATGTCCCCTATGCCGGCAGGTTCTGCCCTCTATAAAAGTAACACCTTCACCTTTCCGGGCCCGGGCAACCGCTTCCGCGGTTATCTCGTATACTGCCATAACATCATTGCCGTCAACGGATACACCGGGTACAGCAAAGGCAGACGCCCTGTCGGTGAGGTCCTTCAGGTTTGTGGAGTCATAGATGCTCGTGGACTCGGCATATACGTTATTTTCACAGTAGCAGATAAGAGGCAGTTTCCAGGCCGAGGCCATGTTCATTCCCTCGTGAAAGCGGCCGGTATTCAGGGTGCCATCACCGATGAAGGTAACCACTACCTGGTCTGTTCCTTTGAATTTCGCGGACAGGGCGGCACCGACCGCAAGGGTTAATGCGGTGCCCTGAATTCCCTCGGCAACCAGGACACCGACGTCCAAATCGCTGAGGTGCTGGGAACCGGCCTTCCCTTTGTTCAAGCCGATTTTCTTACCATAGATTTCGGCTACCAGCGGGGCCAGTGGATACTGGTTACCGCCTTTGGCAATCACGTGGCCGTGCCCGCGATGGGTGGTGGTAATGATATCATCCGTTCTCAGGTTGGCGCACACACCGGCGGGGTTGGCCTCTTGCCCCACGCTTAAGTGGAGGAAGCCGGGTATTTTACCGTCGGCAAAATCTTTCGCCATCTGTTCTTCAAAGGCTCGAATTCTTACCATCATTCGGTACATGTCTATCAGCTTCTCTTTTTGAATCGCCATGTCTACACTCCTTAAATCTCCTGTTGCTTGCAGGTCCGTGATACGGCGGGTAATAAAAATCAAATAATGTAAAGAATAACATAAAACACGTTCCTGAAAAAGAAATGCCGATTTATTGAAAGCAATCGGCTATTGCTTTAAAATGCGTTTAACAAGCCAAAAAATGCTGCGGAATTTGAACGGTCACGGAGGTAGAAACCAATGAGATTGAAGGACAAGGTGGCCATTGTTACCGGTGGTGGTGCCGACATAGGACGCGCTATTTCGTACGCTTTTGCTGCCGAAGGCGCCGTGGTTGTGGCGGCGGCTCGCAACTTTTCCAGAATAAACGAAGTGGCGGAAGATATCAAAAGTAAGGGGGGAGACGCGAAGGCGATACAAACTGACATTTCCAGCGAAAGTCAGGTGATAAATATGGTGAAAGAGACCCTGCAGCAGTATGGCCAGATTGACATACTGGTTAATAACAGCGGTATTCCCGGCCCAACGGGCAAGATCGCTGACATGAATCTGGATGAATGGAATGAAGTGCTGGCGGTTAACCTCACCGGGACCATGCTTTGCTGTAGAGAGGTGCTCAAGAATATGGAGGCCCGCCGGAGCGGCAACATTATCAATATTGGTTCTGAAGGCGGCAGGTCCGGGTTTCCCCTACGAAGTCCGTACTGCGTCTCCAAGATGGGCATTATCGGTTTTACGGAGACACTGGCTATTGAAGCAGGGGATTACAATATTCGCGTCAATTGCATCAGCCCGGCGGCGGTGCGTGGAGAGCGTATAATCAACATGTCAAAAGCCAAGGCTAAAACGGAGGGCATTTCACCTGAAGAGGTACTGGCAAGGCTTACCCGGAACTACTGTCTGAAAAGACCGGCGGAAACATCAGAGATAGCTGCTGCCGCGGTGTTTTTAGCTTCTGATGAATCAAGCGCGATCACCGGCCATACGCTGGTCGTTAACTGCGGTGCGCACATAGACCACTATTAAATTTACATAACATTAATAACTGGAGGAGTGGAACAATGTCGGAAAAAATGCCAACTCATGAGGAAGCGCAGTCCCTGCTGGATGAATTCGTGAAGAGCGACAGCCTGCTCAAACATTCTTACGCCGTCGAAGGAGTGATGCGCTATATGGCACGGAAGATGGAAGGGGACGAAGATAAGTGGGCTATCATTGGGCTGGTACATGACCTGGACTATGAAGCGTTTCCGAAACAGCACTGTGCCAAAGCACAGGAAATATTGCAAGAGAGAGGCTGGCCGGAGGAATACGTGCGCGCGGTTGCCTCCCACGGATGGGTTCTATGCAATGACATCGAGCCGCAGACCGACCTGGAAAAAGTCTTGTATGCCGTCGAAGAGCTGACCGGGCTTATCAGCGCCGTCGCCATCATCCGACCGTCAAAGAGCGTCATGGACCTGGAAGTGAAATCCGTGATGAAGAAATGGAAAGACAAGTCATTCGCCGCCGGTGTTAACCGTTCCGTGATTGAAAAAGGGGTGGCGATGATGGGCGTGGAACTGCCGGCTCTGATTAACGATGTTATTATGGGAATGCGGGAAGTGTCCGATAGAATTGGGCTCTAGCGTCTTATTACACAAGGTGTTTCCGCCTTTTTTCGTTTTACCCTGTCACACAATAATGAGCATCAAAACCGGAGGATGAAAATGGAAATAATCGACGGCCATTCACATATGTACCAGAAACATGCCACCGTGGACAAGCTGAAGAAAAACGTCGGTGATATCGAGGGCTTTGATATTAATTCGTTGTTGAAGCGGCTGGACGAAATAGGCGTATCACATTTCCAGATAATGTCTCAGTCGATGGAGCGTATCCGGGGTATGTGGCTGGGCTCGAATGAACTCTCTGCGGAAATACAAAAACTGGCACCGGCAAGAATAATAGCCTTTGCCGCCGCGGAGCCGTTGGACGCACAGGACCGTCTGCATACAAAGCAGCTGGAGGAACTGGATGACCTGGTAACCAATAAAGATATAAAAGGCCTGCTGCTGACACCGGGTTACGGTTATTACTACGCAAACGACAAGCGAATTTACCCTTTTTACGAGAAGGCTGTCGAACTAAACATACCTGTCTACTTTCATCACTCCCACCAGTTTGGGCCTTCGAAAAACTGCCCTTTAAAATATTGTCAGGTCACGGTTCTTGACGATTTAACGATTGATTTTCCGGAGCTCAGGTTCGATGTTGAACACATGGGCTATCCGTGGACAGAGGAACTTCTGTGCATAATGGCTCGTTCCCCGAACGTTTACACCGATTTCGCCATGTTCATTGACCCGTATCTTGGTAAAGGGAGACGCCTGCTGCTGGCCAGAAACCTCGCCATGGCAAAAGAGTATGGCGTTCTCGACAGGGTATTCTATGGCTCGGACTACGTCGGTGAGAACGTTGATGAATACATAGATTTATTACGGCGGGAGATTTCATATATAAAGACAGGATTAAACCCTGACCTGCAGGCGCAGGGGTACGCCCCGTTAACGGAGGAAGAAATAGACGGGTTTCTCTCCGGGAATGTACTGGGTCTCTGGAATTTGGAACTGTAACGGAGAAACGATAATATCAATCTGGCGAACACCGCGCCGCGCCGCGAAAAAAGACTCGCGGCGTGATAATGATAAATGAGGTGATAAATGGGATTGTATGCGCTCCTTCAGCAAAGAGAAGAAATTAATAAACCCATCAAAATCGGTGTCATTGGCGCCGGAACATTCAGTTCGGCTTTCCTGAGCCAGGCCAGGTCAACTCCGGGGATGCAGCTTGTCGGCGTCGCCGAGCTGGATATGGAAAAGGCGAAGAATGTCTGTGTCAAAGCAGGCTGGCCGGAAGAAGTCATCGTAACCGGAGGTTCCCCGTCCCAGATTAACGATGCTGCCGCGGCAGGAAAGGTTACGCTGACCGATAACGCGGACCAGTTGCTACAGGCAGAGATGGATGTAATTATCGAGGCTACCGGAGTCACCGAGGCCGGGACTCATCACGCCTGGACCGCCCTTGAATCCGGCAAACATGTGGTCATGGTAAATGTTGAAACGGATGCGCTGCTGGGGCTGGCACTCAAGAGAAAGGCCAGTGAAAAGGGAGTTTTATATTCGATGGCTTACGGGGACCAGCCGGCGATAATCTGCGAATTAATTGATTGGGCTCGAACTGTCGGTGCCGAAGTTATTTGTGCCGGTAAAGGGACTCGATATCAACCCAAATACCATTACTCGACCCCTGACACGGTCTGGAAGCATTTCGGTTTTTCCGAAGAACAGCTGGCTTCTGGTAATTATAATCCCCAAATGTACAACTCCTTTCTGGACGGTACCAAATCAGCCATCGAAATGTGCGCGGTGGCCAATGCCTCCGGGCTGGTTCCGCAACAGGGCGGATTACAATTTCCTCCGGTTGGCGTGGACAAACTACCCGACGTGCTCAAGCCAAAAGCAGCGGGAGGGATTCTGGAACACAGTAGCACGGTGGAAGTGGTGGCCAGTGAGAACAGGGATGAAACTCCGGTAAAAAATCATCTGCGCTGGGGTCTTTACGTTGTCTTCAGAGCGGTAACCGATTACATGCTGCGGTTTCTATCCACTCATGAATCCCAGACGGATTCCTCCGGCCAGTATTCGGTAGTGTACCGGCCGTTTCACCTGATTGGACTGGAGCTTGGCATGAGTGTGGCCTCGGTGGCGCTCCGTGGCGAAGCCACCGGCTCTCCCGGTTATTTCAATGCCGACGTGGCGTCGATAGCGAAGAAAGACCTGAAATCAGGCGATATTCTGGACGGGGAAGGGGGCTATACCGTGTTTGGTCGCCTGGTCCGGGCTGACGACAGTGTGTCCCAGAAGTATCTTCCCGTTGGCCTGGGCCGTGGGGTGAAGGTCATCCGGCCGGTCGCCAGGGGCTCTTTTCTTACCTATGACGACCTGGAGATGGACAGCAATCAATTCTCCTTCAAGATTCGCCGGAAACTGGAGGAAGAATTGAGAGGCACAATCAGGCCATAACTATTCCATTGGCCGGCTTGGATGTGCCTTCAATTAGTCCGTCTCTTTTCAGGCTTCTGTCGTATTCTTATTTCAAAGGGGAGCGTTTGCTCTGCAGGTCGGGAGGGGTGTCCCACATCCATGTCCCTGCCTCGACCGGAATATAGGGATGCTTTGCGGCCACCTCCTCATTTAGCTCAACGCCCAGTCCGGGTCTGGTCGGCGGTATGATGTAGCCGTCCTCCCACTTGATTGGCTCCTTTAAAATCTCGGTGTGGAAGCCACCCCATGTCTCTATGCTTTCCTGAATCAGGAAATTGGGACTGCAGGTATCAATCTGAATATTGGCGGCGCCTTCTATGGGGCCACAGAACAGGTGCGGTGCGATCTGTGCGTAATGCGCTTCGGCCATCCCGGCAATCGTCTTGGCCTCCATTATTCCCCCGACACGGCCGAGAGCCAGCTGCAGGATTGCCGCCGCTTGCTTCTCGAGCAATTGGGTGAATTCATACACTGTCGACAACCGCTCGCCGGTGGCGATAGGGATACTGGTAAACCGGGCAACTCTGGCCATCTCGTCTATATTCTCCGGGGGCACCGGCTCCTCAAACCATAGCGGGTCATATTTTTCGAGTCTCCTGGCGAGTCTGATAGCGCTGTGTGTGGTCGTCTGGCCATGGGTTCCAATAAGCAGGTCGCATTTGCTTCCCACAGCTTCACGCACGCTTCTGGTGACAGCTTCTGCGGTGTCCAGTGCGGTTAAGGACAGTTCCCTTGGGTCGAATGGCGACATAAGGTCGAGAATGGGGTCGAACTTCACCGCGGTAAAGCCCTGTTTAACGTAAGCGGCTGCTCTTTGGGCTGCTCTTTCCGGGTCACAATGCACGCTCAGGTTGCTCTGTGACGATTCTCCCGGTGCCGGATAAAGGTAGGTATAGGACCGGAGTTTCTCGTGGTACTGGCCCCCGAGCAGATTATAGATTGGCTGGTTCAGTGCCTTGCCGACGATATCCCAGCACGCCATTTCAAAGGCGCTGATAACGCCCATCTTCACCAGGTCCGGGTGCTGGCCGTAACCGCTGCCGTAGAGTATTCGCCAGAGCCTTTCCGTCTTGAATGGGTCAGCCCCGATAACGTATCGCTCGCCCATATCCTCAATCAGTCGCACTACTGCGTTTGGGTCGAAGGGCACGCCATAGGCCTCACCAAAGCCCGGTATTCCGTCATCGGTGGTGATTTTCAGGAATACCCAGTTACGTCCGCCGTGATGAGGTGGCGGGTTGCCCACCACGTATGTCTTGAGGTCAGTTATTTTCATCGTTTAGCCCCTCCTCATGTTTATAAGTGAATTTTTCACTCCTGAAAGATGACTGTAAAGCAAACGTTATCATAATATAATTCCTTTGTCCAATACACATCTGATACGCGACCATTGCTCCCACTAAATAAGCTGGCACCTGATGATTGTACATGTACCGGCAGGATGGGAACGTAGAGATAGAGACCAGCCCAAAACAGGGAATTGGCGATACAAAAGAAAAGAACGGAACGTTGGGAGAAAGACGGTAGCAGACTTGAAGATGGCGACTTGCCGGAATGTATGGTGGGCCATTGTGGTCTCGAACCACAGACCTCGGTCTTATCAGGACCGCGCTCTAACCAACTGAGCTAATGGCCCACGAATCGTAGTAATTCTATTTTAAGAAGCGTGAAAATCAAGTTACGTTTTGATATTCTTTTCTTGATATTCTTTTCGCAGGGCTATCTTCTCGGAACAAAACGGGCAAAAACCAGATTTACCAGGCCTACGAAGTTCACCACAGCGAAGATAATGGTGCAGCTTGAGGAGTGAGTCAGGATAAATTCGTTTAGTAGCAGCCCAACAGTGCCTATGAAAATCAGGACAAAGCCGCTCAGTTTAATAATCTGCTTTAACGCCATAGTATTGAGTTTAGTTCTACTAAGACAAAAGCACCTTAACCTCTGGATAGCGGAAGGAAGGGGAAAAAGCATCGACTTATCAGGTCGATGACCGACCTAGGAGTAAGGCAATTGCCTTGGTTCTCCCTAGAAAGGAGGTGATCCAGCCACAGCTTCCGCTACGGCTACCTTGTTACGACTTCGTCCCAATCATTAACCCCACCCTCGGCGACTGCCTCCCCGACAAGTCGGGGTTAGCCCATCGACTTCAGGTGTTGCCAACTTTCATGACGTGACGGGCGGTGTGTACAAGGCCCGAGAACGTATTCACCGCAG
>CAYZOI010000070.1:0-7753 GCA_964480145.1 uncultured Dehalococcoidaceae bacterium | reverse complement strand
AATGTCAAGAGCGATGGCCTTGGCAATGTTGCCGGGCCGGGGAATTGCGATTGTATGGCGATATCAGTTGACCTTCTCTGGTCATTACAATTACAATTGATTTTGAAAGAGGCGAAGGAAGCGACTGTGACTGCCATTGAGTCCCTGAAACGATGCGAGATATTTCTCGGGCTGGACAATAATGACCTGCAGAAAATCGTTGACCTACCGTCCTGCCAGGAGAAGACATACCAAGACCAAGAAGTAATCTTTCATGCCGGTCAGGCCGCCGAGCACCTCTACGTCCTCGTTGAAGGCAAGGTCGACCTGGTGGCAGAGGTATCCGCACCGTCGTCCAAATCACCGAAACCGACACTGATAACCATCATCGGCAAAGGCAGCATTTTCGGCTGGCCGGCTCTGGTGCCGCCGCACGTTTTCAGCCTCACGGCAACCACCAAGGCACCGGCTCAGGTCCTGACTATTGGCGGCAGCGACATTCGAAACCTGTTCGAACGCCATCCACATATCGGCTACGAGGTAACCCAGTGCCTGCTGCAGGTGATCGCTTCCCGTTTTCGGACGACAGAGCAACTGCTGGTTACTGGCAAACGGTCCATCCTGTTTGAAATACCCAAGTGGACTGGCCGTTAGGTTATTATTCTTTCATTACGCCGGCATCCCGGGGGCAGGGCAATACCTTTACCTTTTTTCCACCTCTGACGATGGGATTGAACAATCCGTCAGAATGTTGAGTGTGAAAAAGGAAGATTTATAACCCAGCAAACCTTTGTCTCCTTCCCCTGACTTACCCCCATTAAATGGTCCGCTTTTTAAGGTAGAGTTACCGGCATTTGACCAGCCCCCATTTTGGGGCCAATTGTAATGTTAGTTTTCACAAATCTCTTGCGCAGTTCAAGAAGGGCCATAGTCATAAAACGACCGCTCAACGACGGGGAAGAATCGGAATGGGTCTAGTTGAGAGAAAAGTCCACCAAGGGGAACAAGTTGTCCCACATCTTTGGCTAGCTTCAAAGCCAATTCCATATCCTTGGAATAGGCAAACCAGAGTGCCCCCTTCTTGCCTTGACAATAGTCACTAACATGCTCTTTGGCTAGCTCCCAATTCTGGGCATACCAACTGGTGCCTGAACTCACCTTTACTACGTTGATGAAGGTCTCGGAGTCAAGGCCAGCCTTACGTGCCAAGCTCAATCCTTCCGACAAGGTAGCTAGATTAATGGCCATTATGAAGTTGTTTACCAGCTTACTTACCGCCCCCATTCCGCTACCGCCAAGGTAAAACAAGTTCTTTCCCATGGCTTCAAAGACAGGGCGGCATTTCTCGAAAGCCCCCTTATCCCCACCGACCATAAAGGTCAAAGTTCCAGCCTCGGCGCCAATCCACCCGCCGCTAACCGGGGCGTCTAGAACCGTTACTCCCTTCTCCTCTCCTTTGCTGGCTATCCGCTGACAATGAAGAGGGTCCACAGTGCTGCAAATGATAATAACTGACCCCGCTTTCACCCCCTCCCAGACGCCACTTTCTCCGCATACAACCTGGTCAATTTGAGAGTCGTCACGAACTATGATGATGGTTACATCGCTTGATTCGGCTGCTTCCTTACAGGTCGCGGCACTTTTAGCGCCCAAACCTTTTAGCTCCTTTACCGGTTTTTCCACCGTATCATAAACGGTAAGCTCAAATCCTTTTCTTACTAGATTCTTAGCCATAAAGGCTCCCATCTCTCCCAGACCAATAAAGCTCACCCTTTTTGGCGTCATCACCCTTACCTCCTTTCCCTAGCTGATTTACCAGGACAAATCTTTATAAGCGGAAATGAAGAGGGTTCCCATCTATTAGCAACTCACCTTTAACTAAATCAGAACTTTACCCTTGTCAAGCACAACCTTGCCATCGAACTCGACGGTGGCATCTTTATATATAACGTCAATATGGCAAGGTGCTAATACGTTCCCCCCGATAGCATAGTTGCTGCCTATCCCATGATGAGCAAAACCTAGCTTCCCCAAATCCTCCAAATTGGTGGCGTAGGCACGGCTGAAGGGGTTGAGCCCTACGGCAAATTCAGCCAGATTATATACAGTGGGGTCTTTGAACGAGGCCAGCGTATGCTGGAGGTATTCGGCTGGTTTGCCCTCTGTCATCTCAACAACTTTACCTTCGCTGACTCGAATAGTAACCGGTTCATCCCGAAGGACACCATAGCCCATGAGTCTGACGTCACCCACGAAAACACCCTCGGTTGAGCCCTCGATTGGAGAAATGTTGAGCTCGCTGTTAGGCAAAGCGGCAAACTGGCCACGCTCGCGAAATAGCCCCGTTTCATACTGTACCGGACGGCCAGTAACATCCCCGGAGATATCGGTGCCTGCCGGCGAAGTAATTCGAATGGTCTTCGTTTTTGAAAGGACAGCACCCAGTTTACGAGCGACTCTATCATTTTCTTCGTAGTTGGCCAAGATTCCCCCGGTACACAGGCAATCTTCGGTTACCTCACACATGGTGGAGCCCCTCGCCCCGTTTTTTATCGCTTGAATTCGGGCGTCAGTGTGGGTCATTGACCAGCTGGTGGGTAAAAAGAATACATCCGATTGGGCACAAGCAGCCACAACCGGTTTGGGCACTTGAGCGCCATGAGCACCAGTTGGTGGGAACATTGCAATAACTGGTTTCCCACCAACCGCATAAGCTGCGGCTGCCAGTACCTCGGCAAGTCGCAATTTATTCGTATCACAGGCGATAACAACGTTTTCGCCGGGTTTCACAGCAGCACATTGCGTCATTGCTTTCAGTGCCCCGGGCATCATTTCAATGATGCTTGATGGTGCTGGAATATAGTGAAAATACTCAATCGGCCACGGCATCTAAAATCACCTCCTGGTTATCTTACTAGTATAGTAACTCAAGCAAACAAGAGAGCTGAAAAACGGCTCTTACTGAAGAAGCCTGGCTATCATGTCATAAGCTGTTTCCCCCATTCACATAGATACACCTCCTCATATTTCAGCATTTTGGCCAAGCCCCCGGTAATAGCCCGCGCTGAACATGTACGCTAATACCCTTTTGGTCCCAGAGGTAGACCTCCGGCCACTGTAATGTTTTCCCCAGTTATATAATTGGCTTCATCTGAAGCCAAGAACAATACCACACTGGCTACTTCCTCAGGTTTACCCAACCTGGCAAGAGGGATTCCTTCCAGCCATTGCTGAACCATTTCTTTAGGCATCTGCTGGACACGAGGGCTACCAATTACGCCCGGAGAAATACAGTTGACATTTATACCATACTGTCCCACCTCTTTAGCCAGCGTCTTGGTAAAGGCAATGACACCGCCCTTGGCCGCCGAATATTCAGCCGCCTTCTGCATGCCAATCATCCCGGCAGTAGAGGCGAAACTTATAATCTTACCGCTGCGCCTTTCTATCATATGATTAATTACTGCCCGTGTACAATTGAATGTCCCGTAGAGATTAAGATTAATCATATCTTCCCAGCGTTCTTTGGTTGACTCAGCGAAGAGGCTATGCTTTGTCTTAATAACCGGTCCGGCTGACCCCCCGGCGATATTGGCCAGTATATCTATCTGGCCAAACTTATCCAGGGTAGCTCCAACTAATCGGTTAGCTTCGTCAAGACTGGTTATATCTGTCTTCATAGCCATCGCTTGCTGCCCCTGGGCTTTTAGCTCATCAGCTACTTTGTTGGCCTCTTCAATTATCAGGTCAGCAATCATGATTTTCGCCCCTTCCCTGACGAAGAGCCTGCAGGTTTCCCGCCCGATGCCACTTCCGCCACCAGTTATGATGGCCACTTTGCCTTTTAGTCGCATTTTATCTGCTCCTTTTTTATTTATTTCCAACTATAGGTATATGTGACCTTATAAGAACTGCATCATTCTCAATAAGTTGTCGGGAAAATATTACTCTTTTTGAACCTCAGGTCGCATATGTTCATAGTATCTGGTGTTGATTTATATTTAAATCCGTTTATGAACTGAATGTCAATTTTACATATTTCCTATAGAACCATACAAGTTCTAACTTCGATAACTGGCGATCTGGAGAGGTCACAAAGCGTCATCCCCGAAAACGCTGAGTATGGGAAAAGGAACGATTATTTACGAATAGGAGAGAAATAATTGGAGACAGGTCGCTCGGACTTGAAGCCGACAGGTGGGACTGGTAGACTCAATCCTGTGAGGAATGTCAAGAATATTGGTTTTCCCTCAGGCCGCCCCGGGCTGTTCCATGGCTATTGGATAGTCGTCGCTACCTTTGCCTGTCTTTTCATCTTCTCAGGGCTTGGGTACTACGCCTTTGGTCTTTTCGTGACACCCATTCAGTCAGACATGGGCTGGGACAGGGCTGATATTATGGCTGCTTTCACTGTCTTCTTTCTGGTTCAGGGGCTGGCTTCGCCACTGATTGGCTGGGCCCTCTACATCGTTGAACCGAGAAAGATGATTGCCGCCGGAGCGCTTGCCGTTACTCTTGGCTTTGCTCTTCTATCACGAATGGAAGACCACCAATCATTCTATCTCAGCTACGCTCTGGTGGGAGTTGGCATGTCTGCAATGGGTCCTATTCCGGTGAGTACTGTAGTCTCGAATTGGTTCGAGAGACGGCGCGGTACAGCAATTGGCATGGCCTCAACCGGGATAGGTGCGGGGGGCTTGGTGCTGGCACCACTGATTGGTGGCTACCTCATCCCTTCTCTTGACTGGAGGATCTGCTATCTGCTAATGGGCATGTTGGCCACCGTAGTAACGCTTCCCGTCGCCCTGTTCGTTCTCAGAACGAAGCCGGCTGACATGGGCCTTCACCCGTATGGCGCGCACGCTTCTGAGACAGTAAGCTTGACTGCGGACACTGCTATAAACATCCCAAGCCTGTCACTCAAGAAGGCTTTGCGGACACCGGCCCTCTGGCTGGCAATGGCGGCCTATTTTTTCGGTGGCTTCAGCGGCACTGGTGCCTTGCAGAACCAGGTCGCGTACCTTGGTGATGTGGGCTTTCCGATCACGATAGCTGCTGGAGCGCTTGGTGACATCGGTCTTGGCAGCCTCGTCGGCAAGTTCACCTTCGGCTGGCTCTGCGACCGAATCGCCGCCAGACACGCGTACACTATAGCCCTGGCTCTTCAGATAATCGGCATCACGATACTAATGAGCATCGACTCGTCTTCACATTACGCCATCCTGTGGCTGTATGCTGGCCTCATGGGACTGGGATTGGGCGGCTGGTTGCCCACGATGTCCATGCTCGTCAGTGATAACTTCGGTCTGGCTGCTTACGGAACCATCTTCGGAGTGATGAATATCGCTCAGAGCGTTGGCGTTGCCGCTGGCCCGCTATTGGGCGGGTACGTGTATGATTCTGTAGGTTCCTACCACTGGGCCTTTGTCATCTACCTTGGCCTGTTCGCTATATCGATACCATCCCTGCTCGTGATGAGGCGCCCAACGTCACTGTAGTATCTCGAAACCAGCTTTGGCTGACGACCTCCCGTCATGGTTCTGATGTCCGTATCATCAACGAACTGCCTGATGGCTCGCCCGTGTTTCTGGTGGAGGCGATAATAGTTACATGTCTAGACTTTAAGCGTAAAGTTTAGCGCACCTTTTTATCCTCATTGTACAGTGCAGTAATAAAATACCGGGAACTCTAACTCTATAAGTGGTATCACTACTGAGGGCAGGTCACCTTTACAGGCTGTCAAAATAGCACTATAGCATTATCTGGTGATGCCTGGCCTGCCTTCGCCTTGACAAACTTCTCCGCCGTCAAATAATATTGGCCGAAAGGAGGTCAAGATGAAGATTACCGATATGCTCAGCACCCCGCTATCGATACCACTCAAGTGGCCATTCAAGAACAACGGTATTGCCATGGACAGAGTCAACCCGGTTATTGTTCAGTTATTCACCGATGAGGGGCTGGAAGGGATTGGCCTGGCTTTCATCTGGAATGACCGTCGTGTGAAATCTCTGAAAGCCTGTATTGACGACCTGAAAGAGACAATAATAGGGCAGGACGTTTTCCGCTGGGCCCAGACCTGGCAGAAGCTCTGGAATGATACCAGGTGGATGGGGCACCAGGGGTATCCCATTTACGCCCTTTCCGCCATCGATACTGCGCTCTGGGACCTGCGGGCGAAAGCCGTTGGCCTGCCGGTAGCCCGCTTACTCGGCGGCTACCGTGATGAAGTGCCCGTATATGCCAGCCACCTTCTCTTTCTCAACTGGAGCATTGACGAATTGCAGAAGGATGCGGCTTCCCTGGTGAAGCAGGGCTTCAGCGCCATGAAAATGAACATGGGCAATAAGCCGTTCTCGGTTGAACTGGAACGGCTCAAAGCGGTAAGAGAGGTGGTGGGTGACGCTATTGATATCATGGTTGACGTGAACTGGGTGTGGACGGCGCCCCAGGCAATTCAGATGGGGCGAGAACTCGAAAAGTACCATGTGTACTGGCTGGAAGACCCCTTGACCAGCAACGACCCCGCAGACTGGGCCCTGGTCTCCAATGCTCTCGACATGCGGGTGGCCGGCGGTGAGACACTCTCCAGCAAACACGATTTTCGCCGCGTGTTTGAGAATAAGGCGCTGGACGTGCTGATGCCCGATCTGCAGCGGGTCGGCGGGGTTACCGAATGGATGAAGGTGGCCACGATGGCCGAGGCCTGGAATCTGCCCGTGGCCAGCCACGTCTTTCACGAATTTTCCGCCCATCTGGTGGCCGCAATCCCGAACGGTCTTATTGTTGAATATATGCCCTGGTGGGATATTCTGTATAAAGAGCCGCTGCCTCTCGAAAATGGCTGCATCAGAATTCCAGACAAACCCGGCTTTGGGCTGGAATTGAACCCTGACATCATTAAGAAATACGCCCTGAAATAGCGGTGAAACTGGCTCACCAGGGAGGTAAAGTCGGCGAAGCCAGCCGGAAGATAGGGGTCAGGTCATACTAAACAGGCAATGTTATACCTGAATACAAATGGTCTTCTTCATGTTTCTGACCGCCAGCGTTGGTGAAAGATAGCCCATTTTTAGACCTCCTTATAATATTTCACGGACATATATTTGACAAACCATGCAGATTATTTTGATCTTTTTAGATCAAGGTCTTATCTTGTCTAGGAAACGTGATATTATAGTCCATAATCGGCTATAGTTGAATATTCCTAATCCCGCTAAGAAAATTAATGTAGGGATAAACCATGATTGCACTCCTCTAGCTGATGCCCACATCACTAAATCTCTTAGTCTTATTGGCATATCAATTGCAAGGAATAGTTTTGCCCCTTCACCACCTAAGAATAAGTCAAGTCTATTGAAGTAGACATAGACACCGTGCACACCTAAAGCCATTCCTAACAGACCTATGACACCTAACACTAAAGATAGTCCTATTTTAAAAGGATTTGTTGGCATTGGCTTCCTCCTTATGAATATTTTGAAGGGGGTGGGGATTTTGATAGGTTTTGCTATAGTTTGGATTGTATGATTTGACCCACGCCAAGTAGCATATGTTCCATATTTTCCGTCTGAAATTGCTACAGCATGGCTTCTTATGCTTGGACTTAGAATTAATGCTTTGTGTCCTGAGCTATTCATCCAAGATTTGACTACGGTCTTCGGTGAATGATTGCCCTTGCCACCACAAATGCATTCACCACCGCTAGGAATCGCGCTAGTATCAGCGTGGACAAGACGCTTAGTTTTTAACATATAGTTGCAGTGGCTTTTAC
>CAYZOI010000069.1:0-7762 GCA_964480145.1 uncultured Dehalococcoidaceae bacterium | reverse complement strand
AGGCTAAGGCGGCCGGGATCAGTTGGCCGGAAGCCTTGGGGCTGACTGACACTCAGATTGAGGAATGTCTTTTCCCCGTCAAACGTATTCCCAGATCGGTCAAGCGCCCAGCGCCGGACTATGAATATATCTACAGCCAGCTACGCACCTACCGTAAATTCAATTTGACTATGGTCCAGCTGTGGCTGGAGTACAAGGAAAAGCATCCCGACGGCTACCAGTATTCCCAGTTTTGTGATCTTTACCGGTGCTGGCGGGGCAAGCTTGATTACGTTATGCGCCAGGAGCACCGGGCCGGGGAAAAGGCCTTCATCGATTACTCCGATGGCTTATCCATCCTTGACCTGGCAACCGGCGAGCTGATTCTCACCCAGCTATTTCTGGCGGTCTGGGGAGCTTCCAACTATACCTACGCCGAAGCGACTCTATCCCAGACCCTGCCGGACTGGATTGGCTCCCACAGGCGTGCGTTAGAGTATTTCAGATGTGTCCCCCGAGTGCTGGTGCCGGATAATCTTAAAAGCGGCGTCAGCAAAGCCTGCAAATACGAGCCGGAGTTAAATCCCACCTATACCGACATGGCGGAGCATTACGGCTGCGCTGTGCTGCCGGCTCGTCCCCGGAAACCAAGGGATAAGGCTAAAGTCGAGGCCGGAGTACTGATTGCCCAGAGGTGGATACTGGCAGTATTACGAAAACGCACCTTCTACAGTCTGGCGGAGCTTAATACTGCCATCCGGGAGTGCCTGGAGCGTCTGAACAGCCGGCCCATGCGGCGGCTGAAGAAATCGCGCAGAGAGCTGTTTGAGACGGCAGACCGTCCCAATGCTCTGCCTTTGCCGGTCAGACCTTACGAGTATGCCGAGTGGTATAAGGCCAGGGTAAACGTCGACTATCATATCGAAGTAGACCACCATTACTATAGTGTCCCGTTTCAGCTCTTGCGTGAGAGATTGGACGTAAGGCTGACCGCCACTGTGGTAGAAGCCTTCCACAAGGGCGAACGGGTAGCCGCCCACGCCAAGTCGTATCTCAGGGGCAAACATACTACTCTGAAGGAACATATGCCGCCGGAGCACCGCAGCTACGCCGAGTGGAGTCCCTCGCGCTTCATCCAGTGGGCGGGAAAAACCGGAGCCTCAACCGCCCAGCTGGTAGAAAAGGTGCTGGCTAGCCGTACTTATCCAGAGCAGGGCTACCGGGCCTGCCTGGGCATTATCAGCCTGGGACGGCACTACGAGCCGGAGCGAGTCGAAGCGGCGGCCCAGAGGGCTCTTCAATTTAATGCCTGCTCTTACCGCTCAATGAAGGCGATCCTGACCGCCGGCCTGGACCGGCAGCCGGATATCGGGTCTTTCCAGGGGAAGGGCGGTCAGATGAGCCTGCCATTACACCAGAACATCAGGGGAAGAGAATACTATCAATGATAAGGAGGGAAACCCATGCTTAATCAGCAGACTATGTCTATCCTGCACTCACTCAAGCTGCACGGCCTGGCGGAGAGCTTTGAGAAACGGCTGGCCGACCCAAAACAGGCGTCGCTCTCCCATGCCGAATTCGTCGGACTGCTGGTGCAGGATGAGAAGACACATCGTGATAATCTGCGACTCAGAAAATTGCTGAAGAAGGCCAGGCTCCGCCAGGAAGCTGCCCTGGAGGATATTGATTATGGAGCTTCGCGGGGCTTAAGCCGGCAGGTAATCCTGGAGTTAGCCAATCCCGGATGGATCGCCGCCCACCGCAATATACTTATCAGCGGGCCCACCGGAATCGGTAAATCCTTTATTGCCTGTGCCCTGGGCAACGCCGGTGCTCGCTCCGGCTATACGGTACTTTATATGCGGGCTCCCCGGCTGTTTGAAACCCTGCAGCAGTCCCGGGGAGACGGCTCCCACCTCAAGGCGCTGGCCAGGCTGAGCCGGGTGCAGCTCTTGATTATCGATGACTTCCTGCTCACCACACTGGCAGACTGGGAACAGCGAGACCTGCTGGAGGTGATCGAAGACCGTTATCAGTTAGGTGCTACCATCATCGCCAGTCAGTGTCCCATCGGTGACTGGCATCCTAACATCGGCGACCCGACCCTGGCCGATGCTATCTGCGACCGACTGTTGCACAACGCTTACCGGATAGAGCTTAGAGGTGATTCCATGCGTACCAGAACTGGCAGCACATCGGAAAACAAGAGAAAGGAGGCAATTGTAAATGACAGTGAACTGAGCTAAACTATAGCCATCCCAGGGCCACTCCCTAAGCCCTTTTTACAGGGTGGCCGATTTGGCCGGACAAGTGGCCGAATTCACCGGAATCCGCAGCAGTTGATAATTCTTCCTGTCGTAATGTAACTAAATCAATATTATGGGCCTTAAATATCTGATAGGCTGAGCCATATTCTTCTCTAGAACACCAATCGTCATTCCAATGTACTTCGATAGATTCATCAGTCGAACCTAATTGTCTGGCAAACTGTATTAGACCAAATTCAACGCTCCGTCGTATGTACTTATTTTTATGTTTGAACATCATTAACCAATTTTTTAAACCTAATATATTAAGAAACGTTTTTGGGTCTTCTACCAAAAATGCATATGGTATGCCAATCCCGGAACAGATATCATCAAGAAGAATTCGTGCTATTTCCATTTTTTCAGGAGTTAATTGGCCGATTGATGACATAACTGAATCTAATGCTCCTGCATTTCGGGTTACCGGCCAAAGTAACGGATGACCACCTTCTTCCATAGCAAAAGCAAATTCAGGAAGCATAGTGATGGTTATTGATTTTTCCTCCCCAGAGATATTTAGTTGATAATCTCCAAATCCATCTATAAGCATATTTTGTACACCAGTTCTTAAGTCATTTGACCCAATGTTAACAATCGTATTATCAGGTTGGCCCTTGGTTTTGAATATTAATTGGCATCCTCCCCACGTAACGCCTTCAACATAAATACCAATTATTGTCTGTAGAAAACTATATTTACTGTATAATTCTCGGCTGAGACGTCTTTCTTCTTCGACTGACATGAAAATACCTCCATAGAATATGTTTACCATCAAGTGGTAGAGAGATTATACAATAGCTATATCGTTTTGGATATGTTTATGTAGTATGACATCATCAAACCTATTTGTTGCTGCTTCCTGCAATCCAAGGGCAACGTGTGAATAAGTGTCCAAAGTAATAGATATTGTTTTAGCGGATTATAGCACGGCTTGTATGTCTGTGAAATAACTATTATTATAAATAAAGAATTAATGAAACCTGAACCCCTGCTCAAAGCTTTAACCGCCGCCGGAATCGGCTCCCGCCGCCGGATGGCCGACGCTATAAAGTACGAGCGCGTCACCGTCAACGGCCGGGTAACCACCAACTTCCGCCACCCGGTAGATACTGCAAAAGATAAAATCGCGCTGGACGGCAGGAAGCTCAACCTCAAGCCCGAGCGGACAATGACCCTGATGCTGCACAAGCCCGCGGGCTACATCTCCACCCTCAGCGATGAGCGGGGTCGGGAGAAAGTCACCAATATCCTGCCGGAGAGTTACCGCCGCCTCAGGCTCTACCCGGTGGGGCGGCTGGACAAAGACAGCACCGGCCTGCTCCTGCTCACCAACGACGGCGACCTCGCCTACCGCCTGACCCACCCCCGCTACGAGCACGAAAGAGAGTACCTGGTACAGGTTGAGGGCAAATTAAAGTCAGAGGAAAAACGGCGACTGGAACAGGGGGTTGAGCTTGACGACGGCAAAACCAGTCCGGCCAGAGTCAGGGAAATAACTTCTGAACCCTTCAACTACAGCCTCACCATCCACGAGGGCCGGAAGCGACAGGTGCGCCGCATGTTCGCCCACCTGGGGTACAGGGTACTGGCGCTGAAACGAGTCCGCTTCGGCAACCTGAATCTGGGCACTCTTCCCGAGGGCAAAACACGCGAGCTCGGCACCCGAGAGATAAGGTCGCTGCTCAGTCGCGCTCGATAGATACCCGGCTCAGCTCGGCGTAGCCCATCGGCGTCAGTTCATAGCCGCTGACGTAGGACTTGACCAGATAGTAATTCCTGGGGAACCACAGCGGGATGCAGGCGGCATCGTCAACCAGCATCTGCTCGGCCTCCTGATAAAGCGCCAGGCTGGTTTCATAATCCAGCTCTATCCCTGCCCGGTCCAGAATATCGTCCACCGCCGGGTTGCTGTACTCGCCGGCGTTGTTCTCCTCCCCGGTTCGGAAAAGAAGTTCGAGGAAGTTCTGGGGGTGGGGATAGTCGGCCACCCAGCCTAAATGGTACATCTCGTCCTTTTCTTGCTTCAGGTTGTAGAGGAACTGCTGCGGCTCCAGCTGCCTTACCGTAACCTCCACCCCGAGATTCTGCCGCCACTCGTGGACAATCGCTTCCAGGCTGTTCGAAATAAGCCCTCCCCAGCCCATCGTGGTGATGGTAATCGGCGGCAGGTTTTCCACGCTGCCATACGTGGAATCGGCAATCAGGTTTTTCGCCGCCGCCACATCAAAGTCCAGGCCTTTAAGTTCCTCATTGAAGCCGGGAATGCCCGGCGGCAGGACGCCATCGGCCCGCTCCATCATATCCTTGAAGACCAGCGAAACCATCTTGTCCTTATCGATTGCCATGTTGAAGGCCTGCCTCAGCTTGGCATCATCGAACGGCGGCCTGGTGTGGTTGAAGCCAATGTAGCTGAAGCTAAGCTCCGGCACAATCTGCAGCTCCTGATAAAAATTACCGGCCGGGTCGGCGACCTTGTCAATGTAATTGATATAAACGTCCGTGGCATCGATTTCCCCGGTTTCATACATGTTCATCGGCACGCCACCCCATAGCTGGAAGACCACCGTGTCGACCCCGGCTTTCTCACCGTGATAGTGATCGTTCTTTTCCAGAACCAGTCGATTTTCCTTCTCCCAGCTTTGCAAACGGAACGGGCCGGTGCCGTTGGGTTCACGCCACCACTCGCCACCCGCCTCGGCCTCGTTTCTGTCCACCACAAACGCCACCGGGTAGGTCATTTTGGCCAGAAAATAGGATTTGGGGGTATCGATGGTCATCTGTAGTGTGTGGTCATCAACGACACTGATGCCGCTTATCTCTTCCGTTTGACCGGCTATCACTTCACTAACGCCGACAATGTCTCCCAGATAGGTAGCCGCGGTCAGCGACCCCGTGGCCGGCCGACAGGCACGCTCCAGGGAATACTTGCAGTCGCTGGCGGTGACCTCCCGGCCATCCTGAAATTTGACATCTTTACGCAGATAGAAAGTATAGGTGCGCCCGTCAGCGCTCATTTCCCAGCGTTCGGCAATATCCGGGGACGGCTCCAGGTTTTCGTCAAGGCGCACCAGGCCATTGTAAATCTGCTGGATATATTCATGCGAAATCATCTCGCCGGAGACCGCCGGGTCGAGGGTAATGGGGTCGATGCCGTAAAGGTTAAGCGCCGTTCCCTGGCCACGCTGGCAGCCCGCCAGCAGCAGGCTGGACAGCGTTATCACGACAAGGAGAACATAGATGATTCGTTTCATCTAAAATACCGCTTCAAGTTTTATTTACAGATTGGCTTTGACCGCTTCGCAGAACTGGGTCGTGGAGGCGCTCCCCCCCTGGTCGCGGGTGAGGTATTTCCCGTCCTGATAGACTTTATATACCGCCGCCTCCAGCTTGGTCGCCTCTTTTTCGTAGCCAAGATGCTCCAGAAGCATGGCGCCGCAGAGGAGCATTGCGGTGGGATTTATAAGGCTCTTGCCGGCAATATCCGGCGCGGTACCGTGCACCGAGCCGAAGTAAGCGAAATCCTTGCCGATGCAGGCATTGGGCGCCAGCCCCAGCCCACCGATAAGCGCCGCCGCTTCGTCTGCCAAAATATCGCCATGCTGATTGCCCATAATCAGCACATCGAACTGCTGCGGGTTTATTACCAGCTGCTGGGCGCAGTTATCGATTATCAGTTGATTGAAGGTAAGCTCGGGGTACTGCCTGGCCGTCTCCTCAGCTATTCGGCGGAACATCTCGTCCACCTGCGTCAGCACATTGTACTTGCTGGACACGGTTACTATTCCCCTGCCACCTTTGGCCTTTCGCTTCATGGCCAACTCGCAGGCGACCTGACATACTTCCCTGGTTATCGCTTCCGTATATACCTTAACGGCAAACTTGCCTTTCGGTGCCGTATCCAGCATCACGTCCAGCATGTCGTTCTTCAGCTTCAATGGTGCCAGCTGCGCGATATCGCCTTCCCAGCCGGGATAGAGCCCTTCGATGTTTTCCCGCAGGATAATAAAATCGATGCCTTCGGGGTTTTTCAGAGGACTGCGCAAGCCGGGCACGTATTTCGTGGGGCGGACATTGGCGAAGCACCTTTTACCCCATCGCAGGTAACCATGTACACCCCTCATATCCCGGGTGGAACCCATAATAGCATAGTTAGCTTCATCAAGCGTCTTTTTCGCCGATTCAGGGAAGCTGGAGCCATATCTGGCAAGGGCTTCATCGCCGGTCTCTACCCGTATAAATTCGATGTCAAGGTTCATCCCTTCCAGAATCTGAACCGTGGGCACAACCACTTCTGGGGCTGCATCGTCCCCTTTCACGACGCAAACTCGCTTGGTCATTCATACCTCCTGCCTTAGAATTAATAATTTTACCACCGGATAACAACTAATCAGTGTATCATATAAGCCTTACCCCTGCCTACTTCAGATTGTCTGAGGTACTGCCGGGCCAGTCACAAACTGGCTTACCGGGACATTCATGAGGTATTATAATCTAGACCTGAAGCGAGGCAAGTGGATATATGCATTTCAGTTTCCTAGATTCGGCACGACGTAGACTGCACCGCATACGCCGTGGCTTCAGTCGACTCTGGCTCAACTACATCTATCAGAGTCTACTGGCCACGGTGGTCATCTTTATTATTCTTCTCTTGCTGAACCTTGAGCATGTGGTGGTCATTGCGTCCATCGGCGCTACCGCCTTTATTGTTTTCACCATGCCCCGCAACATCACCGCCACTCCGCGACGGGTAATCGGCGGGCATATCGTCGGCTTAATCTGCGGTTCCGCCTTCGCCTTTATCCCGCACCCGACCGCTCTCATCGCAATTATCATCTATTCGCTGGCCGTCGGCACGACTGTCTTTCTCATGGTGGCCCTTGATTTCGAACATCCTCCCGCAGGAGGTACAGCGCTCGGGGTTGCCATCACCGGCTTTTCCGTCAGCGTTATGGTGGCCGTACTGACCAGCAGCATCGTGCTCTCGCTAGCGCACCGCTTTTTCAAAAAATACCTGAAAGACCTGACCTAGCCAATAACGTCTTTTAAAAGCCTGATAGGTCTTTATTCTCCGAATACTTCCACCGCTCGCTGCATATTGGCGATCACGTCAACGCCAAAAGGACATTGCTCCGTACAATTTCCGCACTCCGTGCAGGCCGAGGCTTTCACTGGCAGAGCTTCATAGGCAGCCGTCACAGCCTCACTCATGGCGAAGCCGGCGGTATCCACCGTTGAGAGAATATCGGTGTCCCGCCCGGTGGTTCTGTTGATTCTCGCGCGAAGGCGCTTTTCATAGAACGACCGGTCGGTCAGCGACGCGGCGATTTCATTATGGATAGCGATAAATTGTTGCGGAAATTTCACCTCGTCGGATGGCGCCATCCGCCGTTCATCGATTACGCTCGCTCCTAGAGATTTAATATCGCGGCGAGTCAGAGCAATGACAACGACGAGAAAGGCCGCACCGATCAGGACCG
>CAYZOI010000068.1:0-7769 GCA_964480145.1 uncultured Dehalococcoidaceae bacterium | reverse complement strand
TTCAATTTGTTTCTCACTGAATTCCAGCCACTCTTCATCGTCCAATGATGTTGCTATTGATTGCAAAGGTAGCCAGTTATCTCTTATCCTCTGAGAGGACGTCAGGGCTAAACTAGCTTTATCAGCCATTTTCATTATCTCCTCCATATTAATATCGTTAACTTTATAACTCCCCGGATTATATTTCGTGGCAATTACTATACTCCTCGACTTGGTCGCTTGGTCTCCGAATGGGGTACGCCTGACGATGATGGTTCCACCAAATATTTCCGCCTCTACTTTGCGCCATCCCATATCTCCGATTTCTTGCTTATAGCTGATTTGTGATGTTTCTTTTGCGTATCGCCGTACTAGATAAGGTTCATATACTTTATCTCCTTCATCAAGCAAGGCAGTAACCGTTTTATCTAGTTCATCCCTTAGTGTTGATTGCGATTCTGCACCTATCAGTTTGGGCTGTTTAACCATTTTCCCGAGTTGGGCTAAAAGCTTTGATTTGCCTGTACCCAAAGGACCGATTATGGCAAGGATAGGCATCAATTGAAGCTTCTCGGGAAGAAGGTGTGTTGCCACCGCGTAATATAAGCAAGTCTTTGCCTGTTGCCGGGAAATTCCTGATGCCCCTATCAGGGCTGAAATGTAACCACCGAGTCGAAAACACTCAAGGTTCAGGGCGATAAATAGCTCGTCTTCTTCATGTGTAGTACTACTATTCATGGGGGATCTCCTTTACAGATATTTTCCTCTTTGAATGGCTAACTAAGTTGAAATCACGAAGGGATGGAGTTAATAGATTTGAACATGGTTTACCTCCTTTTTTATATGTACACGGAGCAATATTTCTGAGGGTGTTTTGCTATCATCATATTGTGATGTGGCGCGATACGGAACCGGTTACTCATTTACAGAACGGAGAAGAAGTTCCGATTCTGGTGTTGAGCAGACACCTGGAAGCAACTGCCCGCCCGCAAATGAGCTCCGGCCATGCAGCCGACGTTTTCGCCCTGCCCTGCTATCAAGTCGCTGGCTCGCTACCCATTAGAAGAATAGATGAAATACTGGATGCTGCCGGGCGGGAACGTTTTCTGGCCAGAGCGGCCGCCTTCCAGGGAGAATTAAGCGGAGACACGCCGGAACAGGTTTTCTACCAGGGCATAATGAGTGCGCTGGGTTACTCGAAAAACAAGCATCCTTTCGAGGAACTCGCCCGCAGGGTTCCATGGCACCGCCTGGAAGCTATGGTCCGGCGTAATCTGCCGGATGACAAATGCCTGGCTCAACAGCAGGCCCTGCTGCTGGGCACCGCCGGCTTACTGCCTTCTCAACGAGGCGTCGGTCATCATTCGGCCGCAAATGACCGCTGGGTTGAAGCACTGGAAAGATACTGGTCTGAATACGGCCACGGCCACGTAATGCCCGCCAATATCTGGCACCTGATTAAAGTCAGACCGAATAACTATCCTGTACGTCGCATTGCCGGCATAAGCCATCTGGTTCTCCGCCATGGTAAAGAGGGCCTGCTTGACGAGATTACCAGCTTGATATCGGAGGTAAGAATTGACCAGGCGCACTTTGCCCTGTCAGACGCCCTGATGGTAACGGCCAGCGGTTACTGGAAGACACACTATGATTTCGGGTGCTACAGCAGACACATCGCCCCGGCACTCATCGGAAGCAGCCGTGCCACCGCCATTGCCGTGAACGTTATCCTGCCCTTCACCTTCGCCTGGAGCAGACACAACGCACGGCCGGAACTGGCCGCAAGAGCTCTGGCGATGTTCACCGCCTATCCAAAACCGGGCACCAACGCCATTGAAAGGCATATGTCAAAACAGCTCGGCCGGAGCCGCGTGCCCGTAAATTCGGCACAGCGGCAGCAGGGGATGATTCATATCCATAAGACGTTCTGTACGCAGGGAAAATGCCCGGTTTGCCCGTTGGGCACGGAGGCGAAAAGATAAGCGCCAGCGCCGAACCCGTGCTACCAGGCCAGGTATTCCAATATCTGGGTAAGGTTCTGGAGGCGAGGGCAATCATTCAGTTCGGTGAAGTAGTCGCCCCGGTCAATAAGAATCCCCTTCATTCCCGCCTTATTGGCACCGACGATATCGACCTGGTACTGGTCGCCGACGTAGATAGCCTCGTGGGCCTGAATCCCGGCCCTTTTCACCGCTTCCTGAAATATCTCCGGGCTTGGCTTGTTGAAGCCGGTATCCTGTGAAGTCACCACCACCTGTAGCAGGGCAGTCAGCCCCAGGTCGTCCAGCAGCGAAGTGATATCACGGTCGATATTGGAAATGAGGCCCAGAATCAGTCCCCGCTTCTTGAGCCCGGTCAGCGCCGGCAAAACATCATCGAAAAGCACCTGCTTCATATCAAACTGCCCTATTTTGCCCAGCAGCCCCAGAATGAGCCGGTCATCAGCTTCAATGCCGGCTTCCTCAAGCAGTTTGCGCTCGTACTGCGCCCAGACCGCCGTCTGCTCTTCCTTGGAACGCTGTCCCAGCGGGGCGCGGGCGTGCTCCTGACAGATATACTCATCGGCAACAACCAGAGGCCAGCGTAAGACCCCGGATTTCACCGCAATGCCGAGTTCCCCCAGCGCCTTTGCCTGAAGCTCTTCCCGCGGAGGGTCATAGCCGAGCAGTGTATGGTACAGGTCAAAGAAGACCGCTTTAATCATCGCCGGTGCTATTGTACTGAAAGTGTTGCCATCTGTAAAGGAAACATCGAAAACAGGGTGAACAGCCCGACGATAAAAGTGTATACTGGACAATGACCCTGTTTTAAAGAGGAAAAATGACCACCGTATTGTCCCGTTCCGAGATACGCCGTTTGCTGGAAGGCAAGCCTCCCCTGGTTGAGGATTTGATCGACCTGGAGCAGCAGCTGCAGCCCAATGGCATTGACCTCACCCTGCGCGATATCGCGCTGCTCCAGTCGGCCGGTGTCATAGCCGTGGACAACGGCCAGCGCCAGGTCTCCGAGCTGGCCCCGCTTGTCTTTGACGGGCTCGGCTATATTGACCTGGTGCCCGGCATATACCTGGTTACCTACAACGAGATCGTCCACCTGCCCGAGAACGTCACTGCGCTCGCGGCACCTCGTTCCAGTCTGCTCCGCTGCGGCGTCACCATCGAAACGGCGGTATGGGATGCCGGCTACTCGGGACGCTCACAGTCGCTGATGGTGGTCTATAACTCTCAGGGAATCAGGCTGCAGCGCAATGCCAGAATCGTGCAGCTCATTTTTTTCAAGCTGACCCGGAAGACCAGGGGCTATCGGGGGAAATACCAGGGAGAGAATATCTAGTCAGCCTTATTTCTGCTCCACAGAAACGGTGGTGCCGATATTTTTCTCGGTCTGTTCAAAGTTTTTCACCATATTCTGCCTGATTACATCCAGGTCGCCAGCAAGGAAGACGAACGACATCTGGGTCTGCACCAGTTTTACCCGCGGCGGCGAATGCGGATATGACTTCGGGTCAAGCAGTGCCTGAATCAGCTCCGGCAACTATGTCTGGCTCATTTTCTCCCGTTAACCACCCGGGCAAACCGGGTGAAGGAGCGATCAAGGGTCTTCTCCACCTCCGGCGGAAAAACACAGCCGGGAAGCTCATCATACTTCAGGTGATAGGCAATGCACTCGCAGCACTTGCCTTTCCTTGGGCAGGGCTCATAGGTACAGGGGCACCCGGCTTTGTTGGCTTCAATGTTGCATTCCATCGGCGCTTTTTCCCCTGGTTATCCGTATTGTGTTTTTATCAGGTCCGATAACTCGGCGAGCAACTCCAGAGCGCGGACGGCCGCCTCTTCGGTATTGAGAGAGGCCAGCCCACAGACCGGGGTAATCAGCCCCTGCGCTATCAACTGCCGGAAAGGGACGCCTTTCCGGGTAAAGGGTGCCATCGCTTCCTCAAGCCGGTCTTTAAGGCTGGCGGCAGACTCTTTGCGTATCCCCTCTTCCTCGTTGGGGACAATGCCCCAGGCAACGGTGCCACCCCGTTCCAGAAATCTTTTTATTTCCACGGGATAGAGGCTCAGCGACTGAGCGTAGTTGTAGGCGTCAAAGTTGATGATATCCGCATCGCTCTCCAGCAACACCGACCAGTCGGTGTTACCGCAGCAGTGGACGCCCTTGAGCCCCTCAATACCACCGAATACTTCGTTCAGCAGGCCAATCACCCTCTCCTTCGAAAGCATCATGCCCACCGAGCCAAAGGCTGACATAAACGGCTCATCGACGAAGATGATGGTGCGGCGGCATATCTGCTTCAGCTCTCTCTCCTGCCAGGCCGCTTTCAGCCGCAGCAACTTGGGCACGGCATCGCCGAGAATATCGTCATAAAGGATTCCCTTGCCTTCCTCGTCAACCACGGTAAGCCCCCAGGTCACAGGGCCGGTGACATGGCCTTTGACCACCTTCGGCGACAGGTTGTCCAGGGCAAGAAATTTATAAAGGCCGGGGGCATAATCCGTGCTGATGGCAAACTCATCAACTTTGTTATCCAGAAAAGCGGAATAGAACTTCTCCAGCGATGAAGTCAGGTCCTGCTGGCGGTCCACGTATATTTTCTTCTCCGCCTCATCGACCACCACCCCCGGGAACCCCTGGCTGTACTGGACATACATATTCTCCAGGAAAGTCCGTTTGGGCAACTGCGGCCAGGCGGGAATATCCTTGAGATAATGCGTGATATGCGCACACGCCACAGCAGGGTCAGTGTGGGGCACGCTGCCGGTAATCGTTGGCAAACAGTTGAATTCCACTCCGGGCATATGACTAACCCTTTCTCAGGTATTTACCGATGAGCAAATCAAGCTTTTTCTTCTGCGCTTCCGGCATAACGTCGGGCGCGGTAATCAGCGCCGTACTCAGCGCCGTGCCACAGTCGCAATCGCGCTTTGGCGGGACTCTGCCCACCGCCAGCCTGATAATCTGCCTGGCGGTATCGATGTTCTGGCGCAGTCGACTTATAATCATCTCGGCGGTGACGGCATCATGTCCATGCCGCCAGCAGTCGTAGTCGGTAACGCAGGCAATAACAGCGTAGCAGATTTCGGCCTCCCGCGCCAGCTTGGCCTCGGGCAGCGTCGTCATGCCGATGACGTCCGCCCCCCAGGAGCGGTAGAGGATTGACTCCGCTTTAGTGGAGAAGGCCGGCCCCTCCATGACCACGCAGGTTCCTCCCTGGTGCACGGTGGCGCCGGCATCTCTGGCCGACTGATAGACCAGCTGGCTTAGAGATGGGCAGAACGGCTCGCCGAAGGGTATGTGGGCGACGATGCCCTCGCCGAAAAAGGTATTTGCTCTTTGGCAGGTGCGGTCGATGAGCTGGTCGGGAATGAGCAGGTCGTTGGGCTGGAACTCCTCGTTGAGGCTGCCCACCGAGTTGATGCCGATGATTCTCTCCACGCCGATGGACTTGAGGGCATAGATATTGGCCCGGTAAGGGACCTCGGTGGGGAGGATGCGGTGCCCCCGCCCATGCCGGGGCAGGAAAGCGACGCCCACTCCCTCCAGTTTCCCCACGACTATCTTATCGCTCGGCCTGCCGAACGGCGTGTTTATGTCAACTTCTTCTACATCCGACATCCCCTCGATGTCATACAGCCCGCTCCCCCCGATGACCGCTATCTTCGCCTGTGGCATGAGAGACCTCCTTGCTTACTTAATAAGTTTTGAAATTCATATGGGTAAGTTGAATCCTGCCCATTTTAACTACTTTGGCAGACGTTTTGAAGCTTCATCAGCTAGTTTTTTAAAATATTTACCCCAATGGGTATCGCCACTCTCCTGCCTATACAATACATAATTCCCCAAACGTTTCCACATGCCATTTGACATAGTCCATATCCAATCTGGTGCCTCATCCTTGAGTTTGGCATCTCGTTCTAACAAGAAGAAGCCTACCTTATCAAAACAAGCTATAGTTTCCTCAACGGCATTCATAGTATCTACCACTTCTTTAAAAGTGCGTATATGTTTATTAGTTACACCGTCTTCAATAACTTCAATCTCATCACCTTTTAACATGCCACTTTCGTAAAAAGGATTAATCCTTACCTCTCGTCCTGCCTCTATCCAGCTATCTATTTCTTTCGCCCCTGTTCCTTCCTTGAATTTTTCATTTATGATAGCTCTATTCGCTCTTTCTTCTCTGTCTGCTATTTGGTTCACCAGACTAAGTAGTATTTCATATCGATTACGTTTTTTAAGCACACGTAGATTTAATGCAGCATATATTCCTGCAAAAATTGCTGCACCAGCTAATATAGTAGTGGCGATGTTTCCCCAATTTGCTAAACATACATCCATAAAAGTCACCTATAACTTACTAATCCCCTCCCCGAACGGCGCTTTTATAATCCCTTTCTCGGTGATGATGGCGGTGATATACTGGTGGGGGGTAACGTCAAAAGCGGGATTTTGTACCGCAACGCCTTCCGGGGCGATGGGCACACCCCTGATATGGGTCACTTCCTCCGGTTTCCTCTGCTCGATGGGTATTTCAGCGCCGGAGGCAAGGGCGTGGTCTATGGTGGAGGTGGGGGCGGCAACGTAAAACGGGATTTTATTTTCCTTCGCCAGCACCGCCAGGATGTACGTGCCGATTTTGTTGGCCGTGTCTCCATTGGCGGCAATGCGGTCGGCCCCAACGATGACGCAGCTGATTTCACCCCGCTGCATAAAATAGCCCGCCATGGAGTCGGTAATCAGGGTGACCGGGACGTCCGCCTTTTTCAGTTCCCAGGCGGTTATTCTCGCCCCCTGCAGCACGGGGCGCGTCTCGGTGGCCATCACCTTAACTTTTTTTCCCTGCTCAATGGCAAATAAAATTACGCCCAATGCCGTGCCGTAGCCAGTGGTGGCCAGCGGTCCGGCGTTGCAGTGCACCAGCACGGTATCCCCGTCCTTTATAAGTTCAGCGCCGAACTGGCTCAGCTTGTGCGTGGCCTCTTTCTCTTCGGCGTGTATCTTCACCGCCTCCTTAAGAAGCGCCGATTTTATCCTGCCCACGTCATCGATGTCCTCAGCCGCCTTCCGCATGCGCTGAATCGCCCAGAAGAGGTTGCGGGCGGTGGGGCGGGTGGCCGCGATTGTCGCCAACACCACATCCAGCTTCTTCAAAAAATCGCCTTTTTGCGCAGATTCAATTTTTAATGCCCCCAGGGCGACTCCATAGCCTCCAGCCACCCCAATCGCCGGGGCGCCCCTTATTTTCAATTCTGTGATGGCTGAAGCAACGTCACGGTAGTCTTCCAGCTCCAGATAGGCTTCCTCATCAGGCAGCCGGCTCTGGTCAAGGATACGCACGCGATTTTCCAGCCAGTCTATCGGCGAAGTATAAATCGTCTTCAAAAAACTGACTCCTTCAATCTGGTCCTGGCCTTTTCCCAGCTCTCCAGCCCCATCTCCATAAGCACAAATTGATGCCCGTTTTTCACCAGCCGCCCACAGGGGATAAAGCCGCATTTCAGGAAGCACCGCTGCGCCCGCCCGTTCCAGTCCAGAGTTTTCAGATAAACTCGCTGAAGGCCGACCTCACGAAATATATAATCCACGAGAGTGGCCACGGCATCCGCGCCATAGCCTTTATCCCAGCAGTCATATTCACCGATCATAATCCCCACCTCCGCTTCCCCTCTCTCCCGGTCAAAGTTATAATACACGCAGTTGCCAATGTGCCTGTTGTCAAGAGTCTCTATGGCAAAGGTATGGCGTTTCGGGGAAGGATTACTCATCAATGCCGTGTAGTCAAGCAGATA
>CAYZOI010000067.1:0-7946 GCA_964480145.1 uncultured Dehalococcoidaceae bacterium | reverse complement strand
GCCTCATCCTGGTTGTACTGGGTAAAGACCAGGTTCCATATCTCGGAAAATCGACCGCACTCACAGTTCGGCTTGCAGTCAGGCTTGCCACAGCCAACATCCTCGCCCAAGTCGTAATGCAGCTCGCTGCAGGGCCCGCAGGGTCCAGTATCGCCCGCCGGACCCCAGAAGTTGTCCTCTTCACCGAACCTCAGGATTTTATCTTCAGGTACGCCAATGTCTTTCCAGTACTGGAATGATTCGTCGTCATCAAGATATATCGTGGCCCAGAGCCGCTCCGGGGGCAGTTTCAGTCGCTCGGTGACGAACTCCCACGCCCAGGCAATAGACTCTTTCTTGAAGTAATCGCCGATGCTGAAGTTGCCCAGCATCTCGAAAAAGGTGAGGTGGCTGGCATCACCGACCGATTCTATATCGGTCATGCGGAAACATTTCTGGCACGAGGCAAGGCGGGGGTTGGACGGGATGGCCTTGCCCAGATAGTAGTCTTTGAACTGCACCATGCCGGCACTGGTGAAGAGAAGGGTGGGGTCACCATGCGGAATGAGAGAGGCGCTGGGGACGATATCATGCCCTTTCTCAGCGAAAAACTTCAAATACGCATCTCTTAACTCATCGCTGGTCATCGATAACTCCTGACGCAAAAACCGAACGAACGGTTGATTACTTGATTTTAGGCGTAAGACGCCGTAGCTGTCAAACGAAGGCTACACTGCCTGAACTTTTGCTCCCTGGCACAGTTCAGCGATTAATATATTCAGGGCAAGCTCGGCGTTATATTTGCCCGTCTTTATGGCCAGGTCAGTCTCCAGAAGCCGGTGATATACCTCTTTCAGTCGTGCCGGCGAATACCGGCCAGCCTGCTCCAGTGTTCGCCGCAGGATGAACGGTGAAGTCATCCCAAGCCGACCCATGATTTCTGCCTCCGGCCGGCGCTGGTTTTTAAGCTCTTTCACGCGGACAACGAGTCGTAACTGCCTGGTCAGCATGACCAGCAGATAGGCCGGCGAGGCTCCCCTTTGCAGCAGCTGCTCGGCCAGCTTTTCGGCCATACCCCCCCTGAACTCAAGAATAGCATCAACCAGATTAAAGACGCTGCCTTCCTGAACGTAACTCACCACCTGCCTGACATCATCGGCCTCAATCTGCCTGCCCCCGGTAAATAGAACCAGCTTGTCAATCTCACTGGCCATCACCCAGAGATTGCTGCCGACGTAACTGGTCAACAGGCCAATTGCCGACTGGGATATGCTGCCGCCGCTGTCCGCCATCCGATTCTCTATCCATCGACTTAGTTTCCTATCATTCCTGTCGTCTTTCAAAAGCGGAAATGACTTCACCTTCGCCTTTGTCGAGAGTGCGCCCAGCAGAGGATTCTTATTGCTTATCTTGCCGTCCACCAGCACCGCCACGGTGCTATCAGGTATAGCCACCAGATAATCGGCCAGCGGCTGATGTTCACTCTGTCGGTTTGAGGCACTGGCAGTCTTTTTGCGCCGTCCGGACTTCGCCCTTGCTTCAAAGCGTTCCAGCAGACCCTGAATAATAACCAGTCGCTTCTCGGCGAGAAACGGCATGGCCTCGGCCACGGACCTGAGCTGATCGATGGTTGCCTGCGGTGCGTCGAGCACGGTGGTATTGGTGGCCAGAGCCGTCTCATCGCCAATGGTGCTTTTTATTTCATTCAGCGCCAGTTGCCGGGAGAAATCATCTTCACCATAAAGAATGTAGAGCAAAGGACAGCCCCTCCAGCAATATTTGTCCCCTAATTCTACCATAACCAAATATCCGATTGTTTATTGCGGAAAATCGGAGCAATCCTATTGAGAAATTGTCCCGCAAAGAGTAGACTTTATATCAGTTAAACGATATCCGGTCGCTACTGCTTAAGTTAAGAGGTGCACGAATGTCGGAGAGACCTGACGAACTGAAGAAGCTGGCCGAAATCGCCGCCGATATGAAACTGCCGGCTGAAATCAGGAAAAAAGCCATAGAACAGCTGGGGGTTATTTCCACCCATGATGCCTTACTTGCCCTGCTGGACATCGCCGCCAATGAGAGCCTGATAGCGAAGGAACGGGACCTCGCTCTGAAGCAGGCCAGAGAGGTGATAAAAAAGACGAGCCTGCAGTAATCAACACTGCCACCTGTTGACGTGCGGTTGGACTGATGAGTATTGACGTCGGCATCATCGGGCCGGGTAAAAGCGGTAAAACCACCATCTTCAATGCCCTTATCGGAGGCAAGGCTGGCACCGGAGGCTTCGCCGGCGATGGTATGGACGCACATATTGGCGTGGCCAAAATCCCCGAGCCACGCCTCAAGACGCTGGCTGATATGTTGCAACCCAAACGCGTGGTCCCCGCCGAGGTGCGTTATGTTGACGTCGGTGCTTCTTTAAAGAGTCTGGTAACCGGCAAGGGGATTGGCGGCGAACTGCTCAACCATCTCAGCAATGCCGATGCGCTGATTAACGTGGTCCGGGCTTTTTCCGATGACAGCGTACCCCACCCCGAGGGCAGCCTCGACGTCGAGCGTGACATCACCACCATGAACCTGGAAATCGTCTTTTCTGACCTGGCCATCATCGGACGGAGGCTGGAACGAATTGAGGTGTCCCTGAAAGGAGCCAAGCCGCCGGAGCGTCAGGCCATCCTCCACGAGCAGGAGGCCATGCTAAGATTCAAGGCGGAACTGGAAAAAGACATACCCATACGGTCATTATCGCTGGCCGCAGCTGATGCTCGAATGCTCGCCGGCTACCAGTTCCTCACCGCCAAACCGCTGCTCATAGTGGCCAATATCGGAGAGGAACAGCTGCCAGAGGCAGCCGACTTTGAAGCGGAACTGAACTCCCGCCAAGCACAGGAGAGATGCCGTATCATCGCCCTTTGCGGCAAACTGGAAATGGAGTTTGGTCAGCTGGATGAGGCGGCGGCCGCAGAATTTCGCGCCGATTTCGGACTGACCGAATCCGGGCTCGACCGCGTTATCAAACAGTCCTACGAGCTGCTGGGGCTGGTCTCCTTTTTTTCCACCGCCTCCGGTGAGGTAAAAGCCTGGTCCATTCCGCGCGGTACCAGCGCGGTGAAAGCCGCCGGTAAAATACACTCTGACATGGAACGGGGATTCATCAGGGCCGAGGTCATCAGCTTCGCTGACCTAGTCAAGTGCGGCAGTCTACCCGAAGCACGCAAACAGGGACTGCTCAAGCTGGAAGGGAAAGAGTATGTCGTCCAGGATGGCGATGTCATTACCTTCCTGTTTAACGTGTAGCACTGTTACCGGACGCTTTCAGGTTGCCGGTGCCCGCCCGGTGGACAATGAGCTGTAACCCGTCCTGCCCCACCACCGTGACCACCTCCCCGATATCAACATCGCCGTCGATTGATTTCGCTCCCCAGAGTTCCCCCTTTATCATTACCTGGCCTTCCGGGTTCAGCGGGCTTCTCGCTTTGCCCCTCGTCCCCACCATGGTGGGCAGGCCGACTGTCGCCCGCCGCCTCAGGACGTGGGTGACGAAGATGAAACTGACAATGGCGAACACCGCCCAGGCTACCATCACCGCCACCAGCACCCACATTGGCACATAAATATCAAGCTCCGGCAACGCCCAGCGCCATATGGCGTAGAAGGCGAACTCCTCCACCAGGGTGCTGACAACCGCTATTATTAACCTTGCCGTGGTCATTTTCCTGTCCTGATTAATTATAGCAGGAAATGATAGGTGGTTCTGTTTGGTTGTATCTGTTGCTGATTTCCAGTACTAAAGTCATCAATGAAAAACTTGACAAACTACTTAAAATTGTATTAAACAATAGTTACAAATTGTAGTATGTAGTAACTATATGTTAATATAGTTACTAGTGAGGTAACATCAGCGTACCATTTTCTTTCTTTCGTGTTGAGTTAATTAGGGAGGTGATTTGTGGCTATTGGGGGATATGTGGTTCTAACGTTGAAATTTGAAAAAATAGGCAGGCGTTGGGTTACATGCTGTGAAGAACTTGGTACTACTACATTTGGTCGATCATTACCAGAGGCTGATAAACGTATAAAAGAAGCAGTTTTACTACATCTAAATACCTTAGAAGATGTTGGTGAGTGCAAGCGCTTCTTTAAAGAACACCATATCAAGCTTTATCAAACCAAACCCAAAGATGATATTACTGTCTGCTTGCCACCTAAAAGTGAAGTTTTTGTAGAATCGCATATTCAACGCCTTCCCGCACTAAGTGGTGCATAAAGTTATAATCCATAATTATCAATTAAGTCTCTTAATCCCTTTTTACCTATTCCCATCTGTTTGTGCCCAAGTATTCCAGAAAGTGTGCCGTCATCTAGTGGTGCTCTGGTATCAGGAATAACTGTTACTCTGGTGCGGTCACTGAAACGCTTAGCTAAACCAACGCCATGCCTAGTCCTTCGCTTAATTATCCAGCCATCCTTAACAACTAGGCTAATTAGCTTCTTACCACTTATTGCAGGGAGTTCTCTATGCACCATTAAACATACTCTGATAAATATTTTACTTGCTTAAACGTTCGGATTTCTAGGATTTTCGCGCCAATGCACAATAATTTAATAATACCCCCTATTTCTACCTTACTACATGGATATAATCCCCACCAAGAGAGGGTAAGAGAAAATTTTGTTAAATTTAGGGAAAAACTGCCGCCAACCACCATTGAACTTAATTTAGCAATTTAGCTCTAGAGATGTGCGAAACTCCGCATCGTAGCTAATTCTTCCCTGTTTACCCTCGGTTAAAAATAGTTCACCCCAAGCTACTTGTGTAATACACCTGAATAGTTCTTGACTAAATAATCGTATCCGTCTATAATTGTTATACTCAATAACAACATATAAGGGAGGTATCACTATGTATGCATCACTAACCACGTTTAAGACCGCACCGGGAAAGCGTGCCGAATGCGAAGGACTGGCTGATAAAATCCTTCCAATTATGAAAGGTATGAAGGGCTTCAAGAATGTAGTATACTTTGCCGATTCTGATAACAATGAATATGGCGGTTTTTACATATGGGAAACAAAAGAGGACCTGGATGCTGCATACAATTTAATTCAACCCAAGCTACAGGAGATGCTTGGCCCACTTGTTATTGAGCCACCAGTTAGGAAGGTATACGAGGTCTACGAACCGAAAGCGTAAACTGGCGTTATACAAGAGTTCATGCGTAAATCGATGATGGCTGGGCTTTTTTAGTTTCGCCACATCCCTATTCCTCTGCATGGGTATTGACAAAATTTCCATTTAATGGTATTATTAGTCTTTAACTATGACCTCTAAGGGTTTTACCCTATCATAATGTTTCCTTTCATTAAAGGCATTATAACTGCGTGCCTCAGCTATTAAAGCAATAGATTAGGGATTTTGTGTCTTTTTAAGGAGCAGGTATACGTATGGTTTCTATTTCACCGATGAGTGAGCAGACTATTCATCCCGTTCCCAGAAAATCTTACGCCCAATTACCCCCGGTTTTAGATGTTCCCAACCTTATTAAAGTCCAGTTAGACTCCTTCCAGCGCTTCCAGGAAGATGGCCTCAAGCACCTACTCAGTGAAATCTCGCCGATTAAGACGCTGACCAGCAGCAAGCTTCAACTAAGCATCATCGACTACGAGTTCCGCGAACCGCGTCAGGGCCGCTCCGAATCAGAGTGCCGTGACCGCAATTTAACGTACGCGGCACCCCTTTACGCCAGAGTACAGCTGCTGATTAAAGAGACCGGGGAGATCAAAGAGCAGGACCTTTTCCTGGGCGACATACCGCTGATGACGGCTAAAGGCACCTTCATCACCAGCGGCGCCGAAAGAGTGGTGGTGAGCCAGCTTCTGCGCTCTCCAGGTGTCTACTTCACTGTTGAGGAAGACGCCACCCTGGGTCGAGAGCTTTGTTCTGCCAAACTTATCCCCACCCGCGGGGCCTGGCTGGAGTTCGAGACCAGCAACCGTGATGTTCTATCTGCCAAGATAGACGGCAAGCGCAAAATCCCTGCCACCACCCTGCTCCGTGCCATCGGGTATGGCAGCGATGAGCAGATACTCAATCTTTTCTCCAATGATGATAACAACCCCGAACACCAGTATATCCCGACAACCATCAAGCGCGATTCGCTCATCAAGGATGAAGCGGAAGCTCTGCTTGATATCTACCGCAAAGTCAGGCCGGGAGAGCTACCGAACCTGGAGAATGCCCGGAAGCTGATCCGGAACCTGTTTTTCGATTCGCTGCGGTACGACCTGGGTCTGGTCGGGCGCTATAAGCTCAACAAGCGACTTGGCCTGTTCCGCATCGCCGCGGAAAAAATATTAAATCGTATTGAGACTCAGGAATTACCCTTCGAAACCGCGGAATTTGTTTCCAGACTACGTCAGGCTGGAGAGCGAAACGACCGTGCGGTGGTCAGGATATTCAAAGACCTCAAAGTGGCACTGGCCAGCAGGCTTGACCACCAGGAGGAACTTCTCCAGCTCTACACCACGCTTGAAGAGACGCTCGGACAGCTAGAAGAGCGCGCTCTAACCAAAGACGACATCGTCGAGATTGTCCGGCATATCATTCTGGTTAATAACGGCACTGACCATGGCGATGATATCGACCACCTTGGCAACCGGCGCATACGCACGGTAGGCGAGCTGATACAGACCCAATTTCACGTTGGCCTGCTGCGCCTCGCCCAGGCGGTCCGGGAGCGCATGAGTATCATTGGCACGGAGGCCGTTACCCCCAGCGCCCTGGTCAATATCCGCCCCGTCGTAGCCGCCGTCAGGGAGTTCTTCAGCAGCTCCCAGCTTTCACAGTTTATGGACCAGACCAACCCGCTCGCCGAGATAACACACAAGCGCCGCCTTTCCGCAATGGGACCCGGCGGCCTCTCACGCGAGCGCGCCGGCTTCGATGTCCGCGATGTTCACTTTACCCACTATGGACGTATCTGCCCCATCGAAACACCGGAAGGCCCGAACATCGGACTTATTGGCTCACTGGCCATTTATAGTCGAATCAACGAGTACGGTTTCATTGAGACACCCTATCGCAAAGTTATCAGTGAGTTGAATAGCACCGATGAAAAACTGGTCGGCAAGGCTGTCAGAGAGAGAGTGGCCGATAGCAAGAGAACTACAGTAGTCAAGGCAAATACCACGGTGACTCCCGCGATTGCCTCCAAGCTGGCCAAACTCTCGAATACCAGAGTTAAGGTGGAACCCTTTGTTTCCGATGAAATTGTATATCTGTCCGCCGACGAGGAAGAGGAATTTACCATCGCCCAGGCAAATGCCCGTCTGGGTGAAAGCAACCAGTTTCTGGAGGAAAGGATTGAGGCCAGGCAAGGCAGCCACTACCTGCTGGAAACGGCAGACAACATAAACCTGATGGACGTTTCACCCAAGCAAATCGTCAGCGTGGCCACAGCACTGATTCCCTTCCTCGAACACAATGATGCCAACCGCGCCTTAATGGGCGCTAATATGCAGCGACAGGCGGTACCCCTGCTCTCGCCCGAATCGCCCGTGGTGGCTACGGGTATGGAGACAGAAGCCGCCAGACACAGCGGTCAGGTTATCTTTGCCCGCAACGCCGGGGTTGTTACCGAAATCGGCAGCGTCAATGACGCCGGTGCTGAAGTTAAATATCGCATTGCCATCACCACGGATGACGGCCACAAAGACGAATATAAACTAATGAAATTTGTCCGCACCAACCAGGGGACCTGCATCAACCAGCGCCCTCTGGTAAACAAAGGTGATCGCATCGAAGCCGGCCAGGTGATTGCCGATAGCTCAGCCACGGAAAATGGCGAACTGGCTCTTGGTCAGAACGTACTCTGTGCTTTCATGAGCTGGGAAGGCTACAATTTTGAGGACGCCATTATTATCAGCAGCCGTCTGGTGGAAGATGACAAATTCACCTCAATTCACAT
>CAYZOI010000066.1:0-8018 GCA_964480145.1 uncultured Dehalococcoidaceae bacterium | reverse complement strand
ATGGTTGCCTGCCAAGTAGCCAAGCATAAATTCAACGTGCCCCGTACCATCGCCCGCCTCAGAAACCCACAGAACGAAATTCTCTTCAAGAAACTGGGAATCGATGTTACCGTCAGTGCCACCAACATCATCCTGGAAGCCATAGAGAAAGAAGTGCCCACGCATACGCTGACGCATCTGATGACCCGTGATGACAGGGGGCTGGAGATTGTAGAGGTAAGAGTTCCTTCAGATTCGAAGACCATTGGCAAACCAGTCAAGAAAATCCCGCTGCCGGAGGGAACCAAGCTGGTGCTGCTTATCCCCAGAGACCGCAAGCCAGTCATACCTAACCCCAACACCGTTATCCGCGAAGGAGACCAGATAATCGCCCTGACCACTCTGGAACTGGAAGAGGAACTGCGTTCTAACCTGACCGGCACTTGACAACCAGAATGTTGCAATGGGGACGGTAAAAGAAAGGGCCCTGAAAGCCATCAACCACCTTCAACCCGAAACCACGCCCGTCCACATCATATAAATCTCATTTCAGGAGATGGTCATGATAAGGTCCAGCAAATTCTGGGCGGCGGTTATCCTGCTTCTCATTATCATGATTGTGGCGGGCAGCGTATTGATATGGTCAAAATACAACCGCAGTCAGTCGATTGAGATCAACCTATCTCCAGCGCCAGAAACCAACGGTCAGATATCTGTTGCCGGTGCGGTCAATGTTCCCGGTTACTACCCGCTGCAAGAAGGAGACTCTATCGCTGATTTGCTGGAGGCGGCCGGCGGGACGACCGCTGCGGCCGACCTTGATGGCATCAAGCTATATATTTCTTCTGTCAACGAAGCGGAGGTATCACAAAAGGTCAACCTGAACCATGCCGGAGCCTGGCTGTTGCAGGCACTCCCCGGCATTGGCGAAATAAAGGCCCAGGCCATCATAGATTACCGCCAGCAGAACGGACAGTTCAGGCATATCAGTGAAATAACCGCTGTGGAAGGTATCGGGACCGCGACCTACGAAAAAATCAAACACCTGATAACGGTTTCAGATTAATATTAAAGAAGGACACCCGTGCCACTGATTTTACTCAGCGTCGCCTGGGTGGTGGGTATTTATCTGGGGGCCAGATTCGACCTGCCGCTGGTCCTGCTGTCAGCCGGTCTCGTGCCGCTGCCACTCCTTCTCTTTCTGAAAAAGTACCGTAAATTCATAGTCATAACCAGCCTCAGCCTGCTCGCCCTTTTTACCGCCTCATGGTATACCTATCAAAGCCTGCATGTAATCGACGCTGACGACCTGCGTTACTACAATGACCGCGGCACCATTGACGTCAGGGGGATAATAGCCAGAGACCCTGAAATCAGCGACCGCAGCACCCGCCTCTACTTTTCCGTTTCCGAAACACGCGCCGATGGTGAGTGGCAACCGGTCGAAGGAAATGCCCTGCTAATTGTGCCGCGTGTCTCCACGTACAAATACGGTGACCGGCTCCAGGTGACTGGCGAGATGGAGACGCCACCCCAGCTAAACGACTTCGATTACCGGGGCTACCTGGCTCATCAGGGAATCTACAGCACCATTCTCTACCCCGATATCGAAATAGAGGCACGCGGGCTCGGTTTCAAGCCGCTGTCATTGATATATGAGTTGAGAGCCAGCCTGGCACAAACGCTGGCCAGGGCACTGCCTGAGCCGCAGGCATCGCTGGCCCAGGGAATCATTCTGGGCATCCGCGAAAATATACCGCCATCAGTCAAAAATGATTTCGCCAGAACCGGGACGGCACACCTGCTGGCCATATCCGGGCTTCACCTCGGCATCGTCGCTGGTATCATGCTCAGCCTCGGCATATGGCTATTCGGTCGTCGATATTATCTATATGTCTGGCTGGCCATGGCCACCATCTGGCTGTATGCGCTGCTCACCGGCATGCACCCACCAATGGTCCGTGGCGCCATTATGGCCACCCTGTTTCTCACGGCCGAACTTCTGGGGAGGCAGCGCAGTGCCATCACTGCCCTTACCTTTGCCGCCGCGATAATGGTTGGCATCAGCCCTTACATCCTGGGAGACGCTGCCTTTCAGCTTAGCTTCCTGGCGATGGCGGGGCTGGTCTTTCTCTTTCCATCTTTCCGTTCACTGGGAAGAAGGGCGATAAGTAAATTCATTGGCGAAGAGGGGGCTATAGTAGCCGCCGCCACCTTCGCCGGTAACAGTCTCAGTGTCACCATGGCGGCCATAATCGCGGTCTGGCCGGTAGTGGCCTATTATTTCGGCATCATCTCCTTTGCCGGTCCGCTGGCTACGTTCCTGCTCCTGCCCGCTTTACCGGCGGTAATTCTTGTCGGCGCGGCATCCGGCGTTATCGGCCTCATATTCCTTCTTGCCGGCCAGGCCATCGGCTGGCTTGCCTGGCTTTTCCTGTCCTATATGCTGGTCATAGCCAGCTGGCTGGCTTCGTCACCCCTGGCCTTCATTGAAGTGGATCCGATAGCTCCGGTCTGGCTATGGCTGTATTACGCGGGGCTGACGGCAGCAATTATCCTCGGGCGGAAATTGAAAGTCGACTGGATATCAAAGGCAACGGCGGGGTTCAGGTCAGGCGCCAGCCGGTCGGCAAATGCTGTCTGCCGGCTACCTGTGAAATGGGTGATTCCCCCACTGGCCACGATGGCAGTGCTGGTCTCGGTCATCGCCGCCTCCATGCCCGATGATGAACTAAGCATCAGCTTCCTGGACGTGGGACAGGGCGACGCCATTCTGATACAGCAGGGAAGCCAGCAGGTGCTTATTGACGGGGGTCCCAGCCCACAGGCAATAAGCCTGGAACTGGGTCGGCAGATGCCCTTCTGGGACAGAACCATAGAGCTGGTTATTCTGACCCATCCCGACCAGGACCACCTCGCCGGCCTGATTGAGGTACTGAAGCGCTACCGTGTGGAAAAGGTGCTCGACCCGAATCTCGACAGCGGTACGCCGTTATACGAGGAATGGCATCGACTGGTCGCCGAAAAGAAGCCTGAGAAAATCACTGCCCGTGCCGGACAACAGATTGCTCTAGCCGGGGCGACGCTCACGGTGCTCCATCCGCCGGAGGCTCTGTTGAAAGACACGAATGAAGACATTGACAATAATGGTGCGGTGCTGCGTCTGAAGGCCGGTAACGTCAGCTTTCTGCTGGCCGCCGACATACGGCGTGAAGCGGAACTCCACCTCATCACCCGCCGAGCGGCATTGAAAAGCACCGTATTGAAGGTCGCCCACCATGGCTCCGATACTTCCACCAGCCAGGAGTTCCTGTCTGCAGTCGACCCGCAGATTGCAGTTATTTCCGTTGGTGCCGATAATAAATTCGGACACCCCAGCGAGGAGATAATGAACAGGCTGGACAATAAACTGGGCCAAACAAACGTCTACCGTACCGACCATCACGGCACGATACAGTTCACCACTGACGGGGAGAAGCTGTGGGTCAAAATACTAGGTGCAAGATAGCACAAACCCTCACATCACCTGGTAAGCACAATTCGGGCACTGGGAATCGCTATCAGCAAAGCAACGCCAATAAATATCCAGCCAGTCCATACCGGCAGCCAGGTAGCCAATAGCACACCTATACCTACCCCGGCCAGAAACTTGGCGGTGACGTGCAGAGAGAAATAAGGGTCCGGCACCTGTCTGAACTTTGCCACCTTGTTACCAAACCATCCCATTTTACTCACCTCTTTATATTGTTATAAAGACATCTTATCATTATCCGCCCAGCCATCGCATTTTGTCAATTGCATCTCTGTTTCTAGACTGGCAGGATAAGAACGAATAGGCTATAATTGGACGGATAAGCGGAGTGAGCAGTTAATGAAGGCCTTTTTCCGTGAACTTATAATAACCGCTGTACTTGCCCTGATCGTTTTTTTCGCGCTGCGTTTCACCATTGACACCGTCATTATTGTCGGCGTCAGCATGGAGCCAAGTTTTCACAGCGGGCAGCGTATCCTGATAAGCAAAGTCACCTATCGAATACACGAGCCGGAAAGAGGCGATGTTATCGTCTTCAAGCCAACCAACAGCGAGAAGGGAGAATTCATCAAGCGCATCATCGCCGTGCCCAATGACACGGTGGAGGTTAAAGACGACGCGGTCTATGTCAACGGCACGCGACTGAAAGAGCCTTATATCAAGAACACACCCAGCTACCACCTCAACAAGCAGAAGGTACCGGCGGATAATTATTTCGTTCTCGGTGACAACCGCAACCAGAGCAATGACTCACACACTGGCTGGGTGGTCCCGCGCCAGAACATCGTCGGCAAAGCCTGGCTTTCCATCTGGCCGCCGCCGGAGTGGGGGCTGGTGCCACAATACTCACTGCATGAACAGCTGGCCCGCATTATCAATACCTACCTGGCAAAGGGTTATCTATTATATAATATGTAGTTTGGTACTTCTTGGAGGCATGAGTGGCCGGTAAAACCGAGGACATTTTTCAAAAATCAGGCGCACTGCTCAAGGGTCATTTCCTGCTCACCTCCGGGCTTCACTCCCCGGCTTACTGGGAGAAGTTCCGTATCCTGCAGTTTCCCGGCTATACCGAGCAACTCTGCCGAATGATTGCCGACCACTTTCGTCACGAAAACGTGCAGGTCGTTGCCGGGCCAACCACCGGCGGCATCATCCTCGCCTTTGAGGTCGCCCGACAGCTGGGCGTCCGCGGCATCTTTGCCGAGAAGGAGAACGAGAAGAGAAGCTTCCACAGAGGTTTCAGTGTAGACCCCGGAGAGCGGGTCCTCATTGTTGACGACATCCTGACCACAGGCAGCTCCGTCCACGAAGTTATCGCTGCCGTCAATAAACTGGACGGCAACATCGTCGGCATCGGCGTAATGGTCGACCGCTCCGGGCAGGCCCCGGACTTTGGCTTTCCCCTCTTCAGCTGCCACCGCGCCGCCACCGTTACCTATCGACCGGAAGAGTGTCCGCTGTGCGCCGCCGGGGTTCCGCTGGTAAAGCCCGGCAGCAGCCAGCAGCCGGCCTGACACCGGAAATATTCGAGGAGGTGCACCATGGATGTCGTTGCCCTCATCATCGTCATCATCACCGTCGCCGCGATTCTGGGTATTCTGCTTGTGTATTATACGACCCGATATAGATATGAAAACAAATTCCGGCACTGGCAGGAGGAAACGTGGCAGATGGTGGAAGAGGAGAGGGGAAAAGCGGTCCGCGAGGCCGTGACGCAGAGTCGGGCGGTGCTGGGAGGCAAGTTCACCGAACAGATGGCACCCTACCTTCCCGAGTTCAAATACGACCCCACCGAAGCCCGCTTCATCGGCAGCCCCATCGACCTCATTGTTTTCCCGGGTCTTTCCAGAGGCGAGCCGGAGGAAATCGTCATCATGGAGATAAAGACAAGTCGCAGCGCCCAGCTTACCCCTCAGCAGCGGAAAATCCGCCAGCTCATTGAAGAAGGCATGGTGCGCTGGGAGTTAATCCAAAAGCCGACAGAGACAGAAACATAATAGTTACTATCCCCGCCCGAACTCCCGTCGCAATTGACTGCGGCTGAGGTGAATTAACGTGGGCCGCCCGTGAGGGCAGGTGTGGGGCATGACCGTTTTCTCCAGCTGGCGTACCAGCGCCCGCATCTCTTCGTCGCTCAAAGATTGCCCCGCCCGCACCGCACCGCTGTGACAGGCAACGGAAATCGCAATCTTCTCCGTCCAGTCGTCCGCTCCCTCGCCCGAATCCAGCAGCTCCCGCAGCGCCCCGGTCCAGTCGCCACCGCTCAGCGCCTGTGGCACCGACCGGACCAGATAGGTGCGGTCGCCAAACAGCTCCAGCGAGAAGCCGAAATCGACCAGTTCCTGGTGGTGCGACTTAATAATCGTTTCCTGCAGCAATGTAACCTCAAAGGGTACCGGCTCGAGCAGGCCCTGCACCTCGATTTCACCCTTCGAACGCTGTTCCCTGACCTGCTCGAAGACAACACGCTCGTGCGCCGCATGCTGGTCGATCAGGTACAGGCCATCGGGCCCCTCGGCCACAATATAGCTGCTCATCAGCTGGCCGAGCACCCGCAGCACGGGCAGCGCGACCGTCAGCGGCTGAGCGACTTCAAACGCCCGGCCGATTACGCCCCGGTTGACCGCGACGCCTGACCAGTCGATTTCCGCCTGCCGTGAAGGGGTACTGTAGCCGATAGCCACTTCCTCAATCCGCGGCACCGGCGTCTGCGCAATCAATGTCTGCCGCACCGCTTTCTGAACGGCGGTGAACACCTGGTGCTCGTACTGGAACTTCACCTCGCTCTTGGTGGGGTGAACGTTAACATCGACCTCTGAAGGTGGCAGTGAAATGACAAGTACCGCCACCGGGTGCTTTCCCTGAGGCAACAGCCCGTGATACGCCTCCTGCACCGCCCAGGCGAGGAGTCGACTGTTCACCCAGCGTCGATTTATGAAAAAGCTGAGATAGTTGCGACCGGAGCGACTTACCGACGGTGAGCCTATCATCCCGGTCACGTTAACCTGAGACTCACCGCTTTCCGGCACTTCCAGCATATGCCGGGCGATTTCCGTGCCGTACACCTCGATGATGCCGTCGATTAACCGACCCTTTCCCGCCGTGCCCAGTGTCTTTCTCCCCTCGAGAAACAGGGCAAAGCTGACCCCGGGATAAGCGAGCGCATACTGGCTGACCACATTGGCGATGTGACTGTTCTCGGTGGACACCGACTTGAGGAACTTCCGTCGCGCCGGCACGCTGCGAAAAAGGTCGCGCACGGTTACCGTCGTCCCCTGGGGTCGGGCCTGGCTCTTCCGCACCGATACCTTCCCCTCCTGGACACTGATATAGGTGCCGGTCGTTTCGCCCGCGGCACTGGTCAGGATGTCCATCTGGGCCACCGCGGCGATGCTGGGCAGGGCCTCCCCGCGAAAACCGAGGGTGGCAATCGACTGCAGGTCGGCCATATTGCCTATCTTGCTCGTCGCGTAGCGCTCAAACGCCAGCTCCACCTCGTCCGACGCTATGCCGGCGCCGTTGTCCATGATACGGATGAGGCTAGTGCCGCCACCCCGCACCTCGACTGCAATCTGGCCTGCCCCGGCATCCAGCGCGTTCTCCACCAGCTCCTTCACCACCGAGGCCGGCCGTGTCACCACCTCGCCGGCGGCAATCTGAGCAACGAGCTTTTTATCTAACACTCTGATGGGCATTTCATCATTATCTTACACGTTTCCGTGTATTTTGTCAATGGTTAGGTGAATATATTTATTCCGTTTTCTCCAGGTTGGCGAAACCAAGCAGTAGCTTTTTCACTCCCGCCCCCTCAAAGGCCACCACCACCTCAACGTCGTCCTTCACCAGCTTGTAGCCCACCACCGTCCCTTCGCCGAACTGCGGATGCTGGACATGGTCGCCAAGGCTCAGCTCGGGGAGTTCGGGTTGCGGTTCCACCATCCGGTTCCAGGAATACATGGCCGTGGCCAGTTCGCTGTCCTCGCCCTGCCAGCGCTCGCCACCGGCTATCAGGTGCGGCGGAATATCCTGCAGGAAGCGCGACGGCTGATTGATGGCGCTGCTGCCCATGAGGCTGCGACGGAAGGCCCGCACCAGATAGACCTGTTTCCCGGCCCGTGTGATGCCGACATAGCAGAGTCGCCGCTCCTCCTCCATCTGTCCGGCATCGTCGAACGACCTTATATGGGGCAGGATACCGTCCTCCATGCCGACGATAAACACCACCGGAAACTCCAGCCCCTTCGCCTGGTGCAGGGTTATCAGGGTGGCGGCATCGACCTGCTCCTTGTAGCCGTCGATATCGGACACGAGCGCCACCCGTTCCAGAAAGGCCATCAAGCCTTCGAGAGGGGGCAGGTCCCGGTTCTCCTGAGCCAAGGCTCGCAGCTCCAGAATATTTTCCCAGCGGTCCTCGCCATCGGTCATATTCTGAATATACTCCCGGTAGCCCGAACGCTCCACAACATAGTCGAACAGTTCGACCAGGTTCATCTCTCTGTTTCTG
>CAYZOI010000065.1:0-8030 GCA_964480145.1 uncultured Dehalococcoidaceae bacterium | reverse complement strand
CTTAGCCTTCATGAGATAGTCCGCCACCGTGCTCCGTGAGACCTGACAGCTTCGGGATATCTCCCGCTCGCTTAAATTACAATTATATTTTAAGCGCAGGACTTCTTTGATCTTGCGCATGGGTAACCTCCTGTTCGCCATTCAATCACCTCCTCGGATGATTTTATGGCATTACGTTACCCAGCGCCGCTCCCTACCCTGTTACATTAACCTGCCCAGCAGGGGTGGCCGATTTGCTCCGGTAGGGTGGCCGATTTCGTCCGGAATGGTGGCCGTTTTGCTCTGGAACATGCAACTGCGAAATTGGCTTATGAAAACAGCTTTATTTCACGTCAAACATACGATGAAAAGTTAAAGTATTTTATATAAACTTCTTGTGTTATTAAAAACCTTTGTTAGCGATTTGTTAGCAAAAACGTAAATGCCCCCTGAAAACGGGGGTTTCAGTATATTATCGGTTGTGCTAAATTAGCTTCAAAATGGCGGAGGGGGCGGGATTCGAACCCGCGGTTGGCTTGCACCAACAACGGTTTTCAAGACCGTCACCATAGGCCACTCGGACACCCCTCCATATCTACCTTATCACCTTCTCCCCCACCATCCCCTGTAACACCTCTGGCACAGCTATGCTGCCGTCTTTCTGCTGGTAGTTCTCCATGACGGCAATCATTATCCGGGGCACGGCCAGGCCGGAGCCGTTCAGCGTGTCGACGAACCTGGGTTTGGAGTCGGGGGTGGGGCGGTAGCGGATGCCGGCCCTCCGCGACTGGAAATCGGTGCAGTTGGAGCATGAGCTGACCTCGAGCCACTCTTCACAGCCGGACGCCCAGACCTCAATGTCGTAGGACTTGGCCGAGGCAAAGCCGAGCTCGGCGGTGTTGAGCTGGGCAACGCGATAGGGCAGTTTCAGCCGCTGGCAGACCGCCTCGGCGTCAACGACCATCTTTTCCAGCTCGTCGTAGGAATTATCCGGCTCGGTGAACTTGTAAAGCTCTACCTTGTCGAATTGGTGTCCGCGCTTGATGCCCCGCGTGTCCTTCCCCGCCGACATTTTTTCCCGTCTGAAGCAGGCGGTGCAGGCGACGTAGTTGAAGGGCAGCGCTCCCGCCGGGATGATTTCATCGCGGTGGAGGTTGGTCAGCGGCACCTCCGCCGTGGGTATGAACCAGAAATCGTCCTCCGGGTCGTGGTAGAGGTTACCGGCGAACTTGGGCAGCTGGCTCGAGCCGACCAGGCATTCCCTCTTTACCATGAAGGGCGGGTAGATTTCCTGGTAGCCGTGCTGGCTGGTATGCAAGTTGACCATGAACCAGATGAGGGCGCGCTGGAGTCGGGCGCCGAGCCCTTTCAATACGTAAAACCGCGTCCCCGACAGCTTCACGCCGCGCTCGAAGTCGATGATGCCCAGCGTTTCGCCGAGCTTCCAGTGGGGGGTGGGAGTGAAATCGAGCTTTTTCGGCTCTCCCCATGTCCGCACCACCACGTTGTCCTCTTCGCCTTTGCCGACGGGTACGGAGGGGTGGGGTACATTGGGCACCTGCAGGAGCAGCGCCTCAAGCTGTTCATCTATTTTCTTGACCTCTTCCTCGAGGTCGCGTACCGTGGCGCGCAGGTCGCGCGCTTCTTCCGCGGACGCTTTATCCGTTTTTCGCTCGCGGGAAGCTTCTTTTCGGGTATGCCGGAAGTTCTCCAGGTCAAGGAGTTTCCGCCGTCTTTCGCCGTCAAGCCGCAGTATCTCGTCAACGGGCGCGCTGTCCTGACGGTTTTGCAGCGCTTCCTCGACAGTCTGGCTGTTTTCACGGATGAATCTCAGGTCAAGCATGGATTTCCTCTTTAATTTTTATCAATCCACCCCCTCGTTCCCCCTCCTTTGGTAAAGGAGGGGGAGGCTGGGTTAGAGGGGCTTCGCCCCTCTAAAACTCCCCTTTCAATCTTATTATGCTTTTTCCCTTAATTGCGGGAACAGGATAACTCCCCGGATTGACGGCTGGTTGGTCAGCAGCATCACCAGGCGGTCGATGCCCACGCCCAGCCCGCCGGTGGGGGGCATGCCGTATTCCAGGGCCAGCAGGTAGTCCTCATCGATGGTCCAGCTTTCCTCGTCCTTCTCGTGGCGCTCTTTCTGCTGCTGGACGAATCTCTGCCGCTGCTCTTCGGGGTCGTTGAGCTCGGAAAACGCGTTGGCGATTTCCATGCCGCCGGCAAAAGCCTCGAAGCGCTCCACCACCCGCTCCTCTCCGGGCCTGGTCTTGGCCAGCGGCGACATCGATACCGGGTAGTCCTTGAGGAAGGTGGGCTGGATGAGGCTCGGCTCCACGAAGGTGGAGATGAGTTCATCTACCAGCTTGGCCCAGTTTTTATGCGGGTCAACTTTAAGCCCCAGCTCCTTCATTTTGTCTTTCATACGGTCCCTCAGCCCATCGGCGGTGGGATAGGTGACGAAGTCGATGTCGCTGTATTGCTCGACGGCTTCACGCAGGGTGAGGCGCGGCCAGGGCGGCTTGAAGTTTATGGTATAATCACCGAACTTTACCCTGGTGGTGCCCAGCACTTTTTTGCTGACCCAGGCGACCATTTCCTCGAGCATGTCCATCACGTCGTTGTAGTCGGCGTAGGCCTGGTAGCTTTCCAGCATGGTGAACTCCGGGTTGTGCCTGGTGGAGACGCCTTCATTGCGGAAGATGCGCCCCAGCTCGTAGACGCGGTCCAGCCCCCCGACGATGAGCCGTTTGAGGTGGAGCTCCGGGGCGATGCGTAAATAAAAGTCCTGGTCGAGGGTGTGGTGATGGGTAATGAAGGGCCGGGCCAATGCGCCGCCGGGCGATGGCTGCAGCACCGGCGTTTCCACTTCAACGAAGTCGCGCTCATTATAAAACTGCCGGATGGCATTGATAATCTGGCTGCGGGCCTTGAAAGTTATCTTGGTCTCCGGGTTGCTGATGAGGTCAAGATAGCGCTGCCGATACCTCGTCTCAACGTCGCTGAGCCCATGCCATTTTTCCGGCAGCGGCTGCAACGACTTGGCGAGCAGGGTGAAGTTCTTTACACCAACGGTGGGCTCGCCGGTTCTGGTGCGGAGCACCTGCCCTGCCACGCCGATAAAGTCACCGATATCCAGTTCTTTAAAGAGGCCACTCTGCTCCCCGGGCAGCTTGTCCGTGTCCTGAAAAAGCAGCTGTATCTTGCCCGAGCCGTCACGAATATCGGCGAAGGCGCCTTTCCCCATCTTTCTGATGGCCATGATGCGCCCGGCAATGCTGACCTGATTCTCTTTGGTTTGTCCCGCCTCGCCCTGCTCCAGCAGGGCCGCCGCCTCCTCAGTGGTGTGGCTGCGCTCGTAGCGGTGAGGGTAGGGGTCGATACCATGGCCGCGAAGCCGTTCCAGCTTCTCGCGGCGCTGCTGAGTAATACGGTTCAGTCTGGTTGTCATTTCTGTACCTATAAGACAGTTAAGTTGCAATCAATCGAGTGTGTATCCATTCTCCATCACAGTATAGCACAGCCAGTATTAGCTCTGAAATAGAGGCGGGTGAGGGAAAGAATCCCAAAACCGCCTTACTTAATTACAGGATTCAGTTTGACAGGACGAAGTCAGCCTAGTAAAGTCTCTATAACCCAGTTGCGTCATAATCGCTGACGATGCACAATAAAAATCTTTAAAACGAAGGGAAATAAGGAGGTTCAGGGGATGCTTTATGAACTAAGGGTCTATGAGATTGTTCCGCTCAGAATGAAGGACATCAATGACCGATTTGCCAAACATACCACGAGAATCTGGGAGAGGATGGGTATTCGCCAGGTAGGTTTCTGGGAGAATGTAATCGGTCCAAGCAACACATTGACCTATATACTTGCCTGGGACAGCCTCAAGGAGCGTCAGGAAAAGTGGGATGCTTTTGTAAGTGACCCCGAATGGCTCAAGGTGGTGGAGGAAACGCATAAAAACGGGCCGATAGTCCTGAAAGTTACCAACACCATTATGAAACCAACATCCTACTCAGCCATGCAGTAGTCTGAGATTGCGTTAAACCTCATATCGCGAAGCAAAACAGGGACTTCAAACGCAGGTTACTTTGTCTGCTCCCGCAGGGTGTCGAGCCAGGTGGCCGACTTGACCTCGCGTTCCAGGAGGTGCCTGAGGTAATTGCTCATGACGCTCTCCAGTTCCCGGGAGAGCACGGCGTCTATTTTCAGGCGTTCGACCGTGCTGTAATCGCTGTTCTGGAGAAGGCGCAGCACTTTCTGCGCGTTGATGGAGACCGGGTGGCTTGATGGGTGGTTTACGGCGCAGTCCGGGCACAGCATACCCCCCGAAGCGGAGCTGAAAGAATTGACCTCTGGCCCCAGCGTTTTCTGGCAGGAGACGCACTGGTGAAGCTGTGGCCGGTAACCTACCTCCTCGAAGAGGTGCAGTTCAAAATAGCGCAGTGTCAGGTCGCGGTTGGCGGTGCGGCATAGCTGCTCCAGCGTTGCTCCCAGCAACTGAAAAAGGGTTAAATTTTCAACGTCGTCAGCAGTAGACTGGTTGACCAGTTCGATGACATAGAGGCCGCAGGAAGTGAGCCAGAGGTCGCTTTTCAGGGGCAGGAAACTATTGATGGTCTGGCTGCCGATAATGGTGTCCAGATTGCGCCCCCGGGCCAGCGATACCTGACTGTGGGTAAGTAGCTCTAGATGCCCCGCCATTTTGCTTTTGGTTTTGCGGACGCTTTTGGCAAAGGCCTGAATCTTACCGAGGTGTGGCGTGTAGAGGGTGAAGATGACATCGGCCTCTCTCAGCTTGGTCTTTTTGATGATGATGGCTTCTGTCTGATAGGTGCGTGGTTTTGACATTTCAGCGTCTTATCCCTGTATACCACGCTCCCGGTGGGTGCTGACCAGATAGCGGATAACACCTCGCAGCGCTTTCCAGTCAATTATAATATGAACCAACGTGACCACGACAGTGCCCACCGCCACCCAGAAATGAATATCCCCCCATTCGCTTTTGGTCAGGTCAAAGAGCAAAGGTCGCTGCCCTGACCGCTGACCGGAAGGTGCCGCCCAGATAATTATGCCGGTGAGCGTTACCAGCGCCCAGACGATAAGCAGCGTTATCGCCGTTACGGCTCGAATGTAGACCTTGGTTTTTACAGGACGCCTCGATTTCATACAAGCCTCCAGTACTGAGTAGGGTGTCAATGATTATTCTGATAGCCTTTTCCGTGCCAGAATATACAGCAGGATATGAGTGTGTGGACCTTCGCCGTGGTTTTCCGGGTCTTCGGTAATGCCGGACTCAATGATTTCAAAACCCTTGAAGTAATCGAGCAATTCGGTTTCGCTAAAGTAGTGCACCGGCCTTCCCGGTCGGCTCTCAAACGTGTTCTTTTCCACTTCCTGGCCCCTGCCAAAGCTAGGCTCTCTATCCGAGAAGACGGTGAAGTACAGAAGCCCGTTGCCCTTTACTCTATCAGTACACTGCTGCAGACACAACTTCCTCTCCTTTTCGCGGAAGAGGTGTAAAACGTTATAGCAGTATATGGCGTCGTATTGGTCTAGGGCAGAGGGCATGTCCAGGACGGAGCCGTTATAAATCCGGCTCTGCGGGTCGTAGTCCCGGGCCATTTCACAAGCAGTATCCGATATCTCAATTCCGGTAACCTCAAAGCCCGCTTCGCTGAAAATCCTGGTGTTACGGCCGTAGCCGGAGCCGGGAATCAGTATCTTCCGCACTCTATTTTTACGAAATATTGCCGTGGCATGTTCGGCGGTGGGGCTTGGAGCGGTTCCCCACACGTACCCCTCGTTTTGAAATCTCTGGTTCCAGTAAGCTTTTTTGTCCATAGTTTAATTTGGAGCTTTTCCGAAATTAAATATCTGGTGATGGGCAAGAAACCAGGAGAAGAGCATTAATTTGTAAGGGCTAAATCCTAAAATTCCTGACGGCCTTCAATGGCCCGGGTGAGCGTGACGTCGTCGGCGTATTCGAGCTCGGTGCCGAAGGGCAGACCGCGGGCGAGGCGAGTAACCCGAATACCCAGCGGCGTTATCAGGTGGCTGAGATACATGGCGGTCTGTTCCCCTTCAAGATTGGGGTTGGTGGCCAGGATAACTTCCTTGACCACACCGTCCTTCAGGCGGTCCATCAGCTCTCTTGCCCTGATGTCATCCGTGCCAATGCCTTCGGTGGGAGAAATGGCCCCGTGCAAAACATGGTACATTCCGCTGTAAATACCGGTATGCTCCAAAGCCAGTATGTCCTGAGGCTGCTCCACAATGCAGACCTGGCTGCAGTCGCGTTTGTCACTGCGACAGATAGAGCAGGGGTCGGACTCCGTTACGTTGCAGCAGGTCGAGCACAGGGTTATTCTTCGTTTCAGCGAAAGAATCGCTTCGGCGAGGGATTTGCTCTGCTCATCTCCGGCACGCAGCAGGTAGAAGACGATGCGCTGAGCGCTCTTCGGCCCGATGCCGGGCAGTTTATTGAATTCCTGGATGAGACTGTCGATAACATCAGCGTTGGGCAGGGCGTTCTGGTCCAAGGCGATATCTCCTTCGATTTTTTAAGTTAGTCCGGGGATTTTCAATCCGCCGGTAAGACCATCCAGGTGCTTGGCTGCCGCTTCCTGGGATTTGGTCAGGGCTTCGCTGACCGCGGTCAATACCAGGTCCTGCAGAAGCTCAACATCTTCCGGGTTGACTACCTCGGGGGATATTTCGACTGACTGTATTTTCTGCTGGCCGTTCATGGTGACCTTGACGGCACCACCCCCGGAACTACCCTCAACGGTCAGTTCACTCAATTCCTCCTGGGCTTTGGCCAGTTTTGCCTGTAATTGCTGGGCTTGCTGCAACATAAACCTGTTCATTTCTCCTCCGATTCAATAATCTGGGCGCCTATTTTCAGGGCTTCTTCAATGAGGTGGTTTGCCTCCGGCTCGGAAACACAGCGAACGCGGCAGGCACGACCCAGAAAGTTGCTGATAATTTGCTCGGCTATCTGCAGATTATCCGTTTTTTCCATACTTTCCTTATGCAGCGGGAACTTGAAAGACAGGATAACGGTGTTATTTGCAATGGATTTCGGCCTGGCACTCCTGAGCAAGGCAGCGGCGGGCGTTCGGCTCAGGCTGGGAGGGGCTTCCTGGATGAATCGCCGCCAGTGCTGTTTCAGGTGCTCAATTTCTTCACCGCCGGCTTCAGCGGGGATGGTGGGAGCAGCTTCAGCCGGGGCTGGCGCAGGCTCTAGTTCATCTTTCTTCGTCTCCGGTTCCGGCACTGGCGCGGGTTCTGGTTCACTTTTTGCCTCTGGCTCAGGCACTGGCGATGGTTCCGGCTCAATTTTTTCTTCTGCTGGTTCCGGTATCGGTGCCGGTTCTGGCTCTGGCTCGCCTTTTTTCTCCGCAGCGACCGGTTTTTGAAGTTGCTCTTCTGTAGCGGCTGCTTTTCTTGGCGGTGGTGGCGGTGTTTCCGGGGCCGCTGTTTTCACGGGTTGGCGTACCTCGGGTTCTGCCTTTGTCACTGGCGGTTCTTTACTGAAAGGCAGGGTTGCGTCGACCAGAGCAAGCTCAAGCGGTAACGTGGAGTAATTATCGAGGCTGAAGTCGAGCTGTCCGAAAAGCTTGACGGCTTTTAATATGTGATGGAGGGAAGCTTTGCTGGCCAGTTCCTTTAACTCAGCAATATCCTCGGCGGGCAGGTCTATTGATTCGGAGGTGCCGGTTTTCACTAACAACAGTGCCCTGAGGTATTCCACCAGTTCACGAGTGAACTGACGCAGGTCGAGGCCATCACGGCTGACGCTGTTTAAGGTCGATATTCCGGCGGTAATATCGTTGTCGGCGATATGTTTTACCATCTCTTTGGCGCGCCAGTCGCCGGTAATACCCAGGATTGTCTGAACCTGTTGCAGGGTGACTTTTTTACCGTAGTAGGTCGTCATCTGTTCCAGCAGATTTTCGGCGTCTCTCAGGCTACCAGTGGCGGCCCTGGCGATGAGCCGCAGTGCTTCTGGCTCTATCTTAATGGTCTCATTCTTGCTGATATGG
>CAYZOI010000064.1:0-8069 GCA_964480145.1 uncultured Dehalococcoidaceae bacterium | reverse complement strand
CCGCGGGCTGCCCATGATGCCCAGAACTTTCAAGATTCTTCGCCTTCCTTAATATTATTTAATATTACTGGGGCTTTTCCTTCCGCTTGATAAAAAGCCAGTTCTTCCCGTCGGTGTGGATTAGCACGTATGCCCCGGATAGTCTTTCCCCTTCCAGGCTGAATTCCAGTTGCGCAGCTGTTTCCTTATCCAGCCGGAACGTGCCTTTATCCCATATTTCCACCGTGCCGGCCCCGTACTCCCCTTCCGGGATGGTCCCGGCGAAGTCAATATACTCAACGGGATGGTCTTCTGTCTGGACAGCCAGTCGCCTCACGCCAGGCATGTCCGGCACGCCCTTGGGCACTGCCCAGCTTTTCAGCACGCCTCCCATCTCCAAGCGGAAGTCGTAGTGCAAGTGGCTCGCCTGATGTCTCTGCACCACAAAGCGATTCTCCTCACCACTGCCCTCTTCACCTGCGGGCTCAGGCGTCTCGCCGAACTTACGCTTCTGCCGGTAATCTTCAAGCCCCATTATTACCTCGCCTGGAGCAACAACTCCAACGGTGAGTGATATTATAGTTCCAGACCTTCCTCCAGTCAAGTATAACGACCTGTTGACACTTACCTCGTACAGGCATATTATATTGCCGTAATAAATACAGGTAGTGTGATTTAAGTCGCAGAAGTCCACATTCCAGCCGCTTATAATTAATGAAATAGCTGGTTTCGGTCGTTAAACAGACACTGAAAAAGAAGGGAAACGGAGGAAAACAAAATGGCTTATCAGGCAAAAGATTACAGCTATCTTATTGGCATCGATGGTTTCAGTGAAACGCTGCTGAAAAATCATTTCACCCTGTACCAAGGCTATGTCAATAACACCAACAAGCTGGTGGAACTGCTGAATGGCAAGGCTAAGGACGCCGCCAACCCGGAGTACGCCGAACTGAAGCGGCGTTTTGGCTTTGAGTTCAACGGTATGCGACTGCACGAGTACTACTTCGAAAACCTTATCTGCCCAACAACCAGACCGGAATCGGTGACCAGGAAGCTGGCGGAAGCGTTTGGCAGCTATGAAGCCTGGGAGCAGGATTTCAGGGCCACCGGCGCCATGCGCGGTATCGGCTGGGTGACTCTTTACCAGGACAACGTCACCGGCCAGCTTTTCAACCAGTGGATAAACGAGCACGAGGCGGGTCACCTTGCCGGCAGCAAGCCCATCCTGGTAATGGATGTTTTTGAGCACGCCTTCATGACCGACTACGGGTTAAAACGGGCGGATTACATCGCCGCCTTTTTCCAGAACATAAACTGGGAAATCGTCGAAAAAAGACTCGGCTGAAGAAAGCGCCTCAAAGGTGCGATAAAAGTCACTGACGGCCGTCGGCAGGGGGCGTATTATAAGTAGAAATAAGAGGAGGTGCCCATATGACAGAGCAGATTTGCCCGGTTTGTGGCTGCGCGGTTGTCGGTGATGGCCATGAGAAAGAAGGCGTTCTTTACTGTTGTAAGTCTTGTGCCACCGGTGGACAGTGCGAGTGCGGCTGCTGCGAAACCGTAGAGGCCGAAGAATAAATAATATTATGGCCGGTTGTGGTGAGGCTGGTTAGCGTCTATAATATTACTTGACTGTAACGATTATGGAGGCAAATGGATGGGCGATGAGATGAGACCACGCCTCACCGAGACCGTTCACGGGGCGGGCTGAGCTTGCAAAATAGGTCCGGGAGACCTGAAGAAAGCATTAGCCGGCCTTTCTTTTATCTCTCATCCCAACCTGATAGCCGGTATGGAGAGAGCGGAAGACGCTGGCGTCTACAAACTTACCGACGACCTGGCGGTTATCCAGACGCTGGACTTTTTCACGCCCATTGTGAATGACCCGTATTCGTTCGGGCAGGTAGCGGCAGCCAATGCGCTGAGCGACGTATATGCTATGGGCGGCCGACCACTCACCGCGATGAACATCGTCTGTTTCCCGATAAAGACCATGGACATCTCGGTCCTACAAGATATACTACGCGGTGGTCTGGACAAAGTGCACGAGGCGGGCGCCATTGTGGTGGGCGGGCACACTGTGGAGGATGACGAGTTGAAGTACGGCCTTTCCGTCAGCGGGATCATCCACCCGGAAAAAGTGGTTCTCAATACCGGTGCCCGCGATGGCGACAAATTGATTCTCACCAAGCCACTGGGCACAGGCATTATCAGCACCGCCGTAAAGGGCGGTGTGGCGTCTGCCAGTGCGGAAGCCAGCATCGTGAAAAGCATGACCACGCTCAATCAAAAGGCCGCCGAACTCATGCAGGAGACAGGCGTTCACGCCGGCACTGATATCACCGGTTTTGGCCTTCTCGGTCACGCCAGCGAGATGATAGAGGGAAGCGGGGTCGGCATGGTCATCCATTCGGCAGCGGTGCCTTTTTTCCCTGAAGCCAGAGAGTACGCGGAAAAGGGCATGATTCCCGGCGGGCTGCACCGCAACCGCGAATTCCGCTCCAGGATGGTCGCCATCGAGAAGACCGTGCCAGAATACCTGGCCGATATCCTCTTCGACCCCCAGACATCCGGAGGGTTGTTTATATCCGTTGCCCCTGAAAAAGCCGAGGCTCTGCTGGAAAAAATGCGCCGAGAAGGTATTGATGAAGCCGCCCTCGTCGGCGAAGTCGTTGCGGCACCAAAAGGGAAAATAATAGTCGATTAAAACTGCTGTCGCTTGATACCGGCAGCTTCGCCCGCCGTGCAGAAGAGGCTAAACAGTGACCTCAGTATCCCCGGCAGGCTCACTGGTTTTTTTGATGTATAATCTACAATGATGGCCGGGATAAAGCTCATTGATAAAAAGGGGTCCACACTGCACGATTACCCTTACCACACACCCGCCCGCAAGTGCCCGCACTTCTGGATTATAAACGTTACCCCACCCGGCCCGGCCCACTGTATCCACCACTGCCTTTACTGCTATGCCCGCGAGGCAATCTATTCGAACTACACAGCCGAAACGCTCATCTACCGCAACCTGCCGGAACTGGTGGAAAGAGACTTAAAGCGCATAAACGTCTGCCCGCCCATTTCCATCTCCAACGTTTCCGACCCCTGCCAGCCCATCCCGGAGCTAATGGCTGAGGTGAAGCGACTGGTTCGATTGCTGATGGACTATGGCGTCTCCTTTGCCATCACCACCAAAGGTGACCCGGGCTTCCTCCTGGACCTCCCCGGTTTCATCAGCTACCGACCCAAATTCATCGCCGTCACCATAGAAGGCACCGCCGATATCCTGCGCCTGCTTTCGCCGGCGGCGCCTGCACTGGAACAGAGATTAGCGGCGGTGCGCCGGCTTTCCGCTCTGGGCATTGATACCCTGATCCGCTTCGACCCTGTCTTCATCCACCTTTTCCAGGCGCTGTACGGCAACGCCTGGCTGGAGAAAATCGAGGCGCTGATTAAAGACTTCGCCAGAACCGGAGCGAAGCACATCGTCAGCAGCACCGGCCGGTTGCCACGGAAGTCCGTTGGCCCGGACGGCACCAGCCTGTGGCAACGGATTTGGAGCGTAATTCACAGTCAATCACCGGAAGCCGCCGCACGATTTGAAAAAGAGTACCGCTATGAGCGCGGCGGCACCAGCCAGGGATATCTGCTGCGGAGGGATATTCGCCTGGCGCTGCACCAGCAGTTCAGAAGACTGACAGAGGAAAACGGAATGACTTACGCCACCTGCCAGGAACTCAGCGCCACCGAATCTGATTCCCCCGGGCTGGCACACTGCGAGCTCTTCGTACTGCCTTTCACCCGGAAACAGGCCGACGGTCGATTCCAGGCCATCGATGAATGCACGGCAAACTGCCACGTGACCTGCCGCAACCTGAAACAGCCGCCCTGCGGGCGACCCGAGCTTGCCTCACCCCGACCGTTTCGGACTGGTTCTTTAAGATAGTAGAGAAGCAGCGACCAGACCGAGCACAAATTGTGCTATAATAAGTCCGTGTGCGCAGCATTTGCCAGACAGGAGGTCGCTGCAATCAATAAAACGGAGAAGCGTTATCATCTTGCCGGCTGGCTGCTGTTCCTTGTCTGCGCCGTCTTCTTCATCGCGCAGAGCCTTACAGACAATAATATAATGGGACTCACCGGCAGCATCATCTTTTTTGCCGGTTGCATCGCCTTTCTTATTCCGCTGGTGGGCAACTGGCGCAAATAGATAAACAATAATACAGCGGATATAGTACAATAGAAGATAATTGTGCTACGGTAACATATTGAGTGCACATCGTTGATAAAAGGCAATAGATTGGGGTGATTTACCTATGGATACGCAAGGCATTCTGTTCATAATACTGATGGTCATACTGTTCATCCTGACAGTCCTCTTCGTGCCCTACTGGATGACACTGCGTTCTATCCCGAAAGTAATCAAGGCATTCCGGCAGAAGAATGCTATCGGGGAAAAGAACGCCCTGCCCATCGACGAACTGGAACTGAAACCAAAGTCCATATTCCGCAGGATGTTCACCCGGCGTGATTACAGCCAGCAGGGCCTTCAGTTCCTTATCAGGTCCGAAGTGGTTGATATCACCGAAGAGGGTAAGTTTTTTCTCAACGAACAAAACCTGATGCTCTCCAAATGGAAACATCTATAGCTACGATATCAGTCAGAATTAGCTGCGGTGAAATAAGCTCTTTAATTAACTCCGGCGAATTTACATGACACACTGGACGGAAGAGCTTTTTAAGAAAAATCCAGAGCTGTTTATCGGCCACTTCGAGGAGCGCCTCAAGCAAGCCCCAAGGGAAACAACTTCCCTTCTCAGCTACTTGAAAGAACAGGGATTCCAACCGGAGCGAGTCCTCGACCTTAACTGCGGCATTGGCCGCCACTCCATCGCGCTGGCAAAGCGCGGTATCAGGGTTCTGGGCACCGATATCTCACCTCACTATATTAAAATCGCGAGGGGAAAAGCCCGGGAAGAGAAAGTGGCTGACAAAGCAAAATTCAAGGTGGCGGACATGCGCCGGATTGCTTCAACCCTCGCCGACGAACCGCCATTTGACGGCATTGTCTGCCTCTGGACTTCATTTGGCTTTTATGATGACGAAACCAATGAGAACATACTGCGTGACTGCCTCAAGCTTGTGAAACCGGGCGGCTTCTTCGCCCTGGACATCGTGAACAAAGACTGGCTTCTCCAGAACTACCTGGAAAAGGGATTTGCCCGATACAATGACTGGATTGTCCTTGAGGAAAGGAAACTTGACCTCAAGAAATCGCGGAATCACAACACCTGGATGTTCCTGAAGCAAACCGGAGAGCTGTCTTTCAAACTGGAAAATATAATCGAGCTTGACCATCACATATGGAACCTGCCGGAGCTTATCACGCTTTTCAACGATACCGGCTGGCGCTTTAAAGTCGCCTATCCCGGATTTGCCACCGGATTCACCCGGCGGAAGGTCGCTCCCATCTCCGCAGAAAGCAAGCTCGAAGAAACACCGATGCTTCTGGTCATATCCTGTCGCCCTGACCGAAAATAAATAAAAAAAGAGAGTTACTTACCATCATGGCTGACAGAGGGGCTATTTACATCGGTACATCAGGCTGGTCTTACCCCAAAGGCAGAGGCACCTGGACCGGCTACTTCTACCCTGCCGGCAAGATAAATGAACTTGAATATTACAGCCAGTTCTTCAACACGGTGGAGATAAACAGCTCATTTTACCGCCCGCCTAATCCCGGCTATGTGGACAACTGGGTGCGCTTAACGCCGGGAGATTTTCTCTTCGCGGTGAAGTTATGGCAGAAGTTCACCCATCCCCGGATGTACGAGGCCGCCACCGGCGAGGTGGCGGTGATATCCCAGAATGATGTCGACCTCTTCCGTCAGAGCCTGGAGCCGCTCTATAAATCGGGAAAGCTCGGCGCACTCCTGGCTCAGTTCCCACCGAGCTTCAGGAATAACCAACCTGGCCAGCAGATACTTTCCGCCGTGCTCCGGACATTCGGTCAGTACCGGCTCGCCGTTGAGCTACGCCACCGCAGCTGGAGCGACGACCCGCACACTGCGGAACTGCTCAGGGAATACAACACTGCCTGGGTGCAGATTGATGAACCGAAGTTCCAGTCCTCCATCGCCGCCGATATTCCACTAACGGCTGATGTGGCCTATTTTCGCTTTCACGGGCGCAACCGGGAAACGTGGTGGACCGGCGATAGCGAGACGCGCTATAAATACCTGTATTCTCCGGAAGAGATAAGGGAGCTGGCAGATAGAACGAGGCCCGCCTTTGAGCAGACCAAACTCGCTTTCGCCTTCTTCAACAATCACTGGCGCGGGTATGCGCCGCGCAATGCCGTTGCTCTGAAAAAGGAACTGAAACTGCCGGTTCAGGAATTACCCATGACGGAGAAGTTGCCTGATGAGGAGTAGCCATAACCATTGAGAAGCAGCCGAACCACGAAATTTCTGTCTCTTAAATCAAGATTAACGTTGTCCCAGGCGTTTGCCTGGGCTATCATCGCCATATTGCTGGTTACCATATCTACCGAAGGCAGCTTTCAGGCTTATTTTATTTATCAGAAAAGCCTTGATTTTGCCGATTTTTGCTTTAACCTTACCCGGCAGTGGCTGATGAATTTAGCCTTATGACCATCCGGCAGGCTTAAGATACCAGAAGCTACCCGATCATCTTGCTCGGTAGCCACAGCATCAACTCTGGAAACACGGTGAACAAGCCAAGCGCTACTATTATCAGGGCGACAAACGGAATTATCCCGCGAATTATATCACCGCTGGTTACTCCCAGGTCCGGGTCGGCGCTTCCCTGACAGACGAATATCGCCTGGGCGAGGGGCGGGGTCATGAAGGACATCTGAAGGTTAACGCAGAGCATCAGGGCAAACCATAACGGGTCAAACCCCAGGTCGGGCGCAATGGGTACCAGTATCGATACAACGATTAGAATGATGCTCATCCAGTCGATAAACATGCCCAGGACAAATGCGGTCAGCATGATGGCGAAGAAAGCACCCCACCGTCCGAAAGGCATAGACAGAATCAGGTCGCTAAGAACTTCTTTACCACCGAAATATATAAAAACGCCCACGACAGCATTGGCACATGCCGTTATGAGCATGACAAAACCGGTAACTCGCAAAGTCTCTCGCATGGCGTATTTCATCAACTTCATACTGAACCTTCGGCAGGCAATGGTGACCAGAAGCGTGGCGGTAGCCCCGACGCCAGCTGCCTCGTAAACAGTGGCGACGCCAAAGAATATCGTTCCCAGAACTGACATTATAATAATCAGGGGCGGAAATACCCAGCCCAGAAGCAGGGTTACCTTTCTGGCAAAGGAGATTTGTCTTGCCTCGACGGGTGCCGGGGGACCTATTTGCGGCTGCAGCCCGCAACGAACAGCAACGTAGGTCAGATATAGCCCGGAGAGGATAAAGCCAGGAATGAAGGCTCCGAAGAACAACTTGCCTACAGACAGGCTGGCCGTCATTCCCAGGATGACCAGCATAATACTGGGGGGAATAAGAATGCCGAGGGTACCGCCAGCGCAAATTACGCCACAGGCCAGCTCCTTGCTGTAACCCCTCTCCAGCATTGAGCGAAGGGAAATAGTGGTCAGCATGCTTACTGAAGCCTGGACAACCGCCAGGCCGGCCGCGATAATCGTGCCCAGTACCAGGGTACTCAGCGCCAATCCTCCCCTCAGTCTTCCCAGCCACAGGTGCAAAGCACCATAGAGATTCTCGGCAAGCGTCGATTCTGCCAGCAGGACTCCCATGAAAGTGAAGAGCGGAATGGCCAGCATATTGTGATTCATTATCATGTGATAGATACGGCTGTACATCAACCAGGCTACCGGTGGCCCAATAACTAAATAGCCGATGATAGTGGCCACACCGGCTAAAACCAGGGCGATGTGAAAGCCGCTCAGGATACCGGCAAGTACCGTCACCAGGAGTACCAGCGCCATGATTTCGGGACTTATCTCGATCACAGTGCCTTGCCTCTGGCCAGAAGGTATACGTCACGCGTGAACCGGGCCCCGAATTGAAGGAAGAAAAGGCTCAATCCAAG